>JADMJS010000356.1 GCA_018780435.1 Myxococcales bacterium
TGCTGCACCCACGAGTCGGTGCGGAAGGTCTCGATCTTGGACCAGCTCGTCCCGCCCACGCCGGCCGTCTCGAGGCCCGCGAAAGGCAAGTGCTTGATCTTGCGGATGGTCTTGCGCGAGAAGCCGGCACCCACTTCCTTCAGAACGACCGGGATGGGGATCTCCGGGATGACGTGGCTCAGCGCGTCGATGAGCCCGGTGAAGTTGCAGTCCCCTTCCGGCTGAATGGCCTCTTGGAGCGCGTTCAGGTGGAACGCGAACATGTCGGCGCCGACCGTCTGTGCGAGGTGCCGGACGTCGGCGGCGGTCACGCCGTAGTTGAGCTGTACGGCGCCGACGTTACCCATGAGCAGGATGTCAGGGGCCACGTCGCGAACCTGGAAGGTCCACCCGATCTCGGGCGATTCCAGCATCTTGCGCTGCGACCCGAGCGCCATGGCGACGCCGGTCGCTTGGGCGGCGCGCGCGAGGATCTGATTGAGCTCGCCGGCCCGCTTCGTGCCGCCCGTCATCGCGCCGATCATGAGCGGCGCCGAGAGCCTCTTGCCAAAGACGGTCGTGGTGAGGTCCACGGCGTCTCGATCGAGCTCCGGAAAGGCGTCGTGCTCGAAGCGATATCGCTCGAAGCCGTTCGTCACGCCCGGCCGCTCGATCGCTTCGTCGAGGCAAATCCGGAGATGGGCGTCCTTCCGGTCCTCGGACGAGTTGGGCGCGGGAGCTCCGAGTGGAGAGCTGATGGGGAGAGGCGGGTTCGACATAAGGGGCGGCGTATAGAGGTGGCCTTCGGGGTGGGTCAAGGTTTCAACAGCCGCCTATAACGTGTTTTTCGACCTGAAACGTGTTCACGACGGTGCGGCGGGGGTGCACGCCATCGGGAACCCGTGTTGGCACGGCCTCATTCCTGCCGCGAGCAGGGTTTTGCCTTGCCTTCGAGCGGACGCCAGATAGGTTAGCGGACGCTATGACCACGACTGCATCGCCTGTGTCCGACCTTCCCACACCGCCCGCATCCGCCCCCAATGTCTCTGGCAGCAGCACGCCCAGCGAACCGCTCGACATCAAAGGGCTCTCTCAAGCGGCGCTCACGGAGTGGGTCCTCTCTCGGGGGCACAAGCGATATCGGGCCGAGCAGCTCTTCCGGTGGCTCCACGAGAAGTGCGCGACCTCACTCGATGAGATGTCGAACTTGCCGCGCGAATTGCGCAACCCCGACGAGGTCACCCTCGGGGGGCTCGAGATCGACAACGTCATCGAGAGCCTTGACGGTACTCGGAAGATCATCTTGCGCACGGCGGCGGGCGAGCGCCTCGAGACCGTCGTCATTCCTATGGGCAAGAACCGGTGGACGCAGTGCGTCTCGAGCCAGGTCGGCTGCAAGATGGGTTGCGACTTTTGCGCGACCGCCGAGATGAGCCGCCGGAAGAACCTCACGGTCTCCGAGATCATCGATCAGGTCTACATCGCACGCCGGCTCCTCGGCAGCGAGACGCAGCTCTACAAAAAGCGGGCGCCGGGCTCCGAGCCGGAGAAGGTCGACGTCGCCAACCTCGTGTTCATGGGCATGGGGGAGCCGCTCGACAACTTCCAGAACGTCACGACGGCCATCGGACTCCTGCTCGAGCCGAGGGGCCAAGCGTTCGGGCAACGGCGCATCACCGTGTCGACGGTCGGCCTAGTCCCGCGTATTCACGACTTTGCGCGCACGACGCCGGTCAACATCGCCGTCAGTCTCAACGCCACGACGGACGAACAGCGCAACGTGCTCATGCCGATCAACCGCAAGTTCCCGATCGCCGTCTTGATGGAGACCCTGCGCACGGTGCCACTCACGGCGCGGCGCCGCATCTTCGTCGAGTACGTCATGCTCGGTGGCGTGAACGACACGAACGAAGACGCCATGCGGCTCCCAAAGGTCCTCGAGGGCGTGAAGGCCAAGGTGAACCTCATCCCCTTCAACCCGTACCCGGGGTCGCGCTACCGCTCGCCTGAGCCGGACCGCATCCTCTACTTCGTCGACAAGCTCATGAAGGCCGGCATCCAGACCAACGTCCGCGAGCCCAAAGGCCGCGACATCCAGGCCGCGTGCGGCATGCTCGACGGGTCGAAGCCGATTTGACACTCTCGGCCACTATGAACGGCCGCACCCCCCTTTTTCTGCTTGAACCGAGGCGCGCCCCAGCGCCGCGTGGTCACGTCGTCCTCCTCCTCGCTGCCGGCGTCGTCACCACGTCCTGCGGTGAGAGCACGAGCGTCGTGGCGGCCTCCTCGGGCGACGACGCCATCACGACGGCGCCGGGCGAGGTCGCCGGTGGCGTCTATCAGTTGAGCGTCGTCACGGCGCAGGATGGCTGCCTCGAAGGGGCGCTCGAGCTCGTGTTCAAGCCCAACGGCGGCGCAGAACCCTACGCCCTCCAGAACCAGACCACCTTGCCGGGCGGCGACGCCTTGCCGGCCAGCGGCGTGATCGAGCTCGAAGCGCCCTTCTCGGCGATGCCGGTGACGTGGGAAGCAGGCGACGCCGGTGCCCTCGTCATTCATGGCGGCGCCATCGACGACGTCCTCCTCGGCCTCGCGAGCTCGCCGGACTGCACCGCCGATCTCGTGATCGATGTGGACGTCACGCCATCGGCTGCGGGTGTGGACGTCGCCGCCAACGTGACTCTGAGTGGGGTGACGTCGCCGACCGACACGTGCCCCGTCATCCCGAATGGGTGCCTCGTGTCGCTCGAGCTGGTCGGCGTGTTGGTCGCGCCCGGGACGCCCTCGCGTTGAGCGGGACACGCTCGCCGACGGGAGGGGCTGGGGAGGCCGCGTCCGCCGTACCCGTCCTTCCGTGGGAGCGCGTTCGGGACGAGCTCCTGAAGCGCGGCGGCGCTGCCACGCTCCCGCAGCTCGAAGCGAGCACCGGGATGCCGCTCGACGATCTCGTGCTCGCACTCGGTCAGCTCTTCACGATACAGCCCGGCCACGTCGAGGTCGGCCGCGGCGGTGACTTCGCGATCGTTCTCGACACCGGTGTGGCGCCGTCCTTTCCCGAACGCCGCGACTTTCGACTTGGGCGTGCGCTCCTCTTCGGCGCTTTTGCGCTCTATGCGCTCATCTACCTTCCGACCTTGACGCTCGGGACGGCGATCATGACCGGCCAGGCCTCGGTCCTGCGGTGGCTTGGCGCGCTGTGGCGCGGGCGCCCTGAGGCCGCGGGCCCGGCCTCGCTCCCGCTCCTCACCCGCCTTCAGGCCTTCTTCTTCGGGCCGGAGCTCTTCACCGCCGCGCGCTGGGACGCCGACAAGGTCGCGCTCGACGCCGCACGGCTTCGTGGCCGCACGTTGACGCCGCTCGACCTCATCGCGGTCTTCGGCCACGAGCTCCTGGAGGCTCGAGCCGAGGCGGCTCGCCTCGCGTTTCAGCACGGCGGCGGCGTCGAGCATGAAGACGGGTTCGTCTGGTACACCTTCCCGGGGCTCCCCTCGTTACGGAGCGAGGCGGAACAAAGCGCTGCGCAGGCGCGTGTGGCCTCGGCCGCCGTCGACGACGTGGCTCGGCGCGCCGCCGCGGCCACGCAGGATCGCCTCATGCTCGGGCTCCTGGGCGTGAACCTCGGCGTGTCCGTGGCGGTCATCGTCGCGGTATCATTTGGGATCTTCGAATTGGTGGCCGGCTGGGTGCCGCTGGTCTCGTCGGCCGCGCTCGCCGTGTGGACGCTCGTGAGCCAGCCGCGTCGGCTTACGACTCGTCGCGCGCTCTCCCGGCGCGCCCTCCGAGCGGAAGCGATGCGCGACCTCCTGCTCGGGGAGGGCAAGTTGGCGAGACGGCTCGACGGGCTGGCGCGGGACGACCGCGAGATCGTGGAGGAGCTGGTCGTCGAGCTCGGGGGGAAGACCGGGGTGGAAGGCCGCTGGCTCGTGGCGCATGCTGAGGACGCCTACAAAACGGCCATGTATCCGCTGGAGTCCGCGTCGCTGCCCGGTTGATCTTGAGGGGGGCTCAGGTCCCGAGCGGCATCGCTAAGAGCGCTGCGAGCGAGTCCGGGTGGCTCAGAGTGACCCCGAGCCGCTCGAAGGCCGTCGGGCGGCACCACTTCGACTCCTTGTAGAAGCTCGCGAGGTTCGGATCGGCGGGGACCGGGCTCTCCGGCGGCAAGGGTAAGCCGGTCCGAGCGACGGCGATGGCTGCCATGGCCTCCCACGGGACGGGCGCGCCTGTGGCGGCGACGAGGTTCTCGCCGGGGATGCCGTTTTCGAGTGCTGCGAGCAGGATCGCGGCGAGGTCATCGACGTGGATGAGGTTCACGCGCCGAGAGCGGTCGCCCGCGTTTCGCATCTGGCCGGCGCGATGGCGCTCGATTAGGTTGCGTCCGGGGCCGTAGATCCCGGCAGCGCGGACGATGACGGCCCCGACGGCGCGAAAGGCGTCTTCGGCGAGGGCGCGCTGGAGTCCCCATGGGCTGTCGGGGCTCGCCGGCGTCGTCTCCGTGACCTCGCCGCCGCTGCGATCGCCGTAGACCGACGTCGAGCTGCAATACACGACCCGGCGCTGCGGGGCGCCTTCCGGCCGGCGCAGCGCGCTCGCGAGGGCCTCCGAGTCGGTGTCCTTGGGTGGAAAGAGGATGATGACGCGATCGGCGTCGACCGGGAGCGACGCCGTGTTCCCCGGGGCCGGCGCCCGCCACACCACGCCGGCGGCGCCGAGGCCCGTGAGCGTCTGGGCGCCCGCCTCCGAGGTCGACGTCGCGGTGACGGGCAAGGCGCACGAGACCAGGTGGCGAATCAGCGCGACTCCGGTGAAGCCGCCCCCGAGGATGAGGGTCGTGGGTGGCGCGGGGAGCATCGTCGAAGGAGAGGGCATGGGAGCTCGCAGGGACCCGGGACTAGGCAATGAGCCTGAGAGCGTCACGAGAGGTTGACGCACTCGGGACCGAAAACCATGATGCGACGAGGACGAAGGGAACGCTAGGAGGTGGAGGGCCACCGCCGGCAACTTCGGAGATGTGGAGAGAGCGCGATCGTGACAGCCCCTGAGCTCATGACCGAGGAGTTCGAGTTCAAGATGCTTGAGGAGCTGACTCGGCGGCACGGCCGCTTCATCAGACACGGCGAAGGCTTTCGAGTGCAGTCGCACGAGGTCGAGGAGGACGCGTGGACCATGACGGTGGTCTTCGAAAACGCCGACAAATCGCTGCACCTGCCGGTCGAGGTAGCGCTCCTCGTGAGCGAGAACCCGAAGCTCAAGAACGACGAAGCGCGCGACGTGCTGGTCGACTTTGTCGGTTACTTCTTCGAGCGCTACTTCCGCGAGTCTCGCGAAGTCACACTCCCGATCGACTGGGGCACCATCCCCTTCGGTGAGTTCGTGGTCAGGGCGCGCGGCTGGGAGAAGAACCTGAAGCTCGAAGAGCTCGCCGACCGCTTTCTGGCCGGCGAAGACATCGGCCACCTCGTTGAATCGCCGCGCAAGAAAGGCACCTGACGGCCGACCGCTCCTCCTCGCCACGCTGGGCGCTACACTGGGCGCCCCACCCGAGGGCGCCTGCACAAAACCCGGCGCGCGTCTGGGTGACTTTCTTTCTGGTTTTGTGAGCCCGTGTTAAGCCTCGACCTTGGGGATACGAGGCGATCGACTCTCTCGGTGAGAGGGACGGCACGCCCACGCCAGTTCAGGGGAGCCAATAATGAGTGCCACTGCACATACGAACAGTAGCCTGATGCGGAGAGCGCTCGGCGGCACTGCCGTCGCGCTGGCGCTGACGAGCGCGATCGTCGGCTGCCGTCGCGTGCCGGAGGAGGCCGTCGAGCCGGTCCCGCTCGTGACGTCGGGTGTGCCGGGTTCGCCAGCCGAGGTCGACGCCGTCCCGGAGAAGCCCGAGCGGTCGATGGACGTCCTCTGCTCCGATGCCTGCGGGAATTGGGCTCGACTGCGTTTCCTCGAGCCCATCGGCTACGACCAGTTGAACTCCGAAGCGAAGAGTAAGGCCGACGACCTGCTCGCCGACCAGCGCCGCGTGAATCGCGAGGCGTGTACTGCGAAGTGCATGAAGGTTCAGGATCGCCGCCGGGCCGAGTGCCTCTCGGAGCTCGCCAATATCGAGTCCGGCGACGTCTGCTTCGGTGCAGCCCCCGTGCCCGTGGCGGCGCCCGTGTCTGCGCCGGCAGCCCCGGTCGCGCCGCCGTCGGCACCTGCAGTCCAAGCGGAGCCGATCCCGGAAGAGGACTGACAGTATGTTCAGTATGTGCTCTCGGACCTAGTCCAACCACCGAGAGCGCACTCGGACGATCAACCCAGTGACGACGAGCAGACCGAGCGACACCATCGCGGCACCCGCCGGATCGAGATAGCCGAGCGCCGCGGGGATTCCAGCCAGTAGGCCGACGACGCCAGCGACAGCCGAAATGCGCGAACCGAAACGGGCGCTGCGGGCGGCTCTCACTGCGGTGATGAAGCCCTGTACGCCGGGTTTCAGCAGCAAGACGTCCGCCGCGTCGTCGATCACGCCCGACTTCGGCAGGATCCCGATTCGCATCGTCGCGTCCTCGAGTGCCAAACGATCGCCATCGAGGCGGCCGACCACCCCGACTCGACGTCCGGCTGTGACCTCACCGGAGACGAACGCCGCGTGATCTTCAGGGCCGCCGCACACTGTGAGCGGTCGCGTCTTCGAACAACCGAGCTGCTCCGCGGCACGTCCCTGCCCGCCGCTCGTCTCGAGGAGCGCCACAGCGCGGCCCTGACTGCGGGCGATCTTTCCCGCGCGAGTACATTCAGGCCTTATGGAGTCGTGGATGTGTAGGGACGCGAGGACCTTGCCGTTCACGGCGAGATGCACCCAGTCGCTCTCCGAGGCGAGTGGTGCCGCGAGCCCCGCGGACGAGACGCTCTTCGCCTCGAGTAGGCTCGCGCGCCCGACCAGCACCTCCTGCCCACCTTCGCCCGAGTCGACGACGACGATCACGCCTTGCCCGGGGAGGTGTCGGAATGATCGCGCCGCGTAACCCGGCGGCGGCGAATCCCCTCGGGCGTCGAGTCCGCGGCTGGCGGCGTACTCTCGGATGGAGTCCGCGATAGGTTCTTCAGACTCGACCATCGCTGCGAGGAGGAACGAGAGCACGGTCGCTTCGGGGATGGTGGCGTCATGGCAGACGAGGCGCTGAACGGCCGGCTCGCCTTCGGTGAGTGTGCCTTCGGACGCGAAGACCACCAGATCGAGGTCGAGAATGGCGTCGAGCGCCGCGGCATCACGGAAAAGGACGCCGCGCCGTGAGGCCGAACCCAGCGCCGACACGGTCGCCAAGATCGGCCCCCACGCCATCACCCAGGCGCCGGCCAACACGGCGATCGCGATCGCGGGCGCGAAGAGGGGGTAGATCGCGCCGAATTGACCGTGGCTACGCGTCAGCCACGTGATGAGAGTCGCTGTGGACGCGAGCAGGCCAATGACGACGAAGCGCGCGTGTCGGGCACCGAGGGTGCCGTAGCGGGCTTCCAGCCGCTCCCGAGCGCGTACGATCGGCATCGGCAGCAGGGAGGTCGCGAGGCGGCCCCAGTCGAGCCCGCGGCCGCTCGTGCCTCCGGGGCCACGTTCATCACCGATTTCAATGGTGCGGAGGAGGCGATAGAGGAGCGATTGTTCTCGGCCGAGCGGTTCGATGACGATCTTTCCGCGCGAGACGACGCTGCCCGCGAGGACTCGGTCGCCGATTCGGACGCGTTCGCCCGTGACCTGGTCATTCGGGTCGTCGTCGCCGCCAATCCCGAGCAGCTCCGTCGAGTCGACGACCGCCGGCACCTCGGAGGCGACGCACTGTACCGTCCCATCGACGGGTACGGTGGCGCCGGTCTCCACGACGAGGCGGTCCTCCGGTGTGACGTCTTCGATTCGAACGCGGTAGACGTTGCCGTCACGTTTGACCAGGGCGTCCGTCGGGCGAAGCGCCCACAAACGACGGTACGGTTCTTCGGCTTCTCGCAAGAGGAGACTCATCATCAGGAGCGCCGCTTCGTAGCCGAAGAGCAAGATCCCGACGACGTCGAAGCGCGGGTGGGCTTCGAGGAAGAAGTCGGTCACGGC
>JADMJS010000778.1 GCA_018780435.1 Myxococcales bacterium
GCGACGCTGGTCGGCCAGGCCGGCCGCGTCATCGCGGTGAGCCCGGGCTCGCTCCTCGGCCGTCTCGCCCTCGGGCGCCGTCTCTCGGATTGGCCCCAGATCGAGGTCGTGAGCGGCGCCCCGACCACGCTCCCAAGCACCGACGTCGACGCAGTCTTCATCGGCGGCGCACTCCCGAAGCTCCCGAGCGCCATCCGAAAAGCACTCGCGGACGGCGGCCGCGTCGTCACCTTCCTGGGCCCGAGGTTCCGACCGCAGGACCTCGTCTGCCTCGTCCGCCGAGGCGACACGGTCGACGAACGCCGCCTCGCCCGAGGTCGAGCCCCGGTCCTCGCAGGCCCGGGCGGCTGGCTGGCCGCGTGACGAGAGTCGCGTGGTGGCCGAGCACGGAGCTCATGTACCGCGTTCTGGCCCGCCTCGACCTCGGGCGAGACGCCGCTTCGATTTACAGTGGCGCACATGCGCGCCCATGGACCCAGGCGCTGCTCGCGGCCTACCGACAGGACCCGCAGGCCATTCAGCTTCAGTGGCTCGGGCTCGCACACGAGACCACCGACGCGCTCATTCAAGCCGTTGAGACGATGCGGGAATCGCCGCTCCGGACGGCCATCCTCGCATCAACTCAGGACGAGCTGGCGACAATCACACCGCAGACGTGCCTTACGCCGTCCTTCCTGCCGCGCCTCGACACGCTGCGCCACACCCTCTACGCCGAGCCCCCACCGCCGCTCACACTTCTGCACGTCGCCGCCCTGGGCCGTCATGGTCGTGCCGCCACGATCCAAGGCGAGCGCCGCGTGGCGGTGGACCTGAACCAACCCGAAGACCACGCCCTGATGCAGATCCTCCACGAGGAGTGCCACGCGGTCACCGACCGGGAGGTCGCGCACCCGAGCATCCCGCGCGAAACCCGATTCGGTACAGCTGGTTACGCGGTTCACCGTGCGCTCGAAGACGCTGCCGTCGCCTACGGCGCCGTCGTGCTCGCGGAGGTCGCGCCGGACCTCCTGGCGGCGTACGAGCAGTGGCGGTGCCGCATGGGCTGACTTTCGTGTCGGCCCGTGCAGCGCGAGCACCGGTCGAGAACGACCCCATTCTCAACTCGGTCGCGACAGCACCGAGAGGCTCTCTACGAGGCGAATCACTCGGGTGGTCAATCACAACACCGTCTCAAGAGCTTGTGTCATCCGAGTGGTAGCGTTGACGGCCCCCAGCGCGACGAAGTCAGTGCCCCTAGCTGCGCAGGGTGGCGGCTTTCCAGTCCTCTGCGGCAGGGAGGACGGGGGCGAGGGCATTCTCGGCAGCGAACACGTCGGCAATCTCGATGCGCAGGCTGTCTCCCAGGACGGTCGGCGAGAGGGCCGCAGCGTCGACGTGAGCGCGGAGGTCACGGCCGAGCCACAGCCAGCCAGGGCCGAGGCCACGAAGCCACCGTGTTGCCCACTCGCGCTGCGTCGTGCACAGGCCTCTAACGCCGCACGCCGTTTCGTAGGGGGTCTCGTCGACGGCCGGGGTCTCCCCCCATCGGGTGACGAACGCCTGCAAGACGACGCCGTCGCGGGCGAGGACATCGATCGCGGCGACGAGGGCACTCTCGGCGTCGGCCGAGGCCCCGCGGACGCCAAGCGTGACGGCGGGTACGGAGTCGGGAGGCGGGATGATGCCGGCGCCTATGAATACCTCGGCGCTCCGGTCCATGGACTTCGCATCAGTGACCCACTCGGCCTGCAGCAGGCTCGCGCCCGCGCAGGCGGCGTCGAGCAGATCGCGCCACCGCTTCCCAGCGAAGAAGCCCTTTGCGGCCCCGGTCGACGTCCTTGGGGCTGATCTCGTTGAGAGAACTCCTATCGTGCGCGGCGTCCCGTCGAAGTTCGTCGTTCGCACCTTGCCGGCGACGGGGAAGGCCGAGGCGATGGCCGCCAGAGCTTCGTCGGCGCGGGCCAGCGCCGCGGGCTCGAGCACGACGAGCGCGACGAGCCGCGAGCGATCCGACAAGGCGCCGAGCTCCTTCGGGTGCACGTCGGCGGGTGCGCGCAGCGGGCGTCCCTTGGTGCTCCGGATGTCGACTTCGAGCCGCTCCGACGTCCCCGTGCCCACGGTTGGGGTGAGGCGAATGGTGACAGCCGCGTGCCCCACGCGAGTGCCGATCCCGATGACGTTGACGTGCACCTGGGTCGCGGACCTTGCGTGCATCGCCTTCATCATCGCGGCACTCGACATGGGTACGTCGTGGCTCGCCTGTCCCGGGGGCAGATCCGCGTCGGGGAACCGCGCTACCCAGGCGTCGCCCTCGCGCGCCAGCGGCCGCTCGATCCACTTCTCTCTCTGCGGTCTGCCGAGCACTACCTGCACTTTCCGCCACTCGACCAAGTCGTCGCTGCAGACCTCGACGACCAGGCCCTTGCTTGCGCCGCCCGCGTTCATCGTGGTCACGCTGACCTGCACGCGACAGCCCAGAGCGGCCATTTCCGGGTACGACGTGACCTCGGCTCGTGGCAACCCCCATACGCGCTCGGCCTGCTGCCACGTAGTCTCAAGGCACGGCGGACCCTCGGCGGGCACGTCCCACGCCGGGCGCTGATTCGCGCGCCACCCGAGCACGATCGAGCCGTCAGGAAGAGGTCCAGAGGAGCCCTCGGCGAGGTAGCGCTGCCCCTGGTTCAGCCGACCCTCGTCGACCCCGAGCGCCAGGGCAAGCATGGGCAGCGCTGCTTCCGCGAACAGTTCGCCGCCGCCGAACACGGAGGAGAGCGCGTCGTCCGACCCGCCGGTCGCAAGGTGTCGCCAAGCTGCCGCGTGCTTCTCGGACCCTCCGCGCTTGCCGGAGGCGCCGGCAGGGTCGCTCTCGAAGGTGTCGGTGCGTTTGCCGCCTTCGTAAAGGGCCAGCCTGAGCAGGTCGGAGTCGTGGATCAGCACCGAGAATACAGGCGCGGCCAGCGCCTTAGACAGCGCCTTGCCGACACGATCGAGCACTCCTTTGTCCTGTGACTCCGAAGCCTCGTCGTACACGGAGAGCCACGTCGCTCCCGTGACAACGATCACGCTCCGGTCGGCCTTCTCGCCGGCGCTCGTCGGGACCATCCCGTCACGTCCGGCGTCGGCGTCGAGCACCGCGCGCACGGCCTCAATCCGATTGGGCCCCACCGCCACCTGCAGGTTTGTGAAGAATGCGCCCAAATCAGCCTCCCGTCGGTATCAAGGCGGCGAGTGTCGTCGGCGTCCAGCCCCCCGCTCAGCTCTTCCCGCCCTGGAAATGTCGCGGCAAGGAGCCCGACCATCGTGTGGATGTCCAGGCGCAGCAGTATGCAGGACCAGCTAAGCTGGGAACAAGTCGCCGAAGGAGGACGACTTCGACAAGACTCCGCGATTTGTGGTGGCCGACTACTTCATCAAGCGCAACGGGTGCAGCCGGTTGCCCGCGCGCTTCCTTTTCTCGAACGCGGAAGTCCGTCTCGTGAGCCGAACCCCACGAGCCATGCGCTCAACGTTCACCTGCTGGCCTCGCCCGACGATTCCGCGGAACGTGCAACGTCTTGACTTCTAGGGCAGAATCTCGCGAGGCTGCGCGCTTCCGATGGGTCGAGGGCCGGGGGTACAAGGAAGGACATCATGGCTACTGCGGACCAGCTCGAAGCGCTCATCCGAAGCCATGTCAATGGCGACGACACTGGCTTCTACGCAATCGCCCTGCGGGCTCTGGCGAGTTGCGACCACACCAAGTCGGCTCGAGGCCACGCGGGATGAGTACGGTCGCCATTCCCGCTTGGACCGCCGATGGCGTGCTCCCTCCGATCAACGCGTCGCACCCGGTGTCCCCGGAGCGATCACCTTACGTCGTCTCGCTCACGGATTACGTGCTGCGCTTCAGCGGCACCCCCGAGCGCCGAGCCGTCCTCGACGGGTTTCTGCGCTATCGTGCTGCGCTCCATGAGAGCGGTGTCGTGCAAGGGTTTCAGTGGCTCGACGGAAGTTTCCTCGAGCACGTCGAGGTGCTCGAGGGACGCGCCCCCAACGACTTGGACGTGGTTACTTTCTATCGCCTTCCCGCCGGGGTCTCGCAGATGCAACTCGCGACGAAGCTCCCTGCGCTCGTCGACCATGACTCGGTCAAAGGCACGTTTCGCGTCGATGGCTACCTCGTGCATCTCGGCATGGATGCGGAGCGCCTCACTCGGCAGAGCGCTTACTGGTACAGCGTCTGGTCCCACCGCCGAAACCAGCTCTGGAAGGGGTTCGTGCAGGTGGACCTTGCCCCCACCGAGGACACCGCGGCGGCGGCGACTTTGGCGAGCCTCACGAACCCTGGAGGTCTTCCGTGAACCGCAGCGAGTACCTCCAATTGCTCGGCGAGAAGACCGCCATCGAGCGCATGATCGCGGAGACGCCCCAGGAGGACGTACTCGACTTGGCGAGCCTCTACGCCCGCTTGAAGAGCGTCGTCGGGGCATTGAGCCAGGCCAAGCCCGACGAGCGGGAACCGGCGCGGGTGCGGTTGACGTTCAAGGGCAGGCCGGTGATCGGGAGTCACGGCATCTTCGCCGAGTTCGGCATGAAGGCGGTTAACGGCTTCGCGGAGTCCGTGACCGCCATGGCAGCCTCGCTCATTGCGCCGCTGGCCGCGATGGGGCCAATCCCAAACCGCGATCAGCATCAACTGCTGATCACGAACACTGCGCTCGGCTCGTTCGGCTTCGAGCTCGAAGAGCACCGAATCGGCCAGCTCACGCTCGGTGACGGGAGCGCAGTAGCCCAGGCACTCGATCGCACGCAGTCGCTCCTGCGTGGAACCCAGGGCAGTGATGACGAGCTCGCGGACTCCGCGGTCGAGGCCGATCGACGTGCCCTCGACAAGGTCCGCGCCTTCCTTGAGGTGCTCGCGGACAACGAGGCCGTTTGCACCGTCCAGTTCGGCGAGTCGATCGTCGAGTTCACCGACGTTGGTCAGGTTCGCACCGGCATCGAACGACTCAGCCAGGAGAACCTTCGGGAGGAGCCGGAGGAGCTTCGCGGCGAGCTACAAGGTGTGCTGCCCAAGGCCCGTGTCTTCGAGTTCAAGCTGGCCGAATCGTCGCAAGTCATCCGCGGCAAGATCTCGCCGAGCGTCAGCGACCCGCACGAACTCAACCGCGAGCTACATCGACCGACCATCATCAAGGTGATGGTCACACGCGTCGGCAGTGGACGTCCGCGGTACTTGCTGATCGAAACGCTCGAAGCGGTCCCGACCCACTAAAGGCTCGAGCTTCTAGTCCAACCAGTAGATCTGCTTGCTGGCTTCGGCTTTAGCCTGATTCACGAAGCCTATGACACCAAACGCCTCCCACGCATTTTCGTCCAGAAGGAGGTTCTCGAACTCATGCACGTCGAGCACGAGCAACGACGTCTCCCGCCAGTCCGGTCGATTGGTCACTCCGAAGTCGCGATCGATGAGCCCGCGAACGCGGACCGACCCAGACTGCGGTCTCGCCACGAAGTGCCGCACGCCGTCGCTACTGCCGCCGACTTCCACCCTCACTTGCCGCGATTGGCTACCCCATACCTCTTCGAGGACGCGTCGAGTCAGGTCGTCTTCGACATAGAGGATGACCTCCGCCAGGTTCAGCGGCGGTTCCGGCGCTTGGACGAGCCGGTGGGTCATTGGAGTTGCGACTCGACATCGTCGACACCGGAGCGGCCATCGGCTTGGCCCGAGTCGGATCGGAGAAGGAAACGCTGCGAGCTCATGACCGACCCAACGACGTCGCGGGAGTGTGTTGCCACGGCGAACGTCGCGGTCGGACGCAACGCCATCAGCTTCGGTATGATCCAGCGCTGCCATTGAGCGTGCAAATGGAGCTCTGGCTCGTCGATGACGACGAGGTCCGGGGGGCGGTCGCGGAACTCGAGTGCACCTGCGAAGGCCAAGATCGAGAGCTCGCCAGAGCTGAGCCGGTCGAGTGGGATCAGAGTGGGCACCCCCTCGCCACGTGCCGCCGCTTCACGCGCCGCCGCGATGCTCGGGTAGTCGAGGACTTCTCTTCCGGGCCCCTCGCGAACGATTACGTCGTCTCCCGACCCGGGGTCGCTCGAGACTGGGAGCACATCCAGGGACCGATCCCGTTCGGAGAACTCGTTCAGGAACGTTGAAATGCGCCGAAACGCGTCGCGACTCGAGTCATACGTTCCCCGCGTCCGCAACTGTCGGTAATAGGCGCTCACGAGCCGGCGCTTCAACTCTGTGATTCGGTTCGACTCGCGCAACGAAGTGACTCCCCGAGGGTCCGGGGTCTCACCCAGGCGCTCGGGTTCCCGACGCGACGAGAAGTACTCAGCCTGCGGATTCAGGGCGCGGACACGAGCCCAGTAGGCGAGCTCGTCTCGGCCCGCCTCGTTTGAGGCGGCAGCGACCGCAAGCTCGATGGGGGTCTGCCGGCGCATGACATCGGCCAATGCCTCGGTCCGCGGTGTCGCGACCAACACCTCGGTATTGCCCGAGACACTCAGCTCCAGCGTGAGCTCGAACCCACCGCTACCGAAGCGGCTCTGCATCTCCAGGGGCGCGCGGTCCGGCGGGAGGAGGTCGCTTCGCCCAAGGGCGACAAGGAGCGCTTCGAGCACGCTGGTCTTGCCGCAGCCGTTTTCACCCGCGATGACGACTAGGTGCCCGTCCTCGCCAGGCGGAAACGTGAGCTCCAGATGCTCGATGGCTCGGAAGTTCCGGATCGTCAGGGATTGAAAGGCGATAGCCATGGGCGGAGGCTAGCAGCTGAGGAGGACCTTGCACACCAGTCGCTGTCGGCACGAGTCTGGTAGGACGCGTTCGAGTCGCCATGCCCACCATCCCCATCGGCCTCATGGTCCGCGGCCCCGCGGCGAGACGCCGCGAAGAAGCCGTCCGCCGGCTACGCGAATCGGGCGTCCTCCGCACGGAGAGCCTCATCGATGTCCTCCTCACGGTCGCGCCCGAGCCCGTCCTGGGCGAGGCGGACGCGACGGCGATGTTAACCGAGAAGACGCCTACTCCGGCCACCGAAGGCGAAATCCCCAGCTACCTCCCCTTCCCTGGATCCCGCCCGCGCTCCTCGGCCGCCTCGCCCTCGGGCGCCGTCTCTCGGACTGGCCCCAAGTCGACGTCGTGAGCGGCGCCCCGACCACGCTCCCAAGCACCGATGTCGACGCGGTCTTCATCGGCGGCGCCCTCCCGAAGCTCCCCAGCGCCATCCGAAGAGCTCTCGCAGACGGCGGCCGCGTCGTCACCTTTCTGGGCCCGAGGTTCCGTCCGCAGGACCTCGTCTGCCTCGTGCGCCGAGGCGCGGGAGTGTCCCGCGCCGACCTACACGCCGCGGCTCCAAGGGGGCGTGGCGGAGGGCCTTGTGGTCGTCCGAGTAGAGGTCGACGCGTCGGAGAGTCTCTACCGGGCGGGCTTCGTTGAAGTTCAAAGTGGACGTGGTGGTGCTTCTTGACAGCCCGGGCCGGCCAACGCGACTGGCGCGACAGGAGATGAGAGGCCTCAGGTTCGGTGGCGTGACGTCTGCCCGTTCACTCGCTGACCGGTGATCGTGTATACCCGTGAATGAGGTCCAGCGGGTGGAGCGCGTTGTGACGACGGCGTTTGTCATCTCGCGTGCGCGCCCGACGGCGTGATCGACGGGGCTTTCGATGGCCTCGCCCCCTGCCCGAGCGGGACCATATGCATGCGAGCCCAAGGGAGCTGCTTCGTCGGTCGTTGCGCCCCTGCCGGAGCGTCCGCCGACGGTGCGGCCTGCACACAGGCCGATGACTGTGCGAGCGGTTCATGCGTGATGGAGGGAGATGGCGTGACTCGGTGCCGTGCCCCCTGTCAGGGCCAGACAGCGACCTGCCCGAACGGACAGAGGTGTACGCGTGCCGCCGACGGATGTGGGATCTGTATGGACCCCACCTCAGGCGCCGGGGTCGCTGGGCCCGATCTCCCGTTGGGGCGTGGGCCCTTATCCGCCCCGTCAGGCGTCCTCTTCGCGCTCGTCATCGCCATGACCGCAAGCTTCACGCTTCTCATGACGCACCGTAGACGACGACGTCTTGTCTCGGTTGCCCTTGGCTACGCGGGAGTCATTGTCCTCGGCTGTGGAGAGTCGAGCGTGGCGACCTCGCCGAGTGCGGAGGATACCGCTGCCTCCGCAGACACATCCACGACAGACGTCACGCAGGACTCGTCGAGCTTCGATGCGTCTACGACCACCGATATCGAAAGCCCCGATGGCGGTGGTGACCTGCAGAGCGACTACCGCCGGCCAGTCTTCGAGCGGATCGCTGCCAATCCTGGCTGCACTTCGAGCAAGCTCAGCACTGCGTTCGACGGCGAGGTTGGCCTCGTAGTGGCCCAGCGCATCGACACGCCGTCACTTCCGGCCCGCGTTCACGCCGTGACAATCTGGTCCGGTACTCCGCGCCCAGGCACCGTACGGCCGTCGATCGTGCTCGGGGAGTGCGACGCCGAGTTGCCAGTCCCGCTCGTTGTGTTTGCCGGTCCGCCGTCGGCAGACGGTCGCGGGGTCGAGAGCATCTCAGCGATTGCCGAAGTCATCGCACCCCCGGATGGGATCGACACCGACCAGCGGGTGCAGGTCCTTGTGTGGCCGCCGCTGACCGTCAAAGAAGGCGACGTAGTCTACGTGGGCGGGCGCTACGTCGTCGAGGACGACAAAGCGAGCTGCTTCACCATCTGCGCCGACGGCCCCGAAGGAATCGTTGCCCACGTTGGCGCCGATGGCAGCTTCGAGTGGGTCGGCACGCATGGGCCACTCGACGTCGACGTGACGCTCGAGGTCGCGGCTCCCTGACCGACTTCGGCCGAGCCGATGCGTCGACCTCGGCTATCTCCCACCTCGACCGTGCTTGCCCGGCTTCAACACCTTGATCGTCTTGCCCGGGTGCTTTGCGGCCTTGCCGGGATGGGTCATGACCTTGAAGACGCGATGGGAGTGGGCGCGCGTCTTCAGCATGACTCGCACAGGCCCTGGGTGTACGAACCGGCGCGCCACCCGGGCGCCAGGGACCCAACCGCCGACGACATAGGTACGGCCCCGCCAGTGACCGTGAGTCCAGTAGTGGCCGGCCTTGGTCGCGGGACGCCACGCGCCCTCCACCCAGCCGTTCGGACCGTGATGGCCGACGACCCAGACCTCGCCGCGTCGGGCGGCGTTCGGCCGCCAGTGACCGTGGTGCCATTGACCGTATCGGAAGCGCCCCGGTATCCAGGCGAACCCGGGTCGCACGGGCTCGCGCCAGAAGCCGTCGATCCACTCGCCTTCGGGTGTCCAGTGACCCGGCACCCAGTCGTGGCCAGCCTTCACGAGCTTCGGCCGCCAGTGCCCGATCACCCAGACCCCGCTGGTCGGCCGCGCGTCCACCCATTCGTAGCCGTCCCGATTGACCGGACGCCAGGCGCCGTCGACCCAGTATCCGTCCTCAGCCCGATAGCCGGGGACCCAGACCTGGCCGCTCTCAGGCGGGACCTGCGGGCGCCAACCGGGCTCGTCGAATCCGCCATCCGGGTTCAAAACGGGCTCTTGCCACACGAACCCCGCTTTCTCCTTCTGCCGATAGAAGCCCTCGACGACCACACCGTCCGGGCGCGTGTACCCGTCCTCCCACACCCACTCGACGTCGGGCGCCTCGAAGTCGTCGAGATCCACTTGTGCGCTCGCTCCGATCGGGGCAACACACAGGAAGAGGCTCATCCAGATCTTGTTCATGTCCACTCCATACCATCGGGCGCTGTTTGCCGCAGGGGTGCTCAAGAAGCACCATGGAGCACGACTGCGGGGTGCGCAATCGAGCGGGCGCCGATAGATCGAGGACGCGATCGACAGGACCGCGCAGCACGTCGCCGGCTGGGCGCGGCCGGTCAGCCTCTAGCGCGTAGCCGCAAATCGCACGAACCCCGTGAGACCGGCGGCAGGCACTTGCAGCGCTAGAGGGCGACTGCGACGGTGTTGCCGACCCCGAAGTCCGCGCTCCTGTCGGCCTCCCGTCACTCGAGACACATGAAACCCTCCCGGCGGCGATAGGACCCCTTCTGTATCAACAATGGGAACCTTGTTGATCTCCTCAGGCGCCGCGACGCATCAGCCACGGCGCCAGTGGTCTGCGTCCTCGTCTCGATGGGCGCGCCGTCGCCCCAGTCCGGCATGGATAAGGAGTAGGACCACGAGAGTCAGGGGTAGACCCGTCGTGCCCTTCGGGGAGGACTGGCAGCCCGGCTCAGGCTCTAGGGTCGCTACTTCGAAACCCTCGACGCAGAAGCGCCTTGAGCCGAGCGGCTGGCCCGCGGCGTCCATCGCGGTCAATACCCGGCAAGGGTTGAGGGGCCGTCCGTCCTCAGAGCTCGCGTCGATCAGGGCCGGCGCTCCACACTCCCCCGGCCACACGACGGCGTAACTGTGCCATTCGCCGTCGCTGTCAGCGGTCCAGAACGCCGGACGTGTCGTGGTCGCGAGCGAGATCCACCCGAGCTGGCCCTGGTCGTGACATCCTTGAGCGAATGCAATCTCGAGACACGAGGTCGGCACGTCTGGAAACGAAGCATCCTTCCAGTGTTCGCTTGTGGCGTAGTCTACCGCCGAGACGTCAGGCTCCGCGGGAGCCGAGAAGACTGGTCCAGCGCCGGTCGTGAACGTGGTCTCTACCCTTGACGGCAAGTATTCCCAGAGCATGGTCTGTTCGAGCGCGATCTCGTAGGTGGTGCGCGGGGCGAGGGGGCCGTGTCCGACCCACTTGTGCCGCTCCGGACCTCTGGATGCGCTGCGAGTGAGCGCCTTGCCGTTGAGAGACACGGCGACGCCGTGGGTCTCTTCCGCTATCAACCATATCGTGGTGTTGGTGGGCACCTCTGTCGCGCCGTCGGCAGGGAACTGCCAGAGGACGCCCGGGCTCGGAGGATCACAACTCGCATTCGCCAAGGGAACGTAGACCGAGGCGGATGAGACGAGCAACGTGATGATTGGAAGGCGCACGCGTAGGACTTTACCAAAATCTCCGGTCTACGTCGGAAAACGTCCCGCTGGAGCGTGGCGCGGGCGACGAGTCACGCCGGACGATTGAATGGGGATCCCTCCGGGCACGACGACCGTCACCCACGTTGGCGCTCAGCTGAAAGGCCAGTCCTGGGCTGCCGTTCCCGCTAGTTGGGATCGACTGCGCAAACAGCGATCGTTGCACCCTTCAATACGTCTACTCCGGCGCCGCCGGAATGAAACCGCCGTACCGCTCGATCCGGGCCGCGAGGCGGGTCGCCAGTGCGGGGCTCGCGGCGCCGAGCTGGGCCAGGATGACGCGGGCTTCTGCCTGGTAGGCGAGGCGCTTGTCGCGGCTCCAGTAGTGTGGGGGCTCGGCGAGGTTCACGATGCGGTCAGCGAGCTTCACCATCGCGACTTCCCGCGTCTCCAGGAGGATTCGCCGCAGGGAGTCGGCCATGCGCTGGTCCTTCGGGAGGGCGTCGGACTTGCTCAACGCGGCGACACCACGCGCGACGGCGTCGCCGAAGCGCTCGGCGAGCTCGTCTTGCGTGACCGGGGTGTCCTCGACCGTGTCGTGGAGGAGCGCGCAGGTGACGGCGAGGTCGACGTCGAAGGGCTCGGACGCGGCGATCGCGATGAGCTCGGCGGCGACCGTGGCCGGGTGCTTCTAGCCGCGGAGGGCGCGCACGAGCCGATAGACTCCCGTTGTGGGGTTGCAGCCTGGGGACCCAGCATCTTCCGCACGGAGGTCCAGTCGCTCAGCGCGCAGCACCGCATCTTCGATGCCGGTCAATAGTCGCTGTGGTTTCAAGTGTTTATCGTAGTCGGGCAGGTGCCTCTTCAACATGCGCGCCACCTCTTTTCGTGGCTGCATTCCCGGTGGCTCTCGGACGTGAAGGAGGAGCCATAGTTCGAAGCAAGGATTTGATATCGCGATGTAAATACCGTTATCGCGCGCCATCTGCGCGGCGTCCGGGATGTGGGGGTGATCATCGACATCGAAGACGCACCAGACCTGATCGAAGAGCAGGTTGTCGTCCTTCTCGCGCTTGGCGCGATCGATTGCCTCAAGCTTGCGCGACTTTGCAGACTTGACCAGTGTCAGCGGGACCCCGGCACCGGGAACCACTTCGATGGTCACCAGCGGGTTGCGTAGGTGGGAGCGCAGGCCGTCGAGGTACTCCGGTTCTGTAACACGACCTTCGCATACGACCAGCAGCCGCTGCCTCGGCTGTCGCGCCGCTGTCGCACGCGCGGGTCGTCGCGGGGCGTGGCGATGAGTCGCCATCAGGCCAGAGGGTCCTCGGACCCACGACTCAGTCCGCTACCGATGAATGGGATCGCGCCGTATCGCCCCTGCAAATAGCCTCGCTCGAGGTTCTCCTCCTTGCGGGGCTTGAAGTCCGACAACGGGTAGACCTGAGTGGCGCCTTCAGCGTCCTTCTCACTGAGCCAAACTTGATCCCGGCGTAGAGCGGGTTCTCCGAGGACGGTGCCGAGCAAGTTGGTGTCGTGGGTGGCGAAGAGCAACTGGGCGTTATTCGGGTTCGTGCTTGGGCTGTTGAATTGCTTCACGAGGTTGAGCGCCAACAGCGGGTGGAGGCTCGCCTCAAGCTCATCCACCACCACGAGTCCGCCGTGCCGCATGGCCTCCACGAGCGTCGGTGCCATTCGAAGAAGGGATAACGTTCCCTGGGACTCCTGTTCCAGAGGAAGCCACGAGTCGGGCCTCGAGGTCTTGTGTTGCAGCATGACGCGCCCACGTGCACGCCCCGCGCTGCGATCTCCCTCGGTGCTAGGATCTGGAATGAGTTTGATGTCGACGATTCCAACGTCGGCTGACGTGAGGAGGCGCCTCAGCTCGCCAGCGCGCCAGTTTGGCGTGTCACCAAATAGAGAGCCTTGTACGGGTTCGTTGGGCACGATCAGCACCCTCGAAAGCCAGTACTCCAACCTTGGCTCATACGGCCAGCGAGCGCTACTTCGCCGAATGTTGAATGAACCTATGCTTCTGAATAAATGATAGACAGGTTCAATCTGTACGATTTTATGCTGAGCGGCGACGGACAGAAAGAGTGCGTTGGGCCTAGTCACCTGTTCGACGAGCCGATTCTCGCCCCTCAGGCTGTCTCCAAACTTGAAAGATTGCTCGTCTCGCTCGAACCAGACTTGTTTCCGGCCGTGAGGATAGGCGTAGAGCCACTCCTCGAGGAACCTCTCGTCGTTGGCGCGGAAGCCGTACTCGAACCGTATCTCGTCGGCGATGAAGGAGGCGATGTAGGACGACGGAGCCGTCGGTTCAGTGTTCCACGCAAAGGGGTCGCGGGGCACACCGGACTCGGGTTCCCACATGCGATGTGACCGCACGACTGCGTCCTGCATGAACGTCAACGCATCTAGAAGGTTACTCTTGCCACTCGCGTTGGCCCCATACACGGCGGCCACGGTGAGGATTCGATGCTCGTGCCCAGCCACCTTTCGCGGGCGATCATCCTCACCTCCCGCCCGTGCCTCTTCGAAGGTAAAGACCTGTTCGGTCTTCAGCGACCGATGATTCTCGACTCGGAACTCGATGAGCAACGCGCCCTCCTCTCCTCATCCGTATCGTTTCAGGCCGTTTTCCGCAAGACTCCCGCGAAAATCGGCTCGAATCCGGACCAATAGAGACCTTGGGTGGACCCGCGCCTACACTACTCGGGCGCCGGCGCCGCCGGAATGAACCCGCCGTACCGCTCGATCCGGGCCGCGAGGCGGGTCGCCAGTGCGGGGCTCGCGGCGCCGAGCTGGGCCAGGATGACGCGGGCTTCTGCCTGGTAGGCGAGGCGCTTGTCGCGGCTCCAGTAGTGTGGGGGCTCGGCGAGGTTCACGATGCGGTCAGCGAGCTTCACCATCGCGACTTCCCGCGTCTCCAGGAGGATTCGCCGCAGGGAGTCGGCCATGCGCTGGTCCTTCGGGAGGGCGTCGGACTTGCTCAACGCGGCGACACCACGCGCGACGGCGTCGCCGAAGCGCTCGGCGAGCTCGTCTTGCGTGACCGGGGTGTCCTCGACCGTGTCGTGGAGGAGCGCGCAGGTGACGGCGAGGTCGACGTCGAAGGGCTCGGACGCGGCGATCGCGATGAGCTCGGCGGCGACCGTGGCCGGGTGCAGCACGTAGGGGTTGTCGGAGCCGGGGATGACCTGGCCGCGATGGGCCGTGGCCGCGAAATGGAGTGCGCGTTCGTAGCGCTCGGGATCGATGAGCATGGCGGGAGACTATCACGAACGCGTCTGCGGCTCTGCGGCGTATAGTGGGGTGATGCGTGAGGGCGGCGCGTGATGACGGATACGTGGGCTCGGCGATCGGGACTCGGAGCGGGCTCCTGGCTTTCGGTGCTCGCCGTCGCTGCGAGCGGGTGCGGAGAGGGCTCGGCCAACGCGGCCTGTGGGGCGTGGCAAGCGCGTCAGGCGGACGTCTGCGTCGCGCGGCGCTGGGTCCTGCCGGACTCGGGCGATGGGGTCTACGCGGGAGACCTGCGCCACGTCCGGGTGGCGGTGTCCGGGTTCGGGCAGACCGTCGCGGCGTGGGTGGTCTCCGAACCGAGTGGTGGGCGCGTCGAGGTGGCCGAGAATCCCGGGCTGCCGGGGCGCCCGCCGACGCTCCATTCTCCGAGCGAGGGCCTCATCGGCAACGCGACGCAGGTGACGCTGGCCGCTGGGCCGAGCGGTGAAGCCATCGTGGCGTGGAAGGCCGACGTCGGCGATGGCGCTTCGCTCTTTCGGAGTGAACGCGACGCCGATGGGCGCTGGCGTGATCCGGCGAGCGACGCCGACACCTTCTCGTTCGCGCCGACGGCCTACGAGCCCGTGGCGGCCTACGCGCCGGCTGGGGAGCTGCTCCTGGTATGGAATCAGTGGACGGACACGGGCTATGGGGTCGCGGTCGCGTCGAAGCGCCCGGGCGGACACTGGGCAGCGCCCGCCGGCCCGGGCGCCGTCCGCTCGCGCCGCGTCTTTCATTCGAATGCACCGACACCCGCGTGGAACCGCCGCGGGGACGCGATCCTGGCCTGGTATCAGTCGGACGGCGAGGCCCTGCTCGCGTGGGTGTCGGAACGCCCAGTCGGTGCTTCCGAGTTCGCCGTTCCGGGCCCTTCGGACGCCCTCTCTCCGCGCGAGACGGCCGTCGACAGCCACCCCTTCTCGAACCCCCGGCCTGCCCTCTCGGACGACGGGGACGCGGTCGTCGTCTGGACTCAGGAGGACGGGGACGGTGGCGCCGTGGTGATGCTCGCGACGCGAGCGGCGGGTGCACCATGGGTGCGTCCGAAGTCGCTGGCGGACGCAATCTCGGCGCCTGGCGCGACCGCACGCTGCGTACAGCCCGCGTTCACGCCATCGGGCGCGCTCATCCTCGTCTGGTACGACGACGCGGTCGGCATGAGCCGCGTGGTCGCCGCGCGTCGTTCTCCCGCCGGGGCGTGGGACGTGCCGGGGAGCTCGCCCGAGCTCCTCTCGACACCGGGCCGAGAGGCGGTTTCGCCCGCGTTGGCGGTCGGGCTGGGCGGCGGCGTGCTGGTCGTCTGGAGCGAACGCGTGGACGGGGCGTGGACGGTCATGGCACGGCGCGGCGATGCCCGCTCGTGGGGCCGCATCGAGCGGCTCAGCCCGCCGGGCGGGGACGCGGTGCAACCGACGGTGGCGATTGGAAGTGGTCGCGATGTCGCGATCGTCGGGTGGCGACAAGGTGGGGCGACGGACGCGTCATTCTTCGCCGCGCTGGTGCCGTAACCCACCCGAAAAACCCTATGCTTACGGCACGATCCATCGGCGCGCTCGCGTGAGGGTCGTCAGGAACACGCGCACGCTGGCGCGACGATCTTCGGCGAGGGCGAGCCAGGCGTCGCGAGCGGGCGCCGCCTCGCCGCCATGGGCCCGGACCGCGTCGTCGAGCGAGTGCGCACGGCCGTCGTGGAGGTAGGGTCCACTGACGGCGAGGCCCCAGAGTGGCGGCGTGAGGAACAGCGCGGGCGCGACGCCTCGATCGGCGCGCGCGTCGGCGAGCTCGGAGCCGAGGTCGTGGCGCCTGAGATCGCTGTAGAGCCATAGTCGGCGTTCGCCCTCGGGATGCCACGGTCGCGGCGGCGTGGCGTCCCGGGCGAGGTCGAGCGTAACCACGCTCGCGGAGAGGCGCGACGGCAACGGAAGTTCCGAGGTGGAGACCGGCAAGGACGGGACGTGGCAGCTCGCGCAGCCGAGCTCGCGAAAGTGGGTGCGCCCTTCGAGGGCCACCGGCGCAAGCTCGGGGGCTTCGGGTTGGGTCTCGATGGGCGTGTCTTGGAGAGCGACGAAGGCCGTCAGCGCGGTCACTTGGCCCTCCGTCACCTCGCGTTCGACGCCATCGCCGTCGGGATCGGCGCCGCCGGCAGCGCCGACGCGCTCGGGACCGGCCGTCCGCACGAGCCACTCGCTCTGCATGCCGTGGTGAATGAGGAGCGCGTCTTCGACCGCGTCGCGCAACGCCCTGAAGCTGCCCTTGCGGCCGAAGGGCTTCACGACGAGGTCGGCGTCGACCCCGGCGATCGCCCCGGAGTCCACGGTGCCGTCGGGCCGCGCCGTGAGCTTTCCGAAGTCGACTCCGCGCGTGGTCAGCTTCATCGTCACCGGGGCGCCGCGCGCTCGAGCCGTGGCGAGGGCACTGTCGCGTAACACTTGGAGATCACGCGTCATCTCGGCGGCGAGTAGCTCCACCCAGCCGGCGCCCACGAGCGCCGGTGGGTTGCGCTCGAAGGCCGAGGTGGGTGTGTCGCCGTCGCCATCTTGGTATGCGTGATCGGCGGCGTCGCCGGCGCCGGCTGGGCCGCCGCGCCAGTGGCAGGTCGTACATGTTCGCGAGTCGGGGCCGCCGCGGCGCCCCAGGTGGACGCGAGACAGCGGCGGGAGGTGGGCGCCGCCGAAGCCGAGCTCCGGCGTAAAGCGATGGCGGAAGAGGAGGGCTCCCACGCCGAAGAGGTACTCGGTCGAGACGGCGTCGGCATCGATGTCGGCTTGTTCGAGTCGCGTGGCGCGGAAGGTGCGCCCGGGGTCGACTGCATCGAGGAAACGCGCTTCCCGGGCGGCGGCGTCGAACGCGAGCGCTTGGCGTGCTGCGGCCCGATCCGTATCGGGGACCTGCGTCGAGGCCACGATCGGGATCGGCGCGAGGACCACCGGCGGCACCTTGGTGCTTGCGTCGGAACATGCCGCTATCGCAATGAGAGCGAGGAGCCGTCTCATGGCGCGATCCTCGGCTTCGGAGCGCGCGTGAATGAGAGCAGGAAGACGTGGAGGTCGACCTGCGCGTCGTGCGGTAGCGCGAGGAAGGCGTCGCGGGGACCCGCCGCTTCGCCGCCGTGCGCCGCGATCGCGTCCGGGATGGTCGCCGCGCGCCCGTCGTGCAAGTACGGCGCGGTGTCGGCGAGGCCCCAGAGCGGACGCGTCAGGAAGTGGCTGGCTGCGTCGCCGTGCGGATCGGCGAGGCCGGGCCCGAGATCGTGGCGGCGGAGGTCGCTGAAGAGGCCGACGATGGCCGTCGAGCGCGGCGCTTCGCCGTCCGAGAGCAGGTTGACGAGGACGGGTTCAGCGCCCGTGGTGTCGGGCGCCTCTCGCCAGTAGGTGGACTCCAGCGTGAGCGACCGACGATGGCAACTGCCGCAGCCGATGGCGTCGAAGGTCGCGCTCCCGCGGGCCCAGCGCTCCCGGAGGCCGGGGTCGTGGGGCGGCAACATCACGGGCGCCTCGAGGAGCGTGAGGTAGACCGCGACGGCGGTGAGGCTGCCTTCGGTGAGCTCGTGAAAGACGCCGTCGTCGTCCGGATCGAACCAGAGCGGTCCATCGCCCAGCCGAGCCGGATCCGTCGTCGCGACGAGCACTTGCGACTGAATGCCGAAGTGGATGCGCGCCGCGTTCTCGGCGAAGCGGCGAAGGCGAGAGACGTCGCCCTTCCAGCCGAAGGGCTTCACGACCAGGTCCGGGTCCACGCCCGCGACCTCGGACGTGTCGACGTGGCCGTCCGGCGACGCCGTGATGGCGCCGAAGGACACGCCTTTGGCGACGAGCGCCGTCCGAACGGCTTGGCCGGTGGAAGCGGCGTCGCTCATCGCCGTGTCCCGGAGCGCCGACAGGCTCCGTGTCATCTCCGCGGCGAGCGCCTGAACGAGCCCCACCCCGAGCAAGGACGGGGCGCTGCGGACGTTGGCGGAGGACAACCGAACGCCGTCGCCGTGAACGAACGCGTGGGCCGTCTCGAGTCCCGACCCGTTCGGGCCGGACGCGCTGTGGCAGCCGGCGCAGGAGTAGGTGTCGAGTCCGCCGCGCTCGCCGTCGTGGACGCGAGTGAGGCGGTCCCGGTCCCGGTCGCCGAAGCCGTCCGCGAGCTGGAAAGTGTGCTCGAAGAGGCCGTCGCCCCAGCGGAAGAGGACGGCGAGGTCGCCGAGACCGTAGAGGCCCGAGTCGATTTCGGACTGGATGATCCTGAGTGATTCCGAGGACTCGCCGGGTTCTACCGCCTCGAGGAAGGCTTCCCAGCGGTCGAGGCTCGCCTTCTCCGTCGCGCCGAGCACCCACGCATCGAGCGCGGCGTCGGTGGGCGCTTCGCCGGACGGCCACGGGATTGGGGTGTCCTCGGCCGCCGCCAAGAGCAGAGGTAGCCCGAGGACCAGCCTGGCCGCGGAAGCGACGCGTGTGGTGAGCCCACGGGAGCTCACGACCGGATCACAATACGCAGGCGGGATAGCAACAGAAGAGGGCGCGGGTCACGCCGCCGCACTGAAGATCGCCTGGAATCGCGTGGGTGGTGTCGACGCCGTCATAGACGGTGTCGTTGTCGAGGTGCCAGGTCGGCTCGCCCACCACGTCGAAGGTCACGTACTCGCCGTCGATCATGTGATTGGTGGAGTACGTCCAGTTGTTGCAGCGACCGCCGGGGCCAGGGGCGGAGGCCTGGCCGTCGACTATCGCCTCGGTGGTCCGGTGAACCCACGCGGTCGTGCCGGCCGGGATGGTGGCGAGCTCCCCGGCGGTGTGGGCGACGAGCAACTCCTCGTAGTCACAGGGATGATCGCCGCCGATCGCCTTGCAGATTTCCATACCGGCCTCGTAGCCGGTCTTTCCATTGGCGGTCGGCGCCGAGCCCCAGGTCGACGCGATGTCGGGCACGTTGCCCGCGTACGTGATGTGTCCCGCACAGGGCTCGCTGCCGTCGGTCGAGTCCGTGCTGTCGGTTGCGTCGCTCCCGTCCGTCGCGTCCGTCGTGTCCGTGCCGTCGCCGGTGTCGATCGCGTCGGTGCCGTCTTCGGTATCGGTGCCCTCAAGTCCGTCCGTCGCGTCGGTTGCGTCGAGGCCGTCGGTCGCGTCGAGGC
The DNA here is from genome assembly GCA_018780435.1 of Myxococcales bacterium. GTDB lineage: Bacteria > Myxococcota_A > UBA9042 > SXOO01. The sequence goes on from JADMJS010000778.1 coordinate 19,357, forward strand.
CGTCCGTCGCGTCGAGGCCGTCCGTCGCGTCGGTACCGTCGGTCGCGTCAGTGCTGTCAGTCGCGCCGGCGTCGTCACTGGCGGCGGTGTCGTCGGTGCTGGCCACGTCCGGCGTCGGGTTCGGGCAGTCGCACTCGCCAAAGGAGGCCCCATCGGCGTTGCAGACCATGGCGCCCTGCCCGCCGTCGCCACACTGACACGCGCGGATCTCGTTTGGGGCGCAGAGGCTGGCGCTCGACGTGCTGGTGTCGCTGCTGCACGCAGTTAGGGTGCTCAACGCCGTCACGGCGGTTGCCAACAAAGCGAATGGGGATCGGATGGGGCTCGTCGTCATGGTGTCTCCCGGTCGGTTGTCGCTGCGGCGGGGCACTTTGCCCGAGTCAGGCCTTGAGAACAATGATCCCACCGCCTTTCAATCGAAGATGGTTCCGAAGACGGCCGTCTCGAGAACTTCGCACTCGGCGGCGCGGACGCGCTCCTGGACGCGGGTTGGCGCGTCGAGCACCAACGACGTGTCCGCCTGAGGTGTCCACGTCGGCCACTCGGGCGCGGCCGGTGCCGAGAGCGGCTCACCCGCCGCGAGCGCGCCCCAGAGGGTCATGAAGGTTCCCGACAGCGCCAGATCGACGCCGGGAGCCGAGTAGAAGGGGATGTTCTGGAGGCTCCCGAAGACGTAGGCGAGCTCGATCCCGTGCACGGCGAGCTTGGTCGTGCCGTTTGGAAGCGGGGAGCGGCGGGAGTACCAGTAACGCCAGATCGGCTCGGTTTGGCCAGTGTGTAGCGCCGCGAGAGCCCCGCGGGCCCCGCAGCTGAAGCGCGCGTCGCTGAGGAAAGCGACGAACGCGTCTCGGGGCGTCGGATACTTGTCGGCGGCATACATGGCGATGACCGGATCTTGGCGCTCCGGCGGGACGACCCCCGTCATGGAGAGCCGGAGCTGCGTCTCGAGCGCCTCGGCGGTCGGCACGGGCGTGAAGACGAGCTCGGCGAGTTCGTCGGCATTCGAACCGACCACCATGGGCACGGGATTGTGTTCGCCGGCTCGGATCGCCTCGAGTGGCGTCTTGGGCAAGAGCGGCGCCGCGACGACGGGGCCGTAGCTCCCGGCGCCGGCGCCTAGATTCGATGAGCCGATGTTGATGGTGCCCTGGAGGGCGGTCAGTACGGTCGCCGCCGGTAGCTCGCGCAGACAATCGAGGCGCCCGTCGCCCGAGGGACAGCTCGTCCCGGCGTCAACGCGCGCCGCACCCGCCGCGGTCGCCGTCGCGAGTGGCGTCGCGATGCAGGCCCCCGACTCCATCAGCGCCGACTGAAAGAGCCCTTTCGCGGCCGGAGAGGCAACGAGCGCGCACGTGGACACCGCGCCGGCTGATTCGCCGAAGACCATCGTGCGTGCGGGGTCCCCACCGAACGCCGCGATGTGGTCCTGCACCCACTCGAGCGCTGCGATCTGGTCCGCCAGGCCGAAGTTCCCGGCGACCGCCGGGTCCATCTCGGGGAGCGCGAGGTAGCCGAAGGGTCCGAGCCGATAGTTGAAGCTGACGACGACGGCGCCGGTCCCGTCCGAGAGCCGCCTCCCGTCGTAGAGGAGCGCTCCGCCAGCGACAAGCTGATTGGCGCTGCCTTGGACGTGACCACCGCCGTGGATGAAGACCATCACAGGACGTGGGGCCGCGCTGGCGTCGAGCAGTGTTGGCGTCCACACGTTGAGTGTCAGGCAGTCTTCACTGCCGACGACACCGCCGTCCGCGTCGACCTGAAGGCAGCTCGGGCCGAGCGTGTCGGCCTTGAACCCGGGCGGGAGACAACCCTCGGAATCCGCATGTGAATACGGCGCGGGGGCTGCGAAGCGGAGCGCCCCCACGGGCGGCGCCGCGTAGGGGATCCCGCGGAAGACGAGGCCACTGTCTTCGATGACGCCCGAGATGGCGCCAACCGCCGTGGGCGCCGTCGTGCTGTTAGCGAGCCCGCCGCACGGTCGTGATGCGTCGTCCGCCGTGACCTCCTCCGGTGACGCGGCGTCCGTCTCGCTGTCCGGCGTGACAAGCAGGTCGGTCGGCTCCGCCGGAACGTCGGCGGTTACGTCGGTCGGCGCCGCGACGTCCGAGGCCGGCTCCGGGCTCGTCGACGAGCAGCCAGCGAAGGCGATGACGATGACGGTGCACCATTTCGTGGACACGGAGCGGCTCCTGACGGCGCGAGGCGCCCATGACGGCCGTCGACATCATGCCTCACTTCCCATTGTCGAGCGGGTGAGTTAGTTCGCGCTCATGCGCGTCATTTCACTTCTGGTCTTCTGCATCTCCGTGGCCTGCGCCTCCGACCCCGCCTCCGTCGCGACCGATGTGGCCGCGGGCAGCGTGGACGTGCCACCCGACGTCGCGTCGCCAGAGGTGGATGAGAGTGACGTCGTGACAGTCAACGATGCGGCCGGCGACGACGTCACCATAGAGGACGTCACCGCCCCGGACGAATTCCTGCCCGCGTCGAGCTACTGCGAGACCGCCGTGGACGCGTTCTGCCCCTACTACCTCCGCTGCGGGCGTATGGCCGTTCCGGACGAAGCGACGTGCCGGGCCGTGTTCCTCGAGACGTGCAACGCCCGCTACGAGCCGGTCTACGCGGACTTTGCGGCCCGTGGGTCGCTCGCGCTCTCCGCCCAAGGCGTCGCGGCATGCCAGGCCCACCTCGCCGTCGTTGCCTGCGACGCCCAGCTCGGCGATCTCGATGGCCCTTGCGGCAGCATGTGGCTCGGCCAAGCCCCGGCCGGCGCGCCGTGTGGGCCAGGGATCGAGAGCCTCATCTGCGACGAGACCTCAACCTGCCGCATCGACCTGTCATTCTGCGGGCAATGCGTAGCGCTCGCCCTCCCGGGTGAGGTGTGCGACCTCGACCACCGCTGTCCGGACGACGGCGCGTGCGTGGAAGGCGCGTGCGTGCCGCGAGTGCAGACGGCTGAGCCCTGCGACGAGGCAAGCGTGTGTGAAGCCGGCGCGGGCTGCGTCGCCGACCCGGTCAGCGGCGAGACGCACTGCCTCGGTCCGACGATCGTCGCCCTTGGTGAGAGCTGCGACGGCGAGCGGCGATGCCCCTACAAGTCGGTTTGCTCGGGCGGCACCTGCAAGGCGACGAGCCTGCTCGGTGAGGCATGTACGCCGGCCATCGGCTGCGCGTCGGGGAGCTGCACGGACGACACTTGCGTGCCCCTCGGCGGGACGGGCGCCCCGTGCCACACCAGCCTCGACTGCGTCAGCGGCCGTTGCGCGGCCACCAAGACCTGCGCGCCGCTGGGGCCGGCGTGCCCGTAACTCAGTCCCTATGCGTTTGTTTTCACTGCTCGCACACGTAGTGCAGCGCCTGGGCGCACGGCTCGTCGTTCCAGGTGCCGTTGCTGTAGCGCCAGAGCTGTAGGCAGTCCTCGTTGCCGCCCGCGTTATTGGGCTCTCCGGACGCCCAGTTCGTGTAGCTCCACGCCGTTCCGCCGTCCCAGGCCCAAGTGCCCTCGGACGCGGTGTCGCTGCCGCCAATCCACCACTTCCGGGTTGCGTCCACCGCCCCCGACTCCGAGACGACGAAGGTGTTCGCGCTGGCGTTTCGGATCGCCGCCAGGCGCCCACCCAGCGTCTGGCAGAAGGTCCTGGCGTCGTCCCACGTCCGGTAGTCGCTGCAGAAGAAGTAGAATCGGCCTTCGAAGGGCTTGCCGACGCACGGGCAGCCCTCGTCCGCGATGTCGTCGCAGTCGTCGTCGAGGCCGTTGCAGCTCTCGGTGTTGGCGGCGCCGACGCTGCAGGTGACGGCGTTCAGGCCCGAGCAGGTCCACGCGTCGTCCGCGCAGACGTCCGAGTCGACGCCGTCGCACGCGCCGCCGGGTGTTGCTGAGAGCGCGCAGACCCCGCCGCAGCCGTTCCCGCCGTCGTCCACGACGCCGTCGCAGTCGTCGTCCTGGCCGTTACAGGTCTCTGGGGCGCTCGGTCCGATGACCGGGTTGGTGGGCGCACAGTCGGAGACGTCCGGGGTGCCGTCGTCATCGTCGTCGGGATCGACGCAGTTCGCGATGCCGTCGCCGTCGCCGTCGAGGAAGGATTCGTCGGTCAGGCCGTCACAGTCGTTGTCCACCCCGTCGCAGACCTCGGTCGCGCCGTGCCCGATGAGCGGGTTCTTTGGCGCGCAATCGTCGATGTCGAAGTCGCCGTCGTTGTCGTCGTCGCTATCACACGCGTCGCCCTTGAGGTCGCCGTCCGTGTTGAGCTGCGGCGGATCGGAGACCGTCGGACATACGTCGACCACGTCGGCGACGCCGTCGCCGTCGTCATCGGGATCGACGCAGTCGGCGCTGTCGTCTGCGTCGAGGTCCGGAGAGCCTTCGTCGACGAGGTCGTCGCAGTCGTCGTCCTGGCCGTTGCAGGACTCGAGCGCCGCGGGACCGATCGCCGGGTCGAGCGGCGCACAGTCGTCGCCGTCGGGAGCGCCGTCACCGTCGTCATCGGGATCGCAGGCGTCGCCGAGGAGGTCGGTGTCGCTGTTCTCCTGGCCAGGATTGGCGACTCCGGGGCAATTGTCCTGGGCGTCCCCGAGACCGTCGTCATCGTCGTCGGGGTCGACGCAGTCGGCGAGCGAATCGCCATCGCTGTTCGGGAAGCCGTCGTCGATGACGCCGTCGCAGTCGTTGTCGATGCCGTCGCAGGCCTCCGAAGCGTTCGGCGACACGAGCGGGTTCGTCGGGGCACAGTCCTCGCCGTCGAGGGCACCGTCGTTGTCGTCGTCGGGATCGCAGGCGTCACCGAGGAGGTCGGTGTCGCTGTTCTCCTGGCCGGGGTTTGGGACGGACGGGCACAGGTCCGCGAGGTCCGGGACGCCGTCGCTATCATCGTCGGGGTCGATGCAGTCGGCGCCGCCCGCCCCATTGCCGTCGGGGAAGCCCTCGTCCACGTCGCCGTCGCAATCGTCGTCGAGCCCGTTGCACGCCTCCGGTGCGCCGGGGTAGATGGCGCCATTCCGCGGCTCGCAGTCGAGCCCATCGGGCGCGCCGTCGCCGTCGTCATCGACATCGCAGGCGTCCCCTGCCACGTCGCCGTCCAGGTTTGCCTGGTCGGAATTCGGGACGGTCGCGCAGTTGTCGGCCGTGTCAGCGACGCCGTCGCCGTCGTCGTCGTCCGACAGACAGTCGGGTTCGCCGTTGCCGTCGGTGTCGACGAAACCCTCGTCGATCTCGCCGTCGCAGTCGTTGTCGCGCGCGTCGCAGAGCTCCGGGGCGCCTGGATAGAAGGTGCTGATCGTCGGGACGCAATCGACCGCGTCGGGCGCGCCGTCGTTGTCGTCGTCCGAGTCGCACTCGTCACCGAGGAGGTCGGTGTCGCTGTTCTTCTGGTCCGGATCGGCGACGAGGGGGCAGAGGTCGGCGAGGTCCGGGACGCCGTCGCCATCGTCATCGCCGTCGATGCAGTTGGCGGCGCCGTCGGCGTCCGTGTCGGCGAAGCCGTCGTCGATGACGCCGTCGCAGTCGTCGTCGTCGCCGTCACAGAGCTCGGCCGCGCCGGGGAAGACGGCGGCGTCGAGCGGCGCGCAGTCGACGGCGTCGAGGGCGCCGTCGTTGTCGTCGTCCGGGTCGCAGGCATCCCCGATCGCATCGCCATCCGAGGTCTTCTGCGTCGGGTTCGGTACGAGTGGGCAGTTGTCGAGGAGATCGGAGACGTCGTCGCCGTCATCGTCTTGGTCGAGGCAGTCGGGTACTCCGTCGCCATCCGTGTCGCCGAAGTTGCCGTCGACCGTGCCGTCGCAGTCATTGTCGACGCCGTCACAGACCTCGGTCGCGCTGCTCGACGTCTTCGGATCGGCCGGGGCGCAGTCGGTCTCGTCCGGATCGCCGTCCCCGTCGTCATCGATGTCGACGCAGTTCGCGAGCTGATCGCCGTCGAGGTCGGGGTAGCCCTCGTCGACGAGGCCGTTGCAGGAGTCGTCGATGCCGTTGCAGACCTCGGGGGCGCCCTGGGCGACCGCGGGATCGAAGGGCTTGCAATCGGTGAGGTCCTTCTCGCCGTCGCCGTCGTCGTCGGTGTCACAGACATCGCCAAGGCCGTCCCCGTCGAAGTCGGACTGGTCCGGGTTCGGGATCTTCGGGCACACGTCGGACTCGTCGGGGACGAGATCGGAGTCGTCATCGGGATCGCAGACGTCACCTTGGGCGTCCGCGTCCAGGTTCGCCTGGTTCGAGTTGGCGACTTCCGGGCAGTTGTCCGTGCCGTCGAGCACGCCGTCGCCGTCGTCGTCGGTGTCGACACAGTCGGCGATGCCGTCCGCGTCGGTATCCTGGAAGTCCTCGTCCGCCGCGCCGTCGCAGTCGGAGTCGACGCCGTCGCAGAGCTCGGGCGCGCCCGGGTAGATGAGCGCGTCCAGCGGGGCGCAGTCGGCCGTGCTGTCGGCGCCGTCACCGTCGACGTCGGGATCGACACAGTCCGCTACGAGGTCGCCGTCCTGGTCGGGCGCGCCTTCGTCGACGAGACCGTCGCAGTCGTCATCGAGGCCGTTACAGACCTCCTCGATCGGGTCGTCGGACACGCACGAGAGGCCGGAGCCGTCGGCGGAGCAGGTCAAGATCCCACGAGCGCACGCGTCGGCGTCGTCACCGTCACAGAGCGCTCCCTGGTCCATGTAGTCCTCGTCGATGAGGCCGTCGCAGTCGTCGTCCGTGCCGTTGCAGAGCTCGGCCGACGCCGTTGCGCCCTGACACGAGGTCCAGCCGTCGGACGTGCAAGTCCTTGATCCAGCGCAGGATCCGAGCTCGCTCTGAGTCTCGCATGCCTCGATGGCGCCGAGCAGCGGCTCGCTGCACGGGCAGGTGCCGCCCTCGGGGACGCAGGCCGTCGTGCCGTTCGACGCTTCGCAGCCGAAGCCCTGAGGGCACGGGGTCCCCGCGTCGCAAAGCCGCGTGCAGCGCCCTTGGCCCGAGGCGTCGGCGGCGCAGAAGCCGTCGAGCCCGCAGTCCTCGTCCGACGCGCAGGCGCGACACAAGGTCTCGAGGTTCGGCATGCAGACGAAGTTGACGTCCGCGCCGCCGCCGTTGGCCTTGCACGAGTAGCCGGTTGGACACGCATCGACGCAGCCGACCGTGCAGATCGTGCCGAAGGGGCCCTCTACGCAGAACCCGGAGTCGCAGTCCGCGTTACCTTCGCACGCGCATTCGAAGCCGCCCGGGCAGTCCGCCGCGACCTCCTCCGAGACGCTGGTGCTGTCGCCATCGGCGACGGTGCCATCTTCGTCGACGATTGGGAGGTCTGGGAAGGAGGGATCGGCGTCGCCCGGGACATCGCTCGGCGACGCCGAATCGTCGACGCTCACGTCACCGGCGCCGGCGTCGGGGTCGAGCGACTGCCCATCGACGACGGCGCCGGGGCGATCACCTTCGTGGCACGAGAAGAGGGCGAGAACGAGCACGAGTCGACGCACGCTGACCTCCGGACGGGATCGATTGGGTGCATCTTGCTGACATTCAGCGGGTAACGCCAACCGAAGCGGCGGCGGCCCTACCGAGTCGTCACTCTACGACGAACCCGAAGAGCCGTTCGCGGACGACGGCGCTTTTGTCGAAGATGATGACGTCGACGAGCTGATGCCCCACGCCATCGAGCCGAACGACCACGGCGTGCGTGTCGCCGAACACGATCTGAGCGACCGGAGAGATGCCGTACTCAGCGGCTTCGCCAGACTGCTTCGGGAGCGCCTTCAAGGTCTCGGCGGCGGCGTCGAAGGGGAGGTCGATCAAGCCAGCAGGCGAGCCCGCCGCGTCCATCGCGAGCAGGAGCACGCCCTGGCACCACGGCTCACCGGCCCGAGCGCCGGCCGCTTCGCCGACGCAGACCTCCGCGAAGGCGGGCAGGCCAGGAGCAATCGGCGGATGGAGCCGGATCTGCCCCGGCAGCGCCATGCGGCCGGCCGGCAGCTCGCCGTGCTCACGGATCAGCGGTGAGTCGCATGGTGGTCCTCTACTTCGGGGTCGTAGGCACCTAGCATCCCAGTTCATCCATCCTAGCGAGCGTGCTCACAACGGCTCTATGGTGCCTTCCTCCTCAAGCAGGGCCTTGTCGAAGGTAGCGAGCGTGGCACAGCCAGCGTCTCGAGTGCGCTGGCGAATCAGACAGTCCGCGAAGCCGAGCGACGTTTCCGCCGCCCGCTCGATCGCACGCCGAAACTGGGAGTCATCCTCAAACCGCACCGCGGGGACGGCGAGCAGCTGGCTTCGGGCTCGGAAGAAATTAAGTGGGTCGATTTGCCTCGCGCCGCATCCCCGCCCGGCTCGTTCCAAGTCCTCGAAATACGGGGAGTATGTCTTCGGACTTGGCCCGAGCCGGGCGGGGCGCGGCGCGGTCAACTCTCCCGCTTAATCTCTTCCGAGCCCTTTGCAGGCTCAGGACGTCGACTTTTGATCGACGATAGGCGGATCTCAGAACCCAGGTGAACTCGCATGCCACGATCTGTGACACGTAGAGCGTCTCGCGCCGCGCCAGTGCTGCGGCGACGAACCGTCGCGCGCGCTGGTGCTGTTCCCCGTCATCGACGACGAACCGCACGAGTACATTGGTATCGAGTGCGATCACGAGTCCGTTTCCGAGGTCTGCTGAACCTTCTCCACGGCAGAGGCGGCGATCGCGTCGTCCATGTCCTGCAATGAGACAGGCGCTCCGTCCCATCGGATTACGCCGCACAGGCTCATCAAGTCGACGGGCTGTACTTCGACGACAGTCTCGCCGGCCTGGTTCACTCGGAACCTGAGCTGGCTACCGGCCGCCAAGCCGAGGCGAGTTCGAACAGGCTTCGGAACAGTGACTTGACCCTTGGAAGTGACGGTGGCGACGTGCATGGCCTAGCCTCCTCTCCTTACTCTAGCTACCTCCGGCTACCAGGGCAACGCCGCGCCGCATTGTCTCCTTACACCCAGGGTAGCTCCTTGCGACCAAGGGGAGGCAGAGGCTGTGCCGCACGGTGTGGGGACCGCGGTCACCCGGACGCGTTCGTGCTGTAGCGCCGGGCAGAAGATCAGCGGCTGGTTGTAGGTCGCGCCCACGACGCGGTTGCCGGGCGGGAGCTCGTAGTCCTAGCCGAGGTCTTTCACGGGCTCGGAGTCGTCATTCTACGACGAACCCGAAGAGCCGTTCGCGGACGATGGCGCTCTTGTCGAAGATGATGACGTCGACGAGCTGATGCCCCACGCCATCGAGCTGAACGACCACGGCGTGCGTGTCGCCGAACACGACCTGAGCGACCGGAGAGATGCCGTACCCAGCGGCTTCGCCAGACTGCTTCGGGAGCGCCTTCAAGGTCTCGGCGGCGGCGTCGAAGGGGAGGTCGATCAAGCCAGCAGGCGAGCCCGCCGCGTCCATCGCGAGCAGGAGCACGCCCTGGCACCACGGCTCACCGGCCCGAGCGCCGGCCGCTTCGCCGACGCAGACCTCCGCGAAGGCGGGCAGGCCAGGAGCAATCGGCGGATGGAGCCGGATCTGCCCCGGCAGCGCCATGCGGCCGGCCGGCAGCTCGCCGTGCTCACGGCGCGACTGGCGTAGGAAGTCCTCGATCTGACGGGTGGTCTCGGGCTTAGGCGCCTCGACTGTGGTCTCAAGGAGCCGGGCCCCGTCGGGGACCGCCCCCGACAGGACGGCCAGGCTCACAGCGGGGAGCGCCGGCCCCACGAGCGCGAGCCGCACATCGACGGTGGACCCACCGATGACGTCCACCCGGCACGCCCCGAGCTTCCGAACCTCTGCGCCCTTGGGCCCAATCACGTGCACGTCGGCGCCCGCTTTCAGCGCCTTCGGCCGTAGCCCCTCGCACGCCTTCGCGAGGGTCGCGCTCGTCTTGGTTGCGTCAGTCTCCTCAGAGAGTGCACGAGCGACCTTCGTCAGACCCGAGAGCCAGCCAAAGGCCGCCCGGTGGCCGGGCCGCTCGATCGAGGCGCTGGGGCTCGCGAACACGATCGACGACGTGCCGGCGTCCGTGCGCACGAGTGCCCACACCGGTGAGGGTGGTGGCGTCGCGCCGTGGGCTGAGTGCGTGACAAGGATGCAGAAGATGGCGAGAGCTGGGAATTTCATGGCTGGGGAGTCTAGCTGATGAGTTCCGGGTCAGCGAGCCGTCGTCGAGCTGACACTGTCCGACATCGGCCGTTCTCAATCGATGATCTTCTGAGCGAAGGCAGTCCACGAGCTTGCGACTACGACCGCGTCCTCTTCGCGCATCGGGATGAATGGGACCATCACGACTTGGCCGGACGGATCGAAGGCGAGCAGCTCGCCGCCACCATTCGTGCCGAAAGGCGACAAGTTCGGCAGGGCTTCTGCGATTCGATACGCCCGATTCAGTCCATCAACCTTGTCGACTGCCCAATGCTCGAAGTACCGGGGCGCGACGGCCAGTGCCCCGCTCATGGCCCCAGGGCCAGCCAAGTCGTCAGCATATGCTGGAGGAGAGGCAGCAAGCCTCATCACGCGGTCAGCTCCATGCGGGCTCCTTGGCTGCAGTCGACCCTACGCCCTTACAAGACTCCAGCGTACTCTGACACGACGCCGGCTGGAGTGTACTCACTGGCCCTAGTGTCAATCAAGTCGTCTACACAGGTTATATTAATGGAAACTGATGAACACGCGCAATGACACGACGCTGGCCCGCTCCGTCATCCTTGACCATGATCGCGACGACTGCGGGGCCTTGGGGGGTGAGCCGCCAGAGCACCCGCACGGGGTGACGTCCATCCTGGTGGCGCAGTTCCCACAGCGCGCCGTCGTGATCGCGCGTCGACGCCAGCGTCTGAGGAGATACCGTACAATGACTCGTGTGTCATCCGATCGCGTCGAAAATCGGTCTTTGGATGGTCACCCACGCTCGCGGCGGGCTAGGTCCAGAGCGACAGCGCCTCCACGGGCGGGGGTAGACGGGACCGGTAACGTATGACTCCTAACCCGTCAACTTGCGCTGTCCGAATCATGAGTTACCGTACGGCGGAATCGACAACCCGACCGGCCCGGTCATGACCCCTTCGGAGCACCTCATGCGCAACTTGCTCATTCTCACCATCCTTGCGTCGTCTCTCGTACTTGGCTGCGGCAAGAAGGACGCACCGGCCGCGGGCGGCGGCGGGGCGGCGGCGGCGGCAGCCGACGGACCGAACCCTTGGAAGGTGCAGAAGGAGACCGTCGAGGCGTTCCTCGTCCATGTCGAGAAGGTGGGCGGCGCCGATAAGGACGCCTTCGTCGCGGCCGCTCAGAAGTTCGTCGATGAGAAAAAGGAGGCCCACAAGACCAACTGCAAGCTCATCGAAGAGTACCGCCAGGACCTCAAGAAGGGCGCCATGGCCGAGGGCAACGAGATGGATTACACCGCGATCATGGAGCGCCTCAACAAGGCCGGTGGTGGCGACCTGAAGCTCTTCAGCAAGGTGGGTCCGATCTTCCAGACCATCTACTCCTGCGATCAGGCCGCGAAATAGTGGTATCGTCACGGCGTGGACACGGACGCCGCCCAGGTTGACGTGACCGCCTTTCGCACGGCGTTCGCGCGCTTTCGAGCCGCGCTGCCCCTCCTCACCGATGACCTCCGGCTCGACGGTGCCATTCAACGCTTCGAGTACGTCCTCGAACTCAGTTGGGAGACGGTGAAGCGCGTCCTCAGCTTGCGCGGCCTGGACGTCGCGAGCCCCAAGGAGACCTTTCGTCTCGCGGCGAGAGAGTCGCTGATCGCCGATCCGTCGCCGTGGTTCCGATTCGTGGAGCTTCGAAACCAAGCTTCCCACACGTACCGCGAAGCCGTCGCTGCGGAGATCGCCGAGGCCTTCCTCGACTTCGAGCGGGAGGTCGCGCAGCTCCTCGTCGTTCTCGAGCGCTGTGACGAATGCGCTGGCTGAACGCCACGACGGTCCATGAGTGGCTGGAGGTCGGCCGCTTACTGGGCCACTACGATGGCCGTCGCGTTCGGGTCACGGGCCACTGGTCGCGCTAAGCGCTTCGCCGACCTCGATCTCTGCATCGTGACGCCGATCACGTTGACTGAGCTGGCCTCCTTGCGCGACGCCTTCGACGCGTCGGACTTGCCGTTCGTCGTGGACCTTTGCCGCTGGGACGATCTGATTTCGTCGTTTCGTGAGGCCGTCCGTCGCGACGGCGTTCGGCCGAGGGTGGACGTGGCGGCTACGGCCCTGGGATCGTGAAGCCCATCGTGATCCGGACGTCGTTGCCGTCCCGGCGCACAGTCTGCTTCACGAGGCCGCCCGTCATGGCTCTTGATGCTTCGTTCGACCGGATGAGGCGCTCCTCCATGGCCTTGGCGTCGGCCTCCGAACGCATTCGATAGAGGCCGCGGCCGTCGAGCTTGCGTCCGTCGATCTCGAAGTCGAACACGCCCTCCATGCTGGGCCACGCCGATTCGGCGGGCAGGCCCAGCTTGGGCATCACAAGCCCTTGGAGTGTCGTGAAGAGGCGGATCCCTTCGCCGTCGCCCTCCCACTGGGCCACACCCACGCCGAGCGCGCCTGCGCTCGTCTCGCCCGTCACGAGGTCGGCCAGCGCGTCGTCGTCACCGAGGCGGGAGGTGCCGGCGAGCCAGGCGTCGAGGAGCCTTCGGGTGCCGGCGATGAGGGTGCGGTCGTCGCGGACGGCGAATACGAGGTCCGGCAGGACGGGGAGCGCGGCTAGCATCACGTCTTGATCGTCGCCCTCGGCGACGTAGGAGAGCGCCGGAATCGCCTCGGCCAGTGGCACGTCGAAACGCAGCAGCGTGGCCGGCTCGCCCCCGAGCGTCGTGGCTTCGGAGTCCGGGATCTCCGCGAGCGCCGCTCTCAGCTTCGGCACGTCGTAGCGACCGCGCAGGATTGCGATGAGGCCAATCTCACCGCCGGCGACGTCGAGGCCCATGGCGAGGACTAGGAGCTCACGCGGATCGAGACCGAAGCGGGTGCGCGCTTGTTCGATGCCCGCTTGCCCCTCGGTCGTCCCGAGTGGCGCCGCCAGGAGCTCCGCGCTCAGTAGACGCTGCATGTCGATGGACGCGGCCATCATCAGGCCCTTGGGGAGCCCGAGGAGCGTGTCGCGCGCCACCCGGCTCGGGCGAAGCCACACGAAGAGGCCGGCCGCGACCAGAACGACCAGCACGGCGACCAAGGCGAGCTTTCGTCGACGCCGCTGGAGCCAATCGTCGGGGCGTAGGGAGGGTGCGCGGGGCGGAGTGAGGTCGGCGCCTTCGAGCGGCTCGTGTGCGTCGTCGGTCATCATGGCCTAGTCGATGAGTGCGGCGGCAGCGGCAAAGGAGCCCACGACTCGCGAGCGGGAGAGCCCGGTGGCGACGAACATAGGCACGAGGAAGTCCTCGGTCGCGATGGCGAGACATCGCGCGCCGGCCGCCGCGGCGACGCGCACGTCCTGAATGCCGTCGCCGACCATGATGGTCTCCTCCGGCGAGGCACCGGCGAGCAACATCAAGTGGCGGAGGCCGGTTGGATCCGGCTTGGGCGGCATCGGAGCCGCGACGCCGGGCACGCGAGCGCCAGGGCCGATCGTCATGAAGACGAAGGGCGAAAGCCCCATGGCATCAACGACTTCGAGCGCGGCGACGTGCGGCTTGTTGGTCAGGACCGCCTGCGCGACACCCAACTTGTGCAGGCGCTCCAGCGTCTCCATGACGCCGTCCACCACGCCGATGCCGGACGAGGTGTCGGCCGAATAGATGTCCATGAAGGTCGAAAAGACCTCCGGCAGCGGGTGCGTCGCACGGGAGAGCACGCCGAAGGACGGCGGCGGTGCGCCGAGGAGCCCGAAGAGCGACTTCTCGACGAGCGTTTGGGCCCCGTCGCCAATGCAAGGGCGGACCTCGTCGACGGTTAGCGGCGAGAGGCCGTAGTGGCGACGGGTCGTGTTGACGACGGCAGCGATATGGCCGGCGGAGTCGACCAGCGTCCCGTCGAGGTCATAGACGACGAGGCGGGTCTTCGTGGGCGTCACGGGGTGGTCCCGGGGCGCGTCGGTGCTGGGGCGGTCATCGGGGCCCCCACGGGTGCGGGCCCGGATTGCTTCAGCCGCAGCACTCGCCCTTGCCGCCGCAGCGACTCCTGCGTGAACCAGCCGCCCGTCAGCGCGTCGAGGTGGGCCCCGAGCTCTTCGACGCGGAGCTCCTCGAGGGCGCGGGCGTTCGGATCGGTTGCGGTCGCGAGCGCCAAGATCGCGCGACGCCGTTCGAAGTAGACGCGCGTGACCTCACGGAGGCGCGCTTCCTGAAGCGTGACCAGCCCGGCCGCGTCGAGCTCCTCGGCGTTGAAGACCAGCTCGGGGAAGTTCCACGTGACCTCACCTCGAACTTCCCAGCTGTCGCCGCCGGACGCCTTCAGGATCCACGGGCTGTTCTGGTCGTACTCCTGATTGATGGTGTCTTCGTCGAGTGTCGACCGCATGAAGCCGCCGCTGACCTCGAGCTCCGGCGCGAGCGCCTTCAGCGACGCTCGGGAACGCGCCGAGTCGATGGTGCTCGTCTCGAGTCGCGCGGCACGGAGGGAGGCGGCTTGGCACTCCCGCACGTCGGGCTCAAGGCGTGGATCAGGCGTTTGTGCCGCTGCACTGCCGAGGAAGGCGACCACGGCGAGGGCGCCCGTCAGGACGTTGCGGACGGTGCCCGAAGGCAAGGTGGGGCGTTTCATCGCCTGAATCCTGACCGGGTTTGATTCACGGGGCAATGGACGTGACACTGTATAGTCCTCCGGTGAGCAGATCGAGGAGCGCGGTGACCTCTTCGAGGCGCAACGAGCGGGCGGCGGCGTGTGCCGGGAGCGGCACCTCGCCGAGGAGTCGCTGTCGCTCCTGGTGGAGCGCGATGACCTCGGCGCGGAGGTCGTCGGCCTCGTCGAGCGCGGGCGGCGGTGGGGAGGGCGCGTCGAGGCCCCACTGCAAGACGCCAAAGACGTAGCCGAAGGTGACGGTCACGTCTTTTTGGAACGCGATGTTCTCGCGATCGCCGAGCTGGTCGTCGGTCTTGCCGAAGCCGAAGTTCGTGGGCGTGTTCAGCTCTGAAAAGGGCGTGATGTCGTCGAGGAACGCCGCGGCGAGGATCGCGGACGGGTCCGTGGCGGCGTAGCCACCGACGACGCCGAAGCGGGGCACGAAGGCCGCACGGCGCTGTCGGTCAGGGGCGCACAGGGCAGCCTCCCGGGCGGCCCCAAAGCGCCGCTCGGCTGCCGCGACGGCCTCGTCGAGCGTCGGTCCATCGCGACGGCGGCCAGCGATAGGGCCACCTTCGACGACGACGACACGACCGCACAGCGTCACGACCGCCCCACCGGCTCGTGAGACTTTGCAGTCGCCGACCACGTCGGATTCCCCTTGGAAGTCGAGGTCTTCGCACTCGACTGCTCGGCGCCCTGAAGGACTGACGGCCTCACAGAGCGTGCCCCGCTTGAGCAGAATCTCGCCGGAGGGCGAGAAGCCGATTCGGCTCGGAGCCTGCTCGTCGCGCGTCGCGACCTTCATGGCGCCTCGTAGCGAGACGTCTCTCCCTACCCGCGAGCGAGTGGGGTGGTCTGGCCAAACTCGCTCTGGGTCGACGCCCAGTCGCCGGTCACCGGCCTCGGGGAAGCCCGGTGGCGCGTCAGCTTTGGTCACCTCGTCGTCGTTCGGCGACCGGTCGAAGAAGCCGATCCCGGACTCGGCGTCGTCGAAGTACCAAAGGTCTCGGAGGGATCCGCCGAGGTCCTGCAGCGACGTGAGCCCGTCGGACCAAACGTCCACCACGCGGCCACGCGAGCGATGTTCGGTGATTTGGCCGGCGGGTGGTCGTTGCGCCTCGATGGTGCGCCAAGTGAGCCCGCCGTCCGTCGTGAGGTGGATGTCCCCCTGTTCGTTGGCCGTGGCCCAGATTGAGCCGTCGTGTGTGGCGAAGGCGACCGGGACGTCGTCACCGGGCCCGACGAGGCGCGCCTGACCGAGCAACGAGCCCGCGAGGAGGAATGTGCAGAGAGCGGGCACCAGCGCGCCGCTCAGTTGAGGCCGTTGACGCGGAGCGTGTAGGCCTTGGAGCACCCGGCCGCGGCGGGCTCGAAGTTCCTGACTTCGATCACCCAGGTGCCGTCATCGCTGGTGCCCGTGTTCTCGCCCCAATCGATGGACTCGTTCACGGAGCCGAGCTGCTCGCTCTTCGCGACTGCCTTCGAGGTGCCGAGCTTACAGTCCGCGACGTTGCGGTAGAGGAAGAGGTCGGCGTCGAGCCCACTGCTCTGATTCATCAGGTCGACGCGGACGTGCTCGCCGAAGCCGACCACGTTGAAGTCGTCGACCGCGTCGAAGCAGTAGTAGTCGACGGTGTCGGCGGCTTCGTCGAAGGTCGCGTAGAGGACGGGGTCGCCGTCGGGATCTTTGCCGAGCCACGCGCACGCGCCGCAGGTGTCGTTCGGCTCCCAGTCGTCGGGCTGGGTCTTGTCGCCGCCGGAGCAATCCTGATCGATGCCGTCGCCGCAGATCTCCTCCTTCGGAAATACGGCGCCCGTACAAGCTCCGAGCGACCCCCAGGTGCACGCCGCCGAGCACTTCTTGACCGCCGTCCCCTCCTCGCACGGACCCGCGGTCGTGCCAGGGCCGCAGCCGAGTACTTCCTCTTCACCAGCCGAACACTCGCCTTCACCTTGGCACTCGGACCAGCCTCCCCAGCCGCACGACGACGAGCAAATACGCTGCTTTTCTCCGCAGTTACCGCACTTCTCCGTCTCGACCGTGTCCGGCTTGCACTCGCCTTCATCCGAGCAGGTCCCGAACGGTGTCCACTGGCAGTCGCTGTCGCAGGTCGACACCTTCACGCCGCAATTCCCACAGGGCTGGGTCTGCTCGTCGCCGAGCGTGCATCCACCGTCTTCGTCGCAGGTGCTCCACTCGCCCCAGGTGCAGGTCGTCGGGTCACAGGTGCGGGTCTCGACGCCACAGGCGCCCGTGCAGCCGCGTTCTTCGGCCGGCGCGCCCGGGTCGCACGCGCCTTCCTGCGAGCAGTCCGACCACTCGCCCCATGTGCAGTCGCCGTTGCAGATGCGGGTCTGGGAACCGCAGAGCCCGCAGGCGCGCCAATCGACGTTGTCCTCACCGCCGATAGTGGCATTGCACACGCCGGCGCCAAGGCACTCGTCGGACCAAACGAAGACGCCGCCCTCGCAGGCCGCCGTCTCGGTGCCGCAGAAGCCGCACGGCCGGTCTTTGGTCTCACCCGCGGTGCAGGCGCAGTCGGTCCCCGCGGAGCATTGGCCCTCCTGTCCATTCGGGTCGCACACGGACTCACCCGTGCCGCACACGGTCGTGCAGGGGACCGTCGTGCCGGGCGTGCAGGTCGCGCACCCCTCTTCGGTCTCGCCGTTGCAGTCGTCGTCTTCGTCATTGCCGCACAGCTCGTTTGGCGCGATCGGGGCTGCGTCGCAGGGCTGAAACTCGCCGCGTTCGCAGACGCGTTCGCCGCGATGGCAGCCGAGGAAACACTCGCGCCGTTCACCGTCCTCGCATTCGGCGCCGAAGCACTGGAAGTCGCGGCACTTGCGTCCGCAGGCGTCGCCCGATGGGCAACAGTCCGCATCGACTGAACATTCGGCCTTTTGGCAGAGGCCCGAGGGCAGGCACTTGCCGCCATCAGCGCATTCGGCGTCGCTCGTGCAGCCGCCGGTCCCGAGCGGGACGCACGCCGAGTTCAGACAGCGCTGGTCGGCCGGGCAGTCGATGTCCTTGGCACAGACGGTGGCTCCGTCCGTGCTGTCTTTGGAGGCGCACCCCAGCGCCAGCAGGACGAGGACGAGTCCTCCGACTACTCGCACGCGACGAAACACGCCGCGGGCGGGAGACCGGAGGGCACGCGGTCGCAGTTGTCGCCTTCGCCGAGCGCGATGGACGGGGTCCACGTCCACTCGTTGAAGTTCATCTCGCCCATGAGCGTGCGGACGCCGCAGAGATCGTAGTTGTAGAGCTGAGCGCGGCGCACCCAGCGCACGGTCTGCCGATAGACGACGGCGCAGCGGCCGCGGGGGACCTTGCTCGAGATCTGGAGCGAACTCGACTGACCCTTCGACGAGACCCACGAGGACTCCCACTGCTCGGAGGCGCCTTCGCTGAACGACTCGGAGAGGGAGCCCGAGCCGCCGACGGAGAACGCGCGGCTCTCGCCCTTGGCTTCGGTCTTCGCGGTGGAGCTCGAGATGGTGTCCTGATTGTCGAAGGCGTAGGTGCCGGAGAAGCTCTTCGACCGCGAATCGGACGTGGCGCTGCCGAAGACCTGGGAGTTCGAGTCCGAGCCTTCCATCGAGTTGCCGACGCTCTCGGAGGTGCCGGTGCGCGCGCCCGAGGAGGTGCCCGTGCTCATGCCGACCGACGTGCCGACCGTGGTGCCGACCGTGCCGCTGACCTTGGCGAGGCCGGGGATCGAGCCTTCGCCGGTGACGCTGGCGCTCACTTCGGCCGAGACCTCACCCGAAAGCTCCTTCATCGTGTCGGCGTACTCCTCAGCGCTCAGCTCCTTGGAGGTGTTCCAGGACCAGCTACTGCCGGACTCGGTGCCGACCGCCACACTGTTCTCGGCCGAGGTCGTGTAGTCCTCACCGATGGTCTCGGACGAACTCTTGGACTCCGAGTGGTCGACGCCGGTCGCGTTCGTCGTCGAGATCTCCGACGAGGTCTCGACGCCCTCGAGCCAGGACTCTGACTCCTCTTGGCCGGTCATGCGCGACCAGTCCTTCGAGATGCCGACGGAGACGCCTTGTTGGCGGTCCTCGGAGACTGTCTCCGAGTACGCGATCTCCGTGCCGATGCCGCCCGTGAAGGGGCCGCTGACGACGGTGGGCTCGTAGTACTCGGCGAGCTCGCGGGTGCCGTCGTAGTGGTAGGCGATGGGCCGGACGACCGTGAGCGGGAGGGCGGTGTAGACGGGGTCGCCTGCGTCATCGACGGCGGTCACGCGGATGCCGGCGATGGCCCAGCCCTCTTCTTCGGTGAGGGGGTTCAGGATGAGGACCGGGTCGGACGAGCGCTTCGTCGGGTCGCCGACCACGTCCGTCTGGCCGTCACCTTGGGTGAGGTGGACGATCTCGGGGAGGACGTCTTTGCCGTTCACGTTGGTGAACTGGTAGCGGAA
>JADMJS010000321.1 GCA_018780435.1 Myxococcales bacterium
TCAGCGAGAACGGCTCGAAGGACGACACCAAGGAGCTGGCCTTCGGGCTCGAGCGCCGCTTCCCCGAGGTCAAGGCGCTCGTCTCCAGCGAGCCGAACTACGGACGTGCGCTCCGCCGGGGCATCCTCGAAGCCCGCGGCACCTACGTCCTCTGTGACGAGATCGACATCTGCGACGTGGACTTCCAGACGCGCGCACTCGCCATCCTCCGCAGCGGTCAGGCAGACATGGTCGTCGGCTCCAAGGCCCACGCCGGCGCCCACGACAAACGGCCGGCCTTCAGGCGCCTCGGCACGAAGGTCATCAACACGCTGCTGCGCGTCTTCCTCGACTTCCGCGGCACCGACACTCACGGGCTCAAGGCGTTCCACCGCGAGCGCCTGCTCGGCATCGTCAATCGCTGCATCGTGGACCGCGACCTCTTCGCCTCGGAGTTCGTCATTCGGGCCGAGCGCGCGGACTTCCGGGTTGTCGAGATCCCGGTCGAGATCGCGGAGAAGCGCCCGCCGTCGATCAACCTGACGCGCCGCGTCCCCAAGGTCCTGAAGGACCTCACGCGCCTCTTCATCGCCATCCGAATCCGCGGCTGAGCGGCAATGCGCCGACTGGCGGTCAACGTCGACATCGACGGCCTGCGGCTCTACCGGGCCATTCACGGCCTCGCCGCGCAGCCCGGTGATGCGGCCGATCTCGCCTGGACGGTGGGCGTCCCGCGCTTCGCCGACCTCTTCGAGTCATTCGGGGTACGCGGCACGTTCTTTGTGGTCGCCGAGGACCTCGAGGTCCCGGCGCACCAGGCCATCGCGCGACGCCTCGTCGCCGCAGGCCACGAGCTCGCGAGCCATAGCGACACCCATCCCTATGATCTCACTCGCAAATCCGACCTGGAGATCGAGGGCGAGCTACGACGCGCGGACGCCGCGATCTCGGCGCTGCGCGGCAGTCCCGTCGCCGGCTTTCGCGGCCCCGGCTACAACACGAACGACGTCATCGGTCGCGCGCTGAAGGCGCTCGGTTACGCCTATGAGTCGAGCCGCTTCCCCTGCCCGCCGTACTACGCAGCCCGGGCCTGCGCGATCGCAGCCATGCGCCTGGTCGGCCGGCGTAGCCACTCCATCGTGGGCAACCCAGCGCACGCGTTCGGCGACCTCGCGCCCTCGCGAAATGCCCATGGTCTCGTGGACTTCCCGATGAGCGTCCTGCCCGGGATTCGCTTCCCGCTCATCGGCACGTCGCTGACGCTGCTCGGCGCGACAGCGCTCACGGCGCTGGCACCGGTCCTGCGTTCGCAGTCCTTCCTGAACCTCGAGTTCCACGCACTCGATCTGCTGGACCGGCAAGACCTCGGGGGACGAGACGAGGCGCTCGCAACAGCGCAGCTCGACCTACGTCGCCCGGTGAAGACGAAGCTCGCCGCCTTCGCCGCGGCGCTGCGCGGCGTAGTGCCGGGAGCCGAAGCACGCACGCTCGAGGAGCACGCGGCAGCCTGGCCCTGAAGCCCGCCCGGGGCGTCAGTCGTTGCCGTCAGTCGTTGCCGTCAGCCGTTGCCGTCAGTCCGTGCCGGCAGCACCTGCCGTCAGGGTTTAGCGGCGTGCTTTTGGGGTCTTGCGTTCCAGATGAGGGCACAGAGGACGAGCCCGAGCATCGCGACGGGCAACATGGCGCCCGGCCAAACGGCCCAGTTCGCCGGATCCTTGGCGGCTTCGTTCTTCGGCAGGTAGGCGCCGAAGATGAACGCCTGCGTCCCCGTCCCGAGGTAGACGAAGCCGTCGATGATCCCCGTGACGACACCGGCATTCTTCGAGCCACCGAAGTCCATCGACGCCGTGCCGGAGAGCATGCCATGCACGCCGATGACGCAGAGCGACATGAAGACCACCGACCAGCCGAGAACGGGCCCGCCGAGGGAGTAGAACGCGACGACGCACCCGGCGAGTAGGCCCGCGAATAGGACACTCGCGACCGGGCCGCGGCGCGACCCGAAGACGTGGTCCGAGATGAAACCAGCGAAGACGCCCCCGAGGATACCGGCGACACAGAGGACCACGCCCCAGTTCTCATAGACGAAGCTGCCGTCCTCGCCGATGGCCTTGGCGTAGAGGCGGTACTGCTTCATGACCGCTTGGCGCAAGAACCCCGAGCAGAACTCGATGGCGACGATGAGCCAGATGATTCGCTGCGAGAACATGCGCCGCGCGACTTCAGCTAGCGTGAGGGTTCCGACCTGCCCGGAGCTCGCATCACCCGTGTCGAAGTCGGGGTGGCCGGCCTTCGAAGGCGTGTCTTGAACGAGGAAGAAGGTCACGAGGGCGAACATCCCGAGGACCGCCGCCGGCACCCAGAAGGCCATGGTCAAGCCCGCGTGCCGAGCGAGGAGCAGGCTCCAGTCATACGAGAAGTAGAGGCCGAGCGAGATGAGAATCCCGAAGAGGCCGCCGAGGACGCCGCGTTCACGTACGTGGAACCACGGGGCGTTGACCTTGACGATCGAGACGGCCCCGAAACTCTGAAAGTACATGTTGAGGGCGTTCAGCCAGATGAGCGACTGCTTCAAGGTGGCGGCGTCGCCCGTGTCCTTCGCGTGGCCCATCGCGATGGCGAAGCCCACATTCATGAGCGCCGAGCCGACGGTGGCGAGCAACATCGTGAAGCGGCCGCCAAACCGGTCGGTGAGTGGCCCATTGATGAGAAAGGCGACTCCATAGACCCAAGCGCCGATCCCGTCGATCTCGTTGAAGTCCCCTTTGGGGAGGAGCCCGGTCTTGTCGAGATCGGCCGCGATGGCGGAGAGGTTGTAGCGACCGAAGTAGAGAAACGCGTAGGTGAGCCCGAGCGGGACCCAGTTCATGACACGCCGACGCTTGTAGGCCTCCGAGTGGCCGAGGTCGACCTTGGGGAGACGGGCGAGCACGATCCCGACGGCTACGAGCAGAAGGACGATGGGAACTATCTTCTCGAGCCAAAGCGGCATGTCCAGGTCCTCCAGGGAGGCGCACCTTAACACGACAGCGGGGACCACCGGAAGCCGGGCCGGGGCCTTTTTTGGAGCACCAACAGATCGCCTCCGTAGGACGATCGGGAGGTGACTCGGCCGCGTGCGACCGCTACCCTCGCCCGGCCCATGGATGCCCACGTCCTACTGACCACCCTGGCGATCGTGCTCGGCGTCGCTGGCGTCACCACCGTCGTGACGCGCCAGCTCGGGCTGTCGGCTGTCCTCGGATATCTCGTCGCCGGCCTCGTCGTCGGGCCCAACGTCCCGCTCCCGATCTACGCCAATCGCGACGTGGTCACGACCCTGTCGGAGCTCGGCGTCATCCTGCTGATGTTCTCGATCGGTCTCGAGCTCTCCATTCGCAAGGTCACTCGGCTCGCGGGGAGCGCCGGGCCCGCGGCCTTCATCGAGATGGGACTCATGGGCGTGCTCGGGCTCGTGACCGCGCGCATGTTGGGGCTCGGCTCGATCGAAGGTGCCTTCTTGGGCGCCATGATCGCCATCTCGTCGACGATGGTCATTGCGAAGACATTCGCCGACCAAAAGGTGAAAGGTGTCGTCGTCGAAGTGGTCTTCGGAATCCTCGTCTTCGAAGACATCGCCGCCATCGTCCTGCTCACCGTCCTCACGGGTCTCTCGGCGGGCCTCTCACCGTCGCCTGTCTCACTCGCCATCACCTTGGCCAAGCTCGCCGGCTTCCTCCTCGGCGCCATCGCGCTGGGCCTGCCGCTCATCCCTCGCTTCATGCGCCTCGTCGTCCGCTTCGAGAGCCCGGAGACGACTACCGTCGCCGCGGTCGGTGTCTGCTTTGCCTTCGCAGCCATCGCGTCGTGGGCCGGCTTCTCCGTCGCGCTCGGCGCCATCATCGCTGGCGTGCTCTGCGCGGAGTCGGGTCACGGCGAGAAGCTCGAACACCTCGTCGCCCCACTGCGGGACCTCTTCTCGGCGATCTTCTTCGTCTCGGTCGGCATGCTCATCGATCCCTTGGCCATCGCGGCGGAGTGGTTCCCCGTTCTGGTGATCACGGCGGTGGTGCTCGTCGGCAAGTTCGTGTCGGTCACGCTCGGGGCCGTGCTCTCCGGGCAGAGTGTCGGCACGGCCGCCAAGGCAGCCGCGTGCCTGACGCAGATCGGCGAGTTCTCCTTCATCATCGCGGGCCTCGGCGTGACGAGCGGCACGACCTCGCCGGCGCTACTCCCCATCGCCGTCGTCGTTTCGGCCATCACGGCGTTCACGACGCCGTACGCCATTGGAAACGCCGACCGCATTGCGGCGGCGCTCGAAGGCCGCCTCCCCGAAGCGCTGCGGACGACGGCGGCGCTCTACCACGCCTGGGTCGCCCGCCTTCGAGGCCGCCGGCTCG
Organism: Myxococcales bacterium; assembly: GCA_018780435.1. GTDB lineage: Bacteria > Myxococcota_A > UBA9042 > SXOO01. Next base: position 4,359 of record JADMJS010000321.1, read on the forward strand.
AACCGACCCGTGCCGCGGGCCGGCGGCAGGTCCGGCTCATCCTGCTCGAAGCGGCCGGGATCGTGGTCCTCGCCGCCGCGACCGGGCTCGTCGCCGATCCCGTGGCGTCCTATCTGCGTGCCTTCACGGGGATTCCGGCGTGGGTGCTCCGCGCGGTCCTGGGCCTGCTCGTCATGGCCTTCAGCGTGCCCTTCGCCGTCGGGGTCGTACGGAACGCACGCGCGCTCGCGTCGAACTTCTCGAACGCCTTGAGCGGCCGCACGCCGTCCGACCCGACGCAGACCATCGCGCCCGAAGAGCTGACGCCACTCGAGAAGACCCTGCGAGTCGGGCTCACGCTCGCGATCATCCTGGTCGTGGGCGCCCCCCTGCTCGCCGTCGTCCTCCCGCTCCTGCCTTTCGGCTCGACCGTGGCGCTGGCGTCCATCGCGCTCCTGACGCTCCTGATCTTTGCGAGCCCAATCCGGCGTTCGGTGCGAGAAGCCCGCTCGGGCGCCCAAGTCGTCCTCGACGGCTTTCGGCGGCAGCTGCGCAGCGAGACTTTACCCGAGACGGCGGCCATCACCGACGCGACGCTCGCGGCGCTCGAAGGACGAAGTTCGACAGGCGACGCGTCCATGGCGCGGGCGGAGACGGCCGTGCTCGACAGCCTCGATCCGACGCGAGTCTTGACCGTCGAGTCGTCGTGGGCCTGCGTGGGCGAGTCGCTCATGACGAGCGGAAGCGGGGAGGTCAGCGAAGCGACCGTCCTCGCGGTCCTGCGCCGTGACGGGCTCTCCTTCGCGCCAGTGAGCGACGTTGCTTTCGAGCCCGGGGACCGTATCGTCGCCTCGGGCACCCCGGAGGCCATCGACGAGCTCACCAAGGTCATGACCCAAGGCCCGCCCCCGAACGCCGAGCTGCTACCCGGTTGAGGCACTGCGCGCCAGCGTCGTGGTTCGGCGAACGACACGGAGAACACCTCTCTTATGACCTTCGACCTTTCGAACTTTGATCTGACGATCGCCGACGGTCGTGAAGCGGCGCTCGACGCCCTCTGCGAGTGGTTCACGCGCGCGCTGGTGGCGGCGAACGGCGATCGCGACGTCGCGACCGACGTCATCACTCTGGCCATCAAGAGCTTCTACGACGTCCGGGAGGCGGCCGACCAGCTCCGCGGCATTTACGCCGGACACTTCTTCCTCGTCGACGCCGTCGGGCTCGACAACACGGACCGGCCGGTCCCTTGGTTCGAGCTTCATCGGCAGGTCCCAAGCAAACATATGGATATCTATAAGGAACTCTTCGACCGAATCGAGAGGAGCGTCGAGTAAAGACGAGGGTCACAGCTCGCGCAGCGCGTCCTCGAGCAGGGCTACGCGCTCGCGCGATCGGCGCGCGAGTAGAAAGGCCACGAGCACCGGCAGGAGCGCGACCCCGAAGAGCACGAGCAAGACCCGCTGCTCTTTGGGCCGTGCGCCGTCGATGAAGAGCCACACGGGCCGGTCCGGTCGCCGATCGTCGAGCCGAAGGCGGTGGGTGAGCTCATCCCGTACTGCCCTGAAGCGGCGAGGCGCGGCGTCGGCGAGCAGAAGTCGCCCTTCGGCGGAGAACGCCACCCCGAGGTCGTCGGGCCGGAGCCAGCCCTCACGGAGCAGGCCGTCGTAGGCGGCGGCGACGAAGACGTGCCGGGAGATGAGCGTCGGGATCGCGCGCCGCGTGACGACGATCATGTTGGCCACCGGGTCGAAGAAGGCGCTCCAACCAGCCGCGTCGTCGCTGCGCGTATAGGCGGTGACGAGGCCGCGGTCGTAACGTGCATAGCGGTTGTGGTCGAAGGCGCCGTCGACGGGTGAGCCGGCCCTGAGGAGCTGGTCGAAGTCGCCGAGCTCGAGAGGTTCACCGCCTCGGAGGCCGTAGAGCAGGTCCTCTCGTTGCAGCCAACCGAAGAGCAGCAGCGCGAACGCGGAGAGGACGGCGAGCCCGAGGTGGACTCGGGCGTCGCTGCGCGCGTCGCGGAGGACGTTGTCGGGATGAAGGGGGTCGTCTGGGGACAGCTCGCCGCCGAAGCGGAAGGGGTCGCTGAGCACGGCGAGCGAATCAGCAGGGGCTGGGCCGCCGGTCGTGGGTCGCTCGCTGTCGCTCATCGGGGCCGCCGCACCATGGGAGCACCTTACACCAAGCGGCGATCAGAGCCACCCCTGTGCTCGGGCCGCGGCTCGGAGCTCGTCTCGGAACTCGGGGGCGGCGATGGCGGACAGCGCCATGACGCGCTCCCGCACGCTCTTGCCGTGCAGCTCGGCGACGCCGTGTTCAGTGACGACGGTGTGGATGTGCGCGCGGGTGGTCACGACACCGGCGCCGGGGCGAAGCGTGGGCACGATGCGGCTCACCGTGCCGCCTTTGGCGGTACTGGGTAGGGCGATGACGCCGCGGCCTTCGTCGGCAAGGGCCGCGCCGCGGATGAAGTCCATCTGACCGCCAACGCCACTGTAACAGGCCGTCCCGATGGAGTCGGCGCAGACCTGGCCGCTGAGGTCGACCTCGATGGCGGAGTTGACGGCCACCATCTTGCGAAAACGACGGATGATCTGGGTGTCGTTCGTGTAGTCGGCGGGCCGGAACTCGAAGATCGGGTTGTCGTCGATGAAGCGGTAGAGCCGCGCCGTGCCCATCGCGAACGCCGTGACGACCTTGCCGCGGTTGACCTCTTTGGCCTGCCCGGTGATGGCGCCGGCTTCGATGAGGTCGAGGACCGTGTCGGTGAACATCTCCGTGTGGACGCCCAGGTCCTTCTTGCCGCGAAGCTCGAGTCCGACGGCGGCAGGGATGGAGCCGATGCCGAGCTGCAACGTCGCGCCATCGGGCACGAGGCCCGCGATGTGGGCCCCGATGCGCCGCTCTTCGGCGGAGAGCTCGGGGCTGGCGAGCTCGTAGGGCGCATGGTCGCCGGCGACAAGCGCGTGCAGTGCGCTGACGTGGACAAAGCCGTCGCCATGCGTGCGCGGCATCTTCGCGTTAACGAGCGCCACGACGTGTTTAGCGGCGCGAACGGCGGCGAGCGCGACATCCACCGAGACGCCGAGCGAGCAGAACCCATGCGGATCGGGGGGAGAGACGTTGATGAAGGCGACATCGAGGGGCTCGCTGCCTCGACGGAAGAGCGCCGGGATGTCGCTCAGAAAGACGGGCACGTAGTCCGCCCGGCCTTCTCGCACCGCCGCGCGTGCGTTGCCGCCGATGAAGAGCGCCCGGTGCCGAATGATCCCAGCGAGCTCCTTGGCGAGGTGCGGCCCCGGGCCTTCGATGTGCAGGCTGACCGTCGTGATGTCGCGTACGTCCCCGGCAAGCGCGCGAGCGGCGAGCGCGTCGAGGAGCGGCGTGGGGGTCGCGGCCCCGCCATGGATGAAGATCCGAGAGCCCGAAGGGATACGCGCGATGGCCTCGGTGGCGGACAAGAAGGCGGTCATGGTCACTCCGTCGATGGGCCTCGCGGGCCCCGTCACGGGCGCGTTCTACCAGCCACACGCCCGGCGCCCAACCACCTCTCGCTAGAAATTTCGAAAGTCCACCTTGACTCCCGTCCGGCGCCTAGTACAACCGTCCTAGGGGGCCGCTGCTTTTCTCCCGTCGCCGGCCTTCGCGCTTCCCTGTGATAGCGGCGTCAGATGTCTGCGATACGTCCTCACG
>JADMJS010000674.1 GCA_018780435.1 Myxococcales bacterium
TCTGGAAACTGCCGACCGTGCAACGCCAACGCTTTCGATGTTCTCTCCGCGCCGATGTCCGTGGGCCCGCGCACGGGCTCGGTCTCCATGGCCCTCTCTCGTTCGCCCGAACGAGCGTCGGCGCGCGCCTCCAGTGGCTCCCGATGGCGATCGTCGTCGTCCTCGCGACGGCGTGCGGCGACTCGGCGACGGGCGAGAGCCCGGACGCCAAGACCGACGACTCGAGCGGGACGACCGATGTGAACACCAACCCGGGCGAGAAGCCGTGCCGCATCGACAAGGAGTGTGTCTACGACGCGCCTTGCGTCATTGGGGTCTGCGACACGGAGACCAAGCTCTGCCGCGAGGACGTCAAACCCGGGTCTTGTTACGTCGACGGGCAGTGTTTCCTCACGGCGGACGCCTCGCCGGACCACGCCTGCAAGCACTGCGATCCCACGACGTCCCCGACCACCTTCACCTTCCGGCCGGGACAAGAGGGCTACGAGTCCGAAACGCAAAAGCTTGAGGACGGGACGATCGCGCGCGTCTGCATCGACCCCTGCGAGCGCTACTGCAAGACCGTCGCTGAGAATTGCACGGACCTGAACCAGCAATGGGCGACCGGGGACGTCCCGGACGCCGTCACGGACGAGAACGGCCGAATCGAATGCGACGCGTACTGCCGTGCGAACTGGCTGGCCCCGACCGCCGGGCCGGAAGTGGGCGCCCAGACGGGCTCGAAGGCGCGCGGAACGGACGCCATCGGCTGCCGCCAACACTACGCGGAGTCAGCCGCCGAGTCGGCCACGGACCAGGTCCTGCTCTGCCCTCGGGCCGGCGGCACCGGCGGGAATCTGTGCGGCAGCTGGTGCGAGAACTACTGCCACCTCACAGCCATGAACTGCCCGAGCCTCTTCGCCACCTTCGACCTTTGCCTTGAGCAGTGCGCGCCGGTGAGCACGACTGGCAATCCCGGCGACATCGTCGGTGACTCGATCCAGTGCCGGACCTACTACGCCGGCCTCGCGGGCGTCGAGAACGCGGGCGCCAATTGCAAAGAGGCCGCCGTCGGCAGCACGACGCAGTGCCAGAACAGCACGGACGTCGCCGGTGACTCCTGCTTCAACCCGAAGCGCATCGATCGCCTCCCCTTCTTTGACCAGGCCACGACGAAGGGCGCCCGTAGCGACTACCGCAGTCCGTGCGCCGCTGGCGACAGCGCGCAAGAGGCGGCGCAAGGCGATGGGACACCCGACCACGTCTGGGAGCTCACGGCCGAAGCCAACGTCACCTACACCATCACGGTCTCTCCGAGCTTCCCGGCGCACGTCGCCGTGCTGCAGAACACCTGTGGCGCGCTCGAGTGCGCCATGGCGTCGGTGATCGCGACCAAGAACACGCCGGGGACCCTGTCCTACACGGCCGCGAAGGCTGGCACGGTCTTCATCCTCGTCGACGGTCAAGCGCCCACCGCTGGCGTCCCCGCGTCCACGGTCTCCGGTCTCTACGCCATCGAGGTCACGCGAGGCCCGACGTGCGCGGACTACTGCAAGAAGGTCACGACCGTGTGCTCGGGCGAAGCGCAGCGCCAGTTCGGCCTCACGCCTAGCGAAGATCCCGAGTCGGCCTTCAAAGAGTGCCTCGCGTTCTGCGCCGGTGACGCTGATCTCGCGTCGGGCAGCACCAGTGACAGCTTCGGCAACACCATCGGGTGCCGGCTCTATCACGCACTTCAGGCCGAAGCGCTCCTGCCGAGCCTCGACAACTGCGCCACCTCCGAGACCGATCAAGCGACGAAGCTTGAGACGCTCATCGGCTACTGCCGAGCGGCCGGCCGAACGGGTGGGGGTGTCTGCGGGACCCCGTGTGAGAACTTCTGCCACCTGACGCAGACGCGTTGCACCGGCGACAACGTCGCCTTCGAGAGCGTCTCCCAGTGCACGAAGACCTGTAACAACTTCACCGATGGCGGCGCGCTCGACACGTCGGGCAACTCGAAGTGGTGCCGGCTGAACCGGCTCGCTTTTGCCGCCGTCACCCCGGCGGGCGTGCCACCGGGCGATCCCCCGCCGAACACGGCCGAAGTTCAAGCCGCCTGCGCCGCTGCCAAAGAGAAGAGCACCATCTGCGCGGGCGACTGCGTGCTCGACTGCGGTGGCCGCGAGTGCGGCATCGGGAGCTGCGGCAAGAGCTGCGGGTCTTGCCTCGACGGCATGCGCTGCACTCTCGACGGGAAGTGCGTCCCCGAATGCGAGCGGTACTGCCGTGAGGCGACCTGCAGCTGTGGGGTCGGCGGCGGTGAGGACCGCTTCGCGAGCCGAGAGGCGTGCGTCGAGTTCTGCAAGACCACCACCGGGGCCATCCCGAGCACGACCGGCGTCGCCGAACAGATGCAATGCGTCCTCTGGCAGGCGGGCAACGCGAAGAACGCCGACGCGGAGCTCAGCACCTACGGATGCGCTCTCGGCGGCCCCCAAGGTTGGCCCGCCTGCACGACTTGGTGTTCGAGCTACTGCGCCGTCGCTGCCGAGAACTGCTCGACCCTCTACGCAGATAACGACGCGTGTATGAACGAATGCGAGAACTTCCCGCTCGACGAGAGCGCCGTGAACCTCGACTTCCCGACCAAGAGCGCCGACACGCTGCAGTGTCGCCTCGGGTACCTGAAGAGCGCCAAGGTCACCCCGGCCTTCTCCTGCCCGGCCGGCGGGACGACGGGGACGGCGTCCGACGGCTCGAAGGTCTGCACGGGGCTGTAGCCGCCCGGCCGCCGTGCGGGTCGGTGCCGACGCCCGTCGCCCGAGCCATCAAGCTCGGCGCCGCACCGCCATGAGATGACACTGATAGAGCACCGTGGAGCGCGAGTGCATGCGCACGTGCCACTCGATCTCGCGCTCGCCCACAAGCTCGAGGCCGCGGGCCGCGTGGGCGTGGTCCCCGCCAATGAGGGAGCGGATGAGCGGCTCGGCGGCGCCGGCCATCGGACCGCGCTGCGAGTGGCCGCCGATCCAGGCTTCGTACGGCGTCGCCCCGGCGGACCAGTCGTAGGGTGTCGATAGGATGCCGACCGCGCCCGGCGCGAGGAGGCGCTCCACCGCGTGGAGGAAGGTCGCGGGGCTCGGGACGCAGTCGATGACGTTCATCGCGGCGACCGTGCCCATGCGAGCGGCGCGGAACGGCGCTTCGAGGACGTTGGCGGCCCAGAAGTCGACGCGCTCCGGCGACGGCAACGAGGCGGCGAAGTCCCGGTCGTCATAGACGAGGCCGACGCGGCGCTCGCGGTAGTTCACGCGCCCGGTCGTGAGGACGCGGCGGGCGAGGCGCACCATCGGGATGTTGAGGTCGAGCCCGAGCACGAGCCCGCTCGTGCGGCGCGTCAGTTCGAAGGAAGAGCGCCCGACGGAGCACCCGAGGTCGAGCGCGAGGCCGGCCTCGTCCGCCGCCACGTCCCCAAAAAGCTCGAAGCCCGCGGCCACGTGGCGCGCGACCGCTCCCGGAGCGGCGGGGCCGGTCAGCGGGCCGGCGAGCCCCGGGTCGAGGTCGCCGTGTTTCCCTGCCCGACTCGGCGGACCGCCTGCAGCGACGCCTTGCGTAGGCGTCTCGGCTCCGCCGCTCAGATCCACCAGGAGTCTCGTTGGTTGGCAGCGGCTTGCAGCCGAACTGGCACCCGTGCAGGAGCCCATGGTCTGTCGGGCAGCGCTCCGTTGCCGCCCCCGTATTCAGTTTCGCCTCCGTTCAAACGCTCGGATGCAGCCGCCGAAGGCGCTCGAAGTAGCTATGGTTCGTCGGCATCTGAGGGAATCCAGGGGACTCTAGTGCTTTCAGCGCCTTCCGTACGAAGGCAATTCGAGCCGGTCCATCGTCGAATCGGAGCGCTGCGAGGGTCACTGCCGCGAGCGCCTCTCGGTCGTTCGGGTCCTGCGCGGCTAGACGCAACTCCAACCCTCGCCAGACTAGTACGGGCGGGGGCATCGACGCACGGCGGAACGCGTTCGATAGGAACGAACAAGCGCTTTCGAGATCGGCAACGTGGCTGTTGGCAGAAGTGCGCATCACCGGCGAGTGGTCGAGTATTCCGACGAGGTAGGACCACTCCAAGCCCGGTGCGGCCACGGCCACGAAGTCCAGCCAAAGCTCTTCCTCGGAGCCGCCGTCAAACTCCGGCTCGGAGCAGTGAACTCCGGCGTGACCGAGGCCGGTGAGCAAGAAGAGTGTGAAGTCTCGCTTGAGCGCTACTGGCTCTCGAAGGGCGGCGGCAACGGCGACTGGGTCGGTTGCGTGCCAGCCAACAGTGATGCGCCGAAGCAACTCAAGCATGGCTGGCGCGCGGCCGGGCTGGTCTAAGGTGTCGAACGCTTCAAGATCACGGTAGAGCGTCTCAAGCACAGCGGGCATGCATGTGCCGACAATGCGGTCGATGAGTTCGCCCGCGACGTTGAGCAACTCAACCATAGCCGACACCCAGGCAGCCCCGCCAAAAGCGCCGCTTGGAACGAAGCGTCTAGCGTCCAGCCCGCCGAGGGTGGAGCGACGGTCGGCATCGGTGAGGGCTTCCGAATTCAAAATTGCATGCACCAGCCTGGGTAGGTGCTTAGCCGAGCGCTCGTCACGGAGTCGACGAACCAGCTCCTGGCGGAAGGCGGCACGACAAGCCGCCCCGTTCAACTGCCAGATCCGCTCGATCCCTAGGTGCTCTGTGGGCAGTTTCGGTACTAGTGTCGGAGCCAACTCATCGTGAAGCGCGCCCAGCCTCGGATGCGATCCAGCGAGCTGACCAAGCTTGTCGAAGATGAGCGCCGCTATCTTGTCCGACGCCGCCGCCTGAAGCCGTGCGCAGAGCCAAGATCCGGTGGTGATTCTCGCCATGAAGTCGTCGTCGAAGGTCGCGTCCTTGCGGATCAACCGCCGAACGTAGTCGAGGGCAAAGCCCCCGTCGGGCTGATTCTTTACCAGCCACTCCGCAGCGGCCGGCTTCAGGCGAGTAAGGGCGCGTCGCCCGTCGAAGTCGCATCGTATCCGGTGCAGCGACTGGCCTCGTTCTAATTTCATGGATGACTGAATACCGACGGATATCATAAACCCGCTCCACTCCGGTAATGGCGCGCGCTCTTCAGGAACCTCCGAGTAGTAGCTGAGCAATTCGAAGACATCTTCGTGGTTCTTGGGTCGAGCGTTTAAGTAGGCGCCGAAGAGCGCCTCGGTGTCCTCGGAATTCGAGCCGACAATGTTGGCAAATCGCGACGGCATGAGCCCGAGCCCGGCGTCGTCTGCTGCCTGGTCGGCGTAAGCCAAGAATGGCTCGAGATCGACGGCTCCGGGCGGCCGAGATTTTGATGCGGCGGCCCGGAAGATGTGCCAGAGCCGTTCGACATCCCAGCGGGCGAGGCTGTCTGCGAATACCGCCTGCGCGTTGGCTGTCGTCACCAGCGCCATGCCGAGCCCTTCGCGGTAGTTGCCGAACATCTCCAACTCCCCGATACGCGGCAGAATTGCCTCGATTAGCCACGCCGGCGTCTCCTCCAGCAGGCGTCGAAGTCGCTCCGCCTGCTTTTCCACGGGAAACGTCCTCACGCCGAGTGCGAAGCACGCCCGCAGCATCGACGTCTCCCATTCGGCATCGTCGGGAGCGAGAGGTCGGCTTGTCGGAACGTCCGTCGAGAAGCGCCTTACTAGGCATTCCCAGATGCGTTCAATGGCCCAAGCCTTCTTGCGGCGGGCCAAATCCGCATGCATTGCGATCGCAGTGTGGAGGGAAAGCGCGCGCTGCGTGGCCCATGAGAGATCTTCGGCGGTCAAGGCCGAAAGGAACGTATCGAGTTCGGCCTGGACCCATGCCCACCGGCGGTCACGCTCGTCGTCGGGCAAGTCAGCTCTCAGCCAGGCGGGAACTGCACGCACGAGATCGGATAGGGCCTTCGCCGGATCTCGATGCGTGGCGAGAAATGCCAACCGAAGCTCCTTGGCGCTCAACCCGGACCACGCGTTCGGACCAAGGGCGAACAACTCTTGGTGCGCCGGAGCCGTCACGGCGCGCCCGCCATACGCTCGCGCACGGGATCGACGTCATCGATGAAGAACAACCGCAGCGCCTCCCAATAGAGGCGCGCCAGGGACGCGTGCCAGAACCGGCACGTGGAGTATGCCTCATTCAAGTCAAGGATTCCGGCAGTGCGTGCAATTTCCACCGCGCGAAGGACAGAGGGGAAGTCGATGGCCAGCATGCGTGCCGACGCCCTCAGGTCGAGAGGGATCTCGTATCGACCCAGCCCGGCCGCGACGTACAGCAAAGAAGCGAGGTTCGGCTCCTTCCGGAGATTCGTCGCAAGCCGCCCGATGAGCGGCTCGTAGCGCCTCGACCAAGGCAATCGATAACTTTCGCGGTCGAATCCCTGCATAGACAGCCACAGGACCCACTGGTCAGCCACAATACCGGCGAAATCAGCAGAGCGTCGGATCCGCATACGCTCGCCCTCGGAGCACCCGCAGACCTGCTCGAAATACCAATCGAATAACTGCCACCCGCGCTCATCCAGGCGCTCTCCCAGGGAAACAACTGGCAGATGCCGCAGTTCGTCATGTGGGCGGCCGGTGAGAAGTAGCGTCGACAATGAGCCAAGAGCGAGGATTTGCTTCACGGCCTCGACGCCTAGATGCACGTTCTCCAGGACGACTAGCGGTTTAGTCGCTTCCAAGGACGCATAGGCCGACGCCGCGGCGACGTACTGCGCCGCACCATTGGGTGGCGGGCCATTGGCGAAGTCCCAGTAAGCAGCCCACGCTCCACCATGCTCCGCTCTTTGTGCAATCACCGCGGCGAGCACGCTCTTTCCGGACGCTTGCGGCCCTTCGACGAGTACGATCCTGTGCTGCGCCAGCATCTCCTCGGCCCGGGTCACTAACTCCGTGTCCAGGTAGACTTTACCTCCCTCAATTTCGGCCCAAGATGGACCGGCGTCCGGCTTGTCGCCGCTAAGCCCGCTACGCTGTGCAAGCAGTTCAGCCATGGAGGCGACCCGTTGGGGGCCGAATCTCTTGAGACCCATGTGCTCGCGTACGCGGTCGCGAACCTCCGAGAGGCTTAATATGGTCCCCTGAGGTACGACAGACCAGTCCTGCACGGCCTTGCAGAGCCGTGCAAGCGTGGCGCGGATGTCGGCTACCCCGAGCGCGTCGAGTACGCTCCAAAGGTGCTTGCCGACGCCGCCCGTTGGCACATCGCCTGAATGGGTCGTGAGGCCGAGGAACTGCACGAAACGCAGGGTTCGCGGGCCGTGGTCGCCATGCGGGGTCCTAAGATTCGGCGCTAGGCTGGCGTTGGTCAGCATCACAAAGTGATGGGTGTCTGAGGCACTCGCCGAGGCCCGTCTCGCGAACTTCGCCAGCGATTCGACCTTCATTGTCCACCCGCCAGAGGCCCGCTTCTTGATTTGGATAGACAGACGCTTTTCGTCTGCACCAACTAGGGTGAGATCCTCCAAAGCTTCGACGTCTTGGACGTCACCCTCGAAGCACACGTGCTCGACCCGTCCGAGCCACTCTAGTTCGCGGTCGAGTTCGTCGCCCGCGGTACACTTTCGGAGAACACGCAGCAGAATCGCCGCCGCTGTTTCCCACTGATAGGCGTAGCCCTGCCCGACCTCGCTCATGCCCGGTACGCCATAGTTGAGTGGTTTCCTGGGTAGTGGTCGGTGTTCCAGCTCACGGCGAGAGGGTACCCATCTTGCGCTTGGGCTGTCGAGCGGGCTCAGTGGTCCTCCGACGTGGCGAGATGGATGTTGCCCTCGGCCGCAGAGGGGGCTTGTCGAGCAGATCAGTTCGGCGATCTACTTACTCCGACACGAACAGCGAGACTGCGGGATTCGTAGGCCCTCCATTTGGATGTTGATCGTCGAGTGCGCTTGATTGGCCCATCAGGAGCAGTCCTGGAGTACCACCACGTCCACAGCGAGCGCAAAGTGCAGAAGAGAAGAGCACGATTTGCCAAGGCGACTGCGTGCTCGACTGCGGTGGCCGCGAGTGCGGCATCGGGAGCTGCGGCA
>JADMJS010000638.1:0-37586 GCA_018780435.1 Myxococcales bacterium
CCCCCCCCCCCCCCCCCCCCCGCTCGCCTCTCGAAGGGAGCCGGAGGTCCACGCTTGTCGATACCCTTCTTCTACTGACGCTTGCCACGATTGCTGGGCTAGCTGACACTGCCAACGCGCAGTGCGCCGTCATTCCTACAGGGTGCTTCAAGTGTAAGTGGCCCGCCACAACGGGCGAAATCACCATCTCTCTCGACTGGAACGGCACGGCTGATTGTCCAATTCAGGCGCCACCCGTCGGTCCCGCCGTACCCGCATGCTCCTTCGCTGCGCCCGGCGGTTGCGCACCCGTTAATTACAGTGCTGCTGAAATGGCTGATGCGATCGTTGCAGCGACTGGACGTTGGAATCGCGAAGCTCAGATCCCGTTCCGACTTCGCTATGTGGGTGTGGGTGCGACCGGAATGATTCGGGTGCGTGCTTACAACACCGGCGGCCTCGCTGCGCGCGTGCAGTCCACGGGAGGCACGACCTGTCAAGCAGGAGACGACCTGCTAATCAATATCTGCAACACGCAGACCATGACTGCCGGCTACAACACGGGCGGGGGAAACCGAGATATCGAGGGGGTCCTGACGCACGAGCTCGGGCACGTCCTTGGCCTCGCCCACCCGTGGGACTGTGACGCCGTCGCGAACGCGGCGCCAGCTGCAGGCTTCACTTGCAACCCATGTCCCGGACCACCCGCTTGCGGTGCCGCATTGGCCTGCTTCTTCGACACGGTCATGGACGGAGGCGATACTCTTGGGCTGCCGTGGATCTCGCATATCCGTCACCTCTGGCAGTGGGACGTTCACACTCTACGAGACGGTGTTGGCTTTTTCCGTCAGGGGAATTGCATCTACCAAGCCTGTGGAGTGGGTTTGCCAGCGTGTGGCGCTGGATTTCAGTGCCTAACCCGAAATCTGGCGCCCTGTGGGGCGGCGGCCGGGTGTGCCTGTCATCAACCGACGGCTGGCGGGTATGGCATTCGGACTGACACTATCGTAGAGCACCGCCGCACCGACGCGTCTGTGTCGACGCCTCGGACTTGGAACCTGGAGTCCGACCCAGGCGATAGCTCGAACATTGCGCCCGCGGTGGAGTGGGGCACTATACCGACGACGACGGCGTGGTGCTCGTCGCCGCCTTGTCCTACCTACATCCAGGCGTCAGTCGACATCAACAACCCCCCAGGGAGACTGAGCGATAACCAGCTTCGAATACGACTGACGAACGGAATCTCATGGCAGGCCCCCGTCATGCTAGGACCTTCGGTTACAAAGACGAGCCCAGCGATCTCCTTCGGCCAGGATCCATTCGTGAGCGGGCAGCCCATCTGGGCCCTCGTGTATGCCGAGTCCGCCGATTCGCGAAGGTTGACGATTCGAACTACCTCGAACGGTACTGCGTGGGCGGGGGCCCAGCTCATCCAAGTAGGAAGCCCCGCCGTGAGCCCGGCGACGAGCAGCGTGCCGGCGATCGATTTCCTTCCGGGAGCCAACATGTGGGTGCTTGCATGGTCTGACCTCGCCAGCGAGGGCATCCGTACTGCAACCAACTCGTTCCCGAGCTTCGGCAATACGTGGGTATCACTCACTAATTGGCCGCTGCCGGCCTTCGTCGCACCCGAAGGTGTGTCGCTCGCATGTCGGACGGGCGAATGCGGCGTGTTCTTCCCGGGCTATCGAACCGTCGCACCCCAAAACCTCGTGGACATGTGGGCGCGGGGAATCCTCTCCGGGACGTCGCTCATCGCGGATACTGCGGGGCCCAGCACCACGCTTGCCCGCCGTCGCGAGGTTGTGGGCCTTGGAGTGGGAGGCTCGGGCTTCGTCGGGGCAGCGCTATCAGCTACATCGGCGGGTGTGCCTCAGCTCTTTGCGAGCCTCATCTCGAATGACCGGAGTGGCACAGGGCCAGCGCCAGGTTTCACGAATGCGTCGGCGATATCGAGCACCGACTCTGGAGTCTCTGTGTCCAACGAGAGCGCGAACTGGGACGAGTTTTCCGCTCACTACGTTCGGCAAGTCTTCTAATAACTAGTGAATGGATGGAGGAATGTCATGGTAAACTCGGTCTTCGTCAGCGCCAGGGCGGCGCCGCTGCGGGGTATTCTGGCGGCGGTGTTCCTCCTCTCTTGCTCGGCCCCAACCGCTGAGGAGTCGCATAGCCCCATTGATGTCATCATTGACGTCGGCACGTCCGATTCGGCATCAGACGCTCCGGACATCGCGGTTGCCCCCAATGTCCCAGACACTTCGCAGGCTGTTGCCGTTCGGAAGTACATCAATCCCTGGCAGGACGGTGACTCTGTCGCGGAGCCGTGGCCCTCGGTGGCAAACACGGTCGGCCTGCGGATCCTCACTGGCACCGTCGTCTCAATTGCTGAGCCCGTGCCAACTCTCTGGCCCGCGGTCGACATCGAGTCAGAGTGTCCTGGTGCCTACTATGGCGAACCGTTCGTGCGGGTACGCGTCCTTCCCGACGGCGTCATCGATGAGTCTTTGTACGGACCTGGCGACGAAGCCTGTGGCTGGTCACCGGCGAACGACGATGGCACCCTTGACCTCTGGTATCGAACCGGCATCACTGATTTGTACACATCTGACTTCAAACCTCATCCAGCATGTACGTTTTCGTATCAGGCTGAGTCGCCACCTGACTCGTTCGGACTTTCGAGCGGGCTTCAACTGCTCATCTTGACTCGACCAATACACGTGAGAGTCGAGATGCTTGATGTCTGGCCCACCGACGAGCCCATAGTGCCCTATCGCTACGGGCTCGCATCGGCGGGGCCGGTTGACGATCAGCCGTTCGAGAGCGGCGGCGTGGAACTCAGCGTCGAAGACGTCGTCAAGAAGCTCGCGGAAGGCCAAGCCTGGGTGCACGGTCGGGCGAATTGTGATTTCATCCTTGCAGGCAGTCCCGAAGGGAAGGGCTGGGAGGACTACTTGCCTGACCAGGCGAAGGACGCACCTGATTCGACCCAGTGACCACTCAAGACGAGGAGTACTTGACACTTCTCTCCGATGGCGTATTCGCGAAGGTCCCCGCCGGATGCCGAGCGCACAAGAGCGATCCCGGGCTCTCCAAGGACCCAGACGAGCCCACACTTGACGTCCTCTTTCTGCCGCTCGGGCTCCCACGCCGTCTGAACTGGCCGACGTTGCTGCGGACATCGAGCACAGGGTGCGTCGGTATCTGACCAGACCTACAGGCCGGAGGGGCAGCGACGATAGCTCTTCTGATTCCGAGGCCGGCCTGGCGTGCGAGGTCCTCGAACGCGTCGCCCGGGCCAAACCGATCGCGGAGCACACGACCGCCCGCGAGGGACTTCCCAGCAACCACAGCAAGCCGGTCATCCCCGAACTGGCTGCTCGGTCTCCGGCCGGTCATGACGCCCATGCCGGCGTTGCCAACCCGGAGCTTCTTCCTCGACGTCTCGGACTGGTACCGCGGCGAGAAGGACGACGCCATGGCCCTCCAAGTCCTCTCGAACATCGCGGAGCTCCAGCTCGGCGACCCGGCGCTCCTCCGCATCCTCGGGCACCGCCTCGCGCAGCTCGATCGCTTCGACGCCGCTGTCCGCACCTTCGAAGAGGTCCTCTCGCTGCGACCCGAGGAGCCGCAGTCGTACCGCGACCTCGCGCTCGTCCTCGGCCGCCGGGCCGCGGAAGGTGGAAGCACCCGGGAGTTCGCGCGCCACGACTACGAGCGCGCGCTCTCGCTCCTCTCAGACGTCGTCAAGAAGAAGTGGGACCGCTTCGAGGCCATCGAGATCATGGCGCTGACTGAGATGAACCGCCTCTGGCCCCTCGCCCAGGCGGTCGGCCTGAAGACCTTCCCCCTCGACGACCGCTTCGAGGCGCCGATGGATCTCGACGTGCGCATCGTCATGACCTGGGACGCCGACCTCACCGACATGGATCTCCACGTCCTCGAGCCCTCGGTCGAAGAGGCCTACTACGGTCACAACCTCACGACCATCGGCGGCAAGGTCTCGCGCGACTTCACGCAGGGCTACGGCCCCGAGGTCTACTCGGTCCGAAAGGCCATGAAGGGGGTCTACAAGGTCAAGACGAAGTTCTTCGGCTCGTCCGCCGCCCAGCTCCAGGGCGCGGTCACGCTCCAGGTCGACGTCTACACGAACTGGGGCCGGAAGAACGAGAAGCGCCAGTCGATGACGCTGCGCCTGACCGAGAACAAGGAGGAGTTCGTGGTGGGGGAGGTGACGTTCTAAACGGAGGGAAGGTCAGGGAACGACGAACACCACGC
Organism: Myxococcales bacterium; assembly: GCA_018780435.1. GTDB lineage: Bacteria > Myxococcota_A > UBA9042 > SXOO01. The sequence goes on from JADMJS010000638.1 coordinate 4,258, forward strand.
CATTCATGCCCAGAGTCCCGTGCGGCTGGCAGTAGTAGGGGAAGTGGCCGACCGTGCTCATCAAGAAGTCCTTGGCCGTCCCGATGTTGGACACCGGCACAAAGGGCCCCGAGTCCGCCGGGGTCGCCGATTGACCACTGATGACGCCGCCGATCATCGGGTGACTGATGAAGCTCCCGGAGAACCGTACTGAGGTCCCCACCTTCACTTTGAGGCACTTGGGCGCATAGGTGAGGTTTCCGTTCGGGAAGAGCACGGACGAGAAGAAAAGGCCGGTCTGATCCGTCGCCGTGCCGATCGTGCAGCCGTTCAGGGTCGTCACACACTTGCCGCCGTAGCACATGGCGCTCGCGCAGTCGCTGTCAGCCGTACACGCCGTGTCGGCTGGGCACCCAGGACAGTTGCCGCCGCAGTCGATGCCGACTTCGAGGCCGTTCTTCTGGTTGTCCGAGCAGCTCGGTCCGGCGATACACGTCGCGAGTGCCGTGTTGCACGTCCCGCCGGGGCAGTGTTCGTCGTCCGTACACTGTACGCACGTCCCCGCGAACAGAGAGTTGGTGTCTCCGCACACGGTCTTGCCGTCGACGCCATCGGCGGCGCAGCTCGACCCGGTGGCGGCAAAGGAGAAGGCGGGCTCGAGCGGGACACCCTCGCAGGAAGGGCTCACGAGGCACGCCGTTGTCGCGACAGGGAGGTCGAGAACGTCGCCCACCGACTTGCTGTCGCCAGCGCCATCGCAGACCAGCCGCTGACAGTCGCCTGGGGTCTGTCCGTCTTGGACCGTGGTCGTCTCGCCCAGGTTCTCGGTGCCACACTCATTGTCGACGCAGGTCGCGGCGACACACTCGTTGCCCGTGCTCGGACAATCGAGCAGTGTGTTGCATTCGCCGCACACACCGGCCATGGGACCTTCACCGCAGAACGCCGCACCGGAGATGCCGTCGGCTGAACAGTCGGTCCCGACCGGCGCCTTTGTGAAGCTCGGCGCGAGCGGGATGCCGTCGCAGGTGGGATCCGTGAGGCACACCGTCGACGACGTCGGCAGATCCGCTGCGTCATCGACGGACTTGGTCCCGCCCTCGCCATTGCAGACGAGCTTTTGGCAATCTCCGCCCGACTGGCCTTCGGTCGCCGTCACGGCCTCGCCGAGGTTCTCGGTCCCGCAGACGTGATCGATGCAGGTGGCCGCGACGCACTCGTTCCCCGTCGCCGGGCAGTCAGTGGCCGAGTTGCACGCGACGCACGTCCCTTCCGCGGCGCCGTCGCCGCAGATCGTCTTGCCCGCGATCGCGTCGGAGGCGCAGCTCGTCCCCGCGGCGACCGTCGTGAACGACGGCGCGAGCGGGGTGCCCGTGCACGCCGGCTCGACGCGGCAGGCCGTCTTCGAGGTCGGCAAGTCGGAGTCGTCGTCCGCCGACCGTGTATCGCCAGCGCCGTCACAGACCACGAGCTGGCAGTCACCCGGAGTCTGATCGGGGACCGGGGTGCCATCGAGGACGGCGATCTCGCCGCATTTGCCGCCGTCGCAGGTGCGCGTCAGGCACACGTTTGGGATGGGTTGGCAATCGGCGGTCGTGGTGCACTCCGGCGCCACGGCGCACGCCGAGTCGCTCGCGCAGTCCGTGTCTTCGCAGTCGGTCTTCTCGTCGCCGTCATCGTCGGTGTCGTCGGTGCAATCGAACTCGCAGACGACCGTGGTGCTCTCGCACTCGCCGGCTGCGTTGCAGGCGTCGCCCGACGTACACGCGATCCCGTCCGAGCACTCCTGGCCCACGACGATCTGCAGCGAACACGTCCCGGTGGCCGGATCGCAGACGGGTGACTCGCAGGGCCCCGCGGTCACGGCCTCGGGGCAGACGACCGCCATCTTGGGATCGTTCACGCACTTGCCGCCGGTGCACTTCGACGTGCCGTCGCAGAGGTTCGTGTCCGACGTCGTGCAGTCCGCGTCGGACTCGCAGTCGCAGGACGGGGTGCCAGCGCAGGTTCCCGACGAACACGAGTCGCCGGACGTACAGCCGTCGCCGTCGTCACACGGTGCGCTCGAAGGCGTGCTCGTGCAGCCGCCGGAGCCGCAGCCGTCGATGGTGCACGGGTTGCCGTCGTCGCAGTCCGCCGGGACGACTTTGCCGGCGCAGGCGCCCGCTGCGCAGGTGCCCAGCGTGCACGCGTCCTCGGGGCCGCAGGCGGCGCCGTCCGCCACGGGGGCGATGGTGCACAGCCCGGCGCTGTCGCAGCGCGTGGTCTCACATTCCGCGGGGACCAGGGTCGGCGCCGTGCAGAAGGCGCCGGTCTCCTTGGCCTCGGACACGCATTGGCCGTTCTCGCAGGTCGTGACCTTGCAGCCGTCGTAGAAGTCGGCGCACTGATGGGCTGCCGTGCAGCTCCCGGGCGAGGCCGCGTCGGGGTCATGCACCCCGATCGAATCGGCACCCCCGGAGCCCGTCGACGCGTCGACGTCGCCAGCGCCTTCATGACATCCGACCACCATCGCGCCTACGAGCGCCACCACACCTGCCCACCATGAATTCATCGTAACCACCTGACCATCCTTGTCGTCCGCGCGCGAATCTACCGCCGAGGGCCCCGATCTCCAAACCGAGGTACCCATTCGAGGCAGGGAGCCTGTCGGACGACCGCGTGCTCCGCTGAAGTGAGAAGCGTGCGGCGCTCTACTTCGGCGGTGGACCGAGACGGTGGGCCGTCTCGCCGACGAGGTGCGCTCCCTTGGCGAGCCCGCGTATCGCGTAGACCGAGCGGACGCGTGGCCGCTGGAGCCAACCTTGAAAGTGCGGCCCGCGCTGGGAGAGGTACTCGAAGTCGCGGGGCCGGCCGGGCAGGGTGCGCAGGATCACGGTGCGGTCGTCCATCGGGAGGGCGAGCAGGTTGCGCCGGTACCCGTCGCCGTACATGAAGTACTGCTCGGCGTTCGACAGATAGAGCGTGCGCACGAGGAGGTCATGGTCTCGGAGGGCCGCAGCCAACGCCGGCAGCGTGACGTCACCGGTGAGGTCGCCCTGAATGGCGACGAGGCGACCGGACTTGGCGAGCGACCGGACGATATCGTACTGCCCCAGGTCGGTGAGGAAGGTCTTGGGGCCAGCGCGAGGCGTCTTCCCCCGCCACGGGCGCTCGTGAAGCTCGACGAGGCGCGTCGAGACGACCCTGGCTGCGAGCCGATGCACCGCTGTCACCCGCGCTAGGGCTCCGTCCGCCGCGAGGACCTCCGCGGCACGACCTTCGTCGGCCCAAAGCGCCACGAACGCGTCCGGGTCCTCCGCGTGGCGGAGGAGCGCCGCGTGGACGCGGTGGAGGTCGACGATGACGGGATCGAAGTCGAGGGCCACCACGAGGTCGGGGCGGGTCCACCCCGCGAGGATGAGCAGTTGTTCGGCCCCGACGCCGATCAGGACCCCACCGCGAGTCACCGGGAGCCGGTCGAAGAAGAGATCGAGGCGGCGCTCGTTGGATACGAGGTAATGGGTGTCGTTGTTCGTGCCGGGTGGATCGGCGGGCAGCGTCGCGATGCGTTGCGCGGCCAGGTCGAGCGGGTCGCTCGGACTCGCGTTCACCACTAGGGCGCCGACCACGATGAGGAGTCCCAGGCCCATCGGTGTTCATGGTGACGGAGCGGTCGCTATTGCGCCACTGTTCATTCGATGGTTGCGCTAGCAACTAACTGGCGCTAGCGTGGACCGGTGAACGATGACACCCGAGCCCTACGCGCTGCATTCGTTGGGGTGGTCCGGCAGTTCGGGCTGCTCGAGACCGACCGCACCCCCTGCGGTCAGCCGCTCGCGGTATCTCACGCACACGCGCTCACGGAGCTCCTCGATGCACAACCGCTGCGCCAGGGCGAGCTAGGTCAGCGGCTCGGCCTCACGAAGTCGGGGACGAGCCGTATGGTGGCTCAACTCGAACGTAAGGGCTGGATCAACCGCGCCCCCGACGCGGTTGACGGGCGGGTGTGGTCCCTGCAGCTCACGGAAGCGGGTGAGCGCCTCGCCGGCCGAACGTTGACCGCCAGCCTCGCGCGCTTCGATGCCATCTTGATTGCGATCGACCCCGAACGTCGCCGCGACGTCGTGGCCGCGCTCGAGCTCCTCAGAGGTGCCTTATGAGACGACTCTTTCTACTTGTCGCCATCGCCTGTAGTTCCCCAACCGTCGTGCCGCCACCGCAGACGAGCACCGACCCTGCACCGCAGGTAGTCCCGCCTCCGGCGACTGCGGCGCCGGCTATACCCGCCTCTAGGCAGCTCGCCGCGCCACCGGCAGGGCACGTCGCGCCCATCGACTGCCCTCTCCGTGCCCAGGGCGTCGACCCGAGCCACCTTCGGCCCTTCGAGGACGTGGAGAAGTACATCGCCTTCCTTGAACGCGAAGACCGCGCGAGCTGGCAACGTCCCGATGACGTCGTACGCGCCCTCGGGCTCACCGGCGCAGAGACCATCTACGACCTCGGCGCTGGGTCGGGCTACTTCTCGTTCCCACTCGCGGCCGCAGCCCCAGGGGGGCGCGTGATCGCCGCCGACACCGAGGCCGAGATGATTCGCCACATTCATCACAAGGCGATGATGGACGGCACGCGTAACCTCGAAGTCCGCCTCATCAAGCCCGACGCGCCAAGTGTCCCTGCAGACGCCGACTGGGTCTTCGTCTGCGACGTGCTCCACCATGTCCCGGACCGCGCGGCGTGGCTCGCCGCTGTCGCCATTGCGATGAAACCGGGAGCACGGCTCGCGCTCATCGAGTTCAAGGAAGGCCCACTGCCACAAGGGCCGCCTGAGGCGATGAAGATTCCGCGCGCCCAGCTGATCGATGAGATTACGCGCGCCGGGCTGGTCCTCGATCGGGAAGAGGCCGAGCTGCTGCCTTATCAGAGCTTCCTGGTCTTCAAGCGGCCTCCTGTGTGAGAGGCTCCGACGTGGTCTACTTGTTGGCCTCGGCAGCCTTGGCGTCGACCTGACCCGCGGTCGTCATCAGGGACATGACGCCGGCTTGGCGGTCACGCGTCTTCGAGGAGTACTTGCCGTCGGCCACGAACTTCCCGGACGTGTACTGGTCAGTTCCGGCCCACACATAGGCGCTCGGCTTGCCGCGGTAGTGGTAGCCGAGCCCATTGTAGTGTTCGGCGTAAGTGGCGAGCGCCGCCGGGTCGGTCGTGTTCTCGTCCATCTCGACTTTGTCACGGATGGACTTCTTCAGGTTCAGGGCATGGATGGCCGCCTCTTCCCACTTGTGAAAGATCGGAATGTTCTTGGGCACATGGACGGCCTTCTTGCCGAGCGGATCGCCTTGGTGGAGGTAGGTCCCGAAGTTGCCGTGGCTCTCTCGCCAGTGGAGGGCCGCGATGAGCTTGGCCGGGACGCCTGTCTTCTCCGCGACTGCGACGTAGCGCTCTTGATTCTTCGCCCAGTGGTTGGCGAAGCCGTCGAGCTCGCCTTCGTAGCCCTTGCGCTTCAGGTCCATCTCCGCGGCGCGTTTCTGGTTGTTGTCGTAGACCTTGCGCGCCGTCTTCTCTTTCGCAGACGGGCGGTGCGACTTCTCTGGGGGCGCCGCGTCTGCCGCCTCGGCGAGGACGGCTGCTGACTCGGGGCTGATGCCCGCCACCGGTCCGGCGCCCGCGCTCGTCGGGCTGAGCTTGGCGGCGGCGGCCGAGTAACTCTCGGTCTGGAGGCTGGCTTTGAGCTTGGTGCTCGCCGTGGAGGTCGCCGTGCCCGCGGCATCGGGCATCGGGATGTTGGCGGGCTTGGTCGTGGACAACATCGTCATCGGGTTCCCTCCAGGCAGCGGGCGCACCGCCGCTCTCTAACAGAGCGGCCGGCAAGCAAGTTTCGTGCAAGAGCTCTTGGCGCGCAACCGAGCGGTCCAGGCGAGCTCAGCGCCGCGCCTCGGGCGCGTGCTGTCCCCGAGGCGCTGGGGACTCCAAGTTCCTGCTGGTCCCTAGAGACCTCAGGGCCCGAGCTGTACGGCGCCAACGGGCGCGAGCGCACGACTCAGCGAGCTGGAGGCGGTCTTCCGGGGCGCTCAGGTCATAGACGTGAAAGGAGCCCCCGACGGTCACGAGCGGCTCACGATCCCGGAGGAACGTGTAGGGCGCGAGGCCTCCGAGCCCGAGGCCCTGCAGGTTCGTGGTGCTGATGGCGACGAGGAGCCGCGCCGGAATCGTCGGAACGGTCGCCGGCTCGCTCTCATCGACCGGCCCGTAGGCGGGCAGGCGCTGAGAGCGCACGCCCCACGCGGCGGGGTCGGCGTTGCCGAAGTAGGCCAGGAAGAGCCCGTCCGATGCGTTCGCCTTCTGCCATCGGGCGAGGGCCGGGAGCCCCTGACCCCAGTCGACGTTCGAGTCGGCGAGCAGGCGCGGGAGCGCGGCGGGGCCCCCGACGAGGCTAGACGCGTAGGCGATGGGGTGCGGCCACGCTTGACGGAGCTCCCAGGCGTTCCACACCCCGGCGAGGGCGATGATGGCGGCGGCGACGGCCCGCGAAAGCACGGGGTGCATCGGCCAGCGGGCCGCCCCTCCGGCGACGATCCAAAGGGTCGCGTGCGCGGGCAGGACGTGGCGCACACCAATGTTCAGCTTCGAGAGACTGGCCATCACGAAGAAGTAGAGCCCCGCGAGAGCGAGTACCGTGAACTCCAGCCGGCGGTCGCCATCCGCTTCGACGTCCGTGATGTCGGGTTCGCGGGTCCGTCGCCACCCGGCCACGGCCGCGAGGACGAGCACGAGCCACGTCGCCGGTGGGACCTTGATGGGCAGCGCCACCAGGAAATAGTGAAGGAGTCCGGCGTCATGGCGCTCACCGAGCAGGAAGGTCTCGGCACCGCCGCGCATCACGTGAAGCCCCTGAAACCACAGGCCGGTGTCCCCTTCGTAGGCCAGCGTCACGACGCACGTCGCCACGGCCACGATGGACAGGGTCGTGCCGAGGACGTCCTTCCACGCCGAGAACAGCGGCCGAAGCTGGCCCCACCCTCGCCAGAACACGATCAGCGGGATGAGCGGCAGGAGCAGGAGGGCCGAGAACTTCGTCGAGAGCGCGCATCCGAGCGCCAGCCCCGCGAGGAGGCGCCGCCACAATGTGTTGTGGCGGCGGACCGCGATGAGCGCGGCCAACGTCAGGAGCCACGTCAGGGTGAAGCCGACGTCAGTCGTGACGAGCGCGCCGTGGGCGAGCAGCGTCGGGTCGAGCGCCACGATGACCGCCGTGAGCAGGCCGCCCGTGGCGCCATGAAGGCGGGTCGACCACACCACCACGAGCGCGGCGAGGACGAGGCTGAGGAGGATCGGCACCACCCGCGCGAGGGCCAAGGTCGTGCGACCGTGTTCGTTTTGAGCCGTGAGGAACGCATCGCCGAAGCGCCAGATGTCGGCCCGGTCCCAGGCCCGCGAGTCGAGGGGCGGATCTTGCCCGCCGGCCCACACCGGCCACGCCGCGAGCTGCTTCACGAGCGGCGGGTGCTCCGGGTTCATGCGGTAGTCGCCGGTCGCGAGGTAGCTGACCCCCGCGGCGAGGTGGGGCGCTTCGTCGCTGGTGGGGCTCGTCTCGAGCGCCACGGCGAAGAGCAGATGGGCGACGACGAGCACGGTGGCGCCCGCCAAGAGGCTCCCCGCCATCGACCGGGTCATCGCGGGGAGGAGGCGCGTCGTCATCCGAATAGGACTTCCCTTGTGTCGAGGCGATTCGGCGGCGACGCTGCGTCTCCGCAGACGGCTGCCAGTCTAGAGCTTCGGTCGATTGAGGCAACGCACGCGCGGCTCCGGACCTGCCCCGGCTTGGTCGAGGCGGGCGAGCCCCCGCCGTGCACCCTCGGTGTGTCTCGAGCCCCCACATGGGGGCGTTCTCCCAGCTTGCCAATTCGGCGTCGCTCTTGCCAAGTCCGACTTGGGCCAGCAAGCTGCCGGTCATGATCCGACTGACCATCGATCGTTTCGGCCGGGTAATCATCCCGAAGCAAGTACGTCGCCGCCATGGGTGGGGACCGGGCACGGCTCTCAGCTTGTATGACGAGGATGGTCCTGCGATTCGCCTCGAATCGGTGCCCCCGAGCGAGGACCCACTCGGCCTCGTCACCCGTGACGGCCATCTCGTCTTCGACTGTGAATGGCTGGCGCCGTTGGATCAGGATCCCGTGAGGGACATTCTCGAAGAGAGCCGCAGGGAGCGCGAGACGCGGTGATCGAGTCGTTCGACACGAGCGTCCTGGTAGCTGCAGCAGTTGTCGCACATCCGTTTCATGCCGCGGCGGTCGCTACTGTGTCGGACGTGGAACGTCGCGGTGGTCGAGCTACGGTGTGCTCGCACGCGCTGGCGGAGTGTTTCGCGACTCTGACCCGGTTGCCAGTTCGCCCCGCGATCACATCACTCCAAGCCGAGAGGTTCGTGCTTGGGGAGCTCGTCCACCGTTTCGCGGTCGAGCCTATTCGGGTCGACGATCAGCTCTCGGCGATTCGCCTTGTCATTGCGGGCGGGCTTACAGGCTCCGCGGTCCATGACGGTCTCCATGTTGCCGTGGCTCAACGTCTCGGAGCGGCTCGCCTCTGGACCTTCAACCCGCGCCACTTCCTCCCGCTCTGGGACCCCGAGCACATCGTCATCCCGGCGTGAGCGGCCTCCGGTAGCCGAGTCCCGGAGTTCACCGTCTGCCTCCTGGGGAGAGCCCGGCGCCACGCGCATTAGGGGCCTTCGTGCATCGGCAAAGAACTCGCCGGCGGACCGTTGTGGGTGGCCCGAAGCGAGCGCGGCGAGTAAGCTCCGCGCGCCGGGCGGGCCCGTGACCCCGTCCAAGGAGCCGTGCTGTGACCGAGGACTCGAACCCCAACGCCACTCTCCAGCCCGATGTACCTCGCTGGGAGGTACCGCTCTCGCTCACCTTCGACGACGTGCTTCTGCTCCCCGGCTACAGCGAGGTGCTCCCGAAGGACACGGACCTCGCCTCCACCCTCGCGCCGGGCATCACGCTCCGCGTGCCGATGCTCAGCTCGGCGATGGACACGGTCACCGAAGCGCGGATGGCCATCGCGATGGCACGGGTCGGCGGCCTCGGCGTCATCCACAAGAACCTCACGCCGGAGCTTCAGGCCGCTGAGGTGCGCCGCGTGAAACGCTCCGAGAGCCGCGTCATCGAGCAGCCCGTCACCGTCGGACCGAATGACCCGCTCGGCGCCGCGCAAGCGCTCATGGATCAGCACGGCATTTCGGGCCTGCCGGTGGTCGAAGGTGAGCTCCTCGTCGGCATCCTGACGCGCCGCGACCTTCGCTACCTCGCGAGCTTCGACGAGCCGGTCTCGGCGCGTATGTCGCGAAAGCTCGTCACCGCGCCGCCGCGGGTCAGCGCTGACGACGCCAAGCGGCTCCTCGCCGAGCACCGTATCGAGAAGCTGCTGCTCGTCGACGACGCCGGCCGCCTCGCCGGGCTGATGACCGTCCGCGACATCGACAAGGTCCGCGACCACCCCTTCGCTGCCAAGGACGATCAAGGCCGACTCCTCGTCGGCGCCGCCGTGGGCGTCGGTGAGCGCGAGCTCGAGCGGGCCGAGAAGCTGCTCGCCGCGGGCGTCGACCTCCTGGTCGTCGACACGGCGCACGGCCACTCGAAGGGCGTCATCGACACGGTCCGCGCGCTCCGGGTCGCACACCCGGACGCCCGTATCGCCGCCGGCAACGTCGCCACCGCCGCCGCGACGCGGGTCCTCTTCGAGGCAGGCGCCGACGTGGTCAAGGTCGGCATCGGCCCCGGCTCCATCTGTACGACCCGCATCGTGGCGGGCGTGGGCGTCCCGCAGCTCTCCGCGGTGCTCGAGTGCGCCGCCGTGAGCCGCGAGCTCGGTCGCACCATCATCGCCGACGGGGGCATCAAGTTCTCAGGCGACGTCGTGAAAGGCCTCGCTGCCGGCGCCAACGCCGTCATGATCGGCAGCCTCTTCGCCGGCACCGACGAAGCGCCTGGCGACGTCGTGCTCTATCAGGGCCGCTCCTACAAGGTCTACCGCGGCATGGGCTCCATCGGCGCCATGGCGCAAGGCAGCAAGGACCGCTACTTCCAAGATACGAACGACGAACGGAAGCTCGTCCCCGAAGGCATCGAAGGCCGCGTGCCCTACAAGGGCCCCGTCGGCGACAGCCTCTATCAGCTCGCCGGGGGCGTCCGCTCCGGCATGGGCTACGTCGGCGCCGCGAACCTCACCGAGCTCGTCAAACGGGCGCGCTTTACGCGCATCACGGGCGCGGGCCTCGCTGAGAGCCACGTCCACGACGTCATCGTCACGCGCGAAGCCCCGAACTACAACCGCTGATCCCGGCGCCGAGCCCACCCTGGAGGCCCCATGACCCTGCGCCCGAACGTCCCTCATGGGGACATGGTCGTCATCCTCGACTTCGGCAGTCAGACGACCCAGCTCATCGCGCGCCGCGTGCGCGAGGCCGGGGTCTACTGCGAGATCGTGCCCTTTCACCGGAGCCTCGAGGCCATCGCCGCCCTTCGGCCGCGCGGGATCATCCTGTCGGGGAGTCCCTGCAGCGTCTATGACGACGGCGCGCCGACGCCGGCGCCCGGGATCTTCGAACTCGGTGTCCCCGTGCTCGGCATCTGCTACGGCATGCAGATCATGACCCGGCTTCACGGCGGCACGGTCCTCGGTAGCGACCACCGCGAGTTCGGACGGGCCACCATTCAGGTCTCCGAAGCCGTGGGGCCCTTCTCCGGGCTCGCCGCTGGCGCGTCCGAGACGGTGTGGATGAGCCACGGCGACCGCCTCACCGCGCTCCCACCGGGCTTTCGCCTCATCGCGACGGCCCCCGCCGCCGCGCCCGGCGCGCCCCCCGTCCCGGCGGCCATCGCCCACGAGAGCCGGCCGTGGTTCGGCCTTCAGTTCCACCCCGAGGTCGTCCATACTCCGAATGGTGGCGAGTACTTGCGCCGCTTCCTCTTCGATGTCTGTGGGGTCCAGCCCGGCTGGACCGCGAAGTCCTTCGCCGCGACGGCCATCGCGAGCCTTCGGGAGCGCATCGGCGAGCGGCACGTGCTCTGCGGTCTCTCCGGCGGCGTCGACTCGGCCGTGGTCGCGCTGCTCCTCCATCACGCCATCGGGCCGCGGCTCCACTGCGTGTTCGTCGACAACGGCCTCCTGCGTCACGGCGAGGTCGCCGAGGTCGAAGCGGCTTTCGGCCCCGCGGGGCTCGGGCTCGACCTCACGACGGTCGACGCTAGCGATGCTTTCTTCGAGGCGCTCGCGGGTGTCACCGACCCCGAGGTCAAGCGAAAGCGCATCGGCCACGTCTTCATCGAGGTCTTCGAACGTGCGGCGAAGGAGCTCACCGCCCGTCACGGCGGCGCGATTCACTATCTGGCGCAGGGCACACTCTACCCCGACGTCGTCGAGTCCGTCTCTGTCCGTGGCGGCCCGTCGGCGACCATCAAGAGCCACCACAACGTCGGAGGGCTGCCCGAGCGACTCGGCTTCGAGCTGGTCGAGCCACTACGCGAGCTCTTCAAGGACGAAGTACGCGCTGTCGGCCGTGAGCTCGGCCTGCCCGCCGTGCTCGTCGAGCGAAAGCCCTTCCCGGGGCCCGGGATCGCGGTTCGTATCCTCGGCGAGGTCACCCGCGAGGACGTCGAGATCAACCGCAAGGCGGACCGCATCGTCCGTGAGGTCCTGGCGGCGCAGCCCTGGCAAGCCGAGGTCTGGCAGGCCTTCGCGGTGCTACTGCCGGTTCGTTCGGTCGGCGTCATGGGCGACGGCCGCACCTACGACCGCGTCATCGCCATCCGCGCCGTCAGCTCGACCGACGGCATGACGGCCGACTTCTACCCGATCCCCTATGACGTGCTCGGGCTCATGTCGACGCGCATCATCAATGAGGTTCGTGGCATCAGCCGAGTGGTCTACGACGTCTCGTCGAAGCCGCCGGCGACCATCGAGTGGGAGTGACCGCGCCGAGTCGACCTGCGTGCGCTCGGGAATAACCAATGAGCTAGACGAGTTGGGGTAATGTCTTGAAGTTGAAGCACCACCCACTCTCCATCCTCGCGGTCGTCACATCGACCCTCGTGTTCGCCTGCGAGTCCGGTCGCAGCCGCAAGGGCGACGCGTCCGGGAGCAGCTCGGACGATGGCGCGGATGGCACCACCCTTACCGATGTGAGCGGCCTCCCCGGCGACGATGGGGACGGCACGATCGCACCGGAGGTCGGGGAGGTCGCCACAGCCACCGCCGCCCAGATCTGTGAACGTTGGAACGCCGACCGACAGCTCACCGAAGGTGAATGGACCGGCAGCGTCCTGAAGTGCGACCCGGGCGACATCGATCCCGGCGGTCGCGCGAACGCGCTGCGCCTCCTGAACCTCTACCGCTGGCTCGCCGGGCTGCCGGCCGTGACGAACAGCGCCCAGAAAGACGCCGAGGCTCAAGCGTGCGCGCTCATGATGCACGCCAACCTGACGCTCTCCCATAACCCATCCGATTCATGGTCGTGCTACACGAAACAAGGCGCCGAGGCGGCTGGGCAGTCGAACATCTCGACCCAGCCCGGCGTCGCGAGCGTCGACGCCTATATGATCGACGACGGCAACGACGATACCATCGGCCACCGCCGCTGGATCCTCTCGAACGGTCTCGGCCCCGTCGGCCTCGGATCGACCTCGACCTACTCGTGTATGCACGTCATCGGCGGCCTCGGGTCGGCCACGGCGGGCGCGCCGCGCTACACGGCATGGCCACCCGCCGGCAAAGTCCCCCTCGGCGCCTTCTATCCCGAGACGATGTGGTGGGCGAACCTCGACCAAGTGGGCTGGACGGTCCAGAGCGACCGCGTGAACGTCGCCAACGCGACGGTCACGGTCACCTCGGACGGCGAGACGCTGCCCGTGGACTCGTTCCCGCTCCTCTCGGGCTATGGCTCGGAGTCGGCCGTCCGCTTCACCCCGAAGGGCTGGCAGACGGAAGCGGGCAAGACCTACACGGTGAGCCTGTCTGGGGTGACCCCGCCGATCACCTACACCGTCGAGGTGCTCGATTGCGGCGGTGCACCCTCCTAGTTCTCCGGACGGTCCCATCGCTCACGATGGTGTCCGCATCGAGCGGCTCGCCCGAGGCCGAGTGACGCCCCACGAGCTCGACGCACGCGGCCGGGTGGACGCGACCCAGGAGTTCTTCGTCCACGGGCCCTGCCGTCGCGACGCGGGCGCGGCCATCCGCCGCCAGTGCGTCGAGCGTCGCCATCACCGCATTTTCAGTCGCCCACCCTGTTCGGGGTGCCCGGGGCCGGTGTCGTGGGCGACGCCCGTGGGGTCGGCGTAGACGAGCGGGATGAGAGCCACGGTCATGTGGTCATGGTAACATTGACGCCGCATGACGCACCCCGAGTCTCCGCTACGACGTATCGTCCCAATGGTCCTGGCCGCGGTCTCGGTCGCCCAATTCCTCCTCCTCGCCGGTTGCCGTCGCGATCAGCCGCGGCCGCTCCTCGTCCATGCCGCCGCGAGTCTCTCGGTCGCGCTCCCCGCGGTCGCCGAGGCGTGGCGTGCCCAAGGTGGTCCGGAGGTGTCCTTCCGCTTCGACGCGTCGTCCCGTCTCGCGCGTCAGCTCGAAGCCGGTGCACCGGGCGACGTCTTCATCTCCGCCGACGAGGCTTGGATGGACCATCTGGCCGGTCGTAGCCTCATTGCCCCCGAGACCCGCCGCCAGCTGGCGCGCGGACGGCTCGTGGTCGTCGTCCCCGCCGGCGCCAACGCCGACGTCACCGCCCTCACCGACCTCCGGGCGCTTCCTCGCGTGGCCCTCGCCGGCGAGAGCGTCCCCGCGGGCCGCTACGCCCGCGCCGCGCTCGCCCGAGCCGGCGTGGACAAAGGCGTCGTGGCCCGAGCCGTGAACGGCGACGACGTCCGCACCGTCCTCGCGTGGGTCGCGCGCGGTGAAGTCGATGCCGGCATCGTCTATGCGACGGACGCTCGTTCGGAGCCCCGGGTTCGCGTCGCCGTCGTCATCCCCGAGTCCGAGCACCCGCCTATCGTCTACCCGGGCGCCGTCCTCGCGGCTGCAACCTCCCCCGGCCCGGCTCGGGCCTTCCTCGACTACTGCCTCGGTGCGGGCGCCGCGCCGTTACGCGCCGCCGGCTTCGAGCCCCCCGTGGCGCCGTGACGAGCGTCGACACCACCGCGGCGGTCCTGGTCTCCCTCGAGGTGGCCACCTGGACCGTGGTCCTCTCGACACCGCCGGCGATGGCACTCGGCTGGCTCCTCGCGCGAAGGTCGTTCTGGGGGAAGGGGCTCCTGAGCGCCGTCCTGATGGTGCCGATGGTGCTCCCGCCGGTCGTGGTCGGGCTCCTGCTGCTCGAGCTCGTCGGTCGCAACACCGTCCTCGGCGGCGCGTTCGCGGCGGTGGGCCTTCCGCTCTCCTTCAGCGGCGCCGGCGCCGTGCTCGCCGCGGTCGTCGTCTCCTTCCCGATGTACGTCCTGGTCGCGCGGTCGGCTTTCGAGTCCGTCGAGCCCGGCCTCGAGGACGTGGCGGCCTCGCTCGGCGACGGGCCATGGCGCGTCTTCACACGCGTCACCTTGCCGCTCGCCGCGCCCGGGATCGCGGCTGGGGCCGTGCTCACCTTCGCACGGGCCCTCGGTGAGTTCGGTGCCACCATCGTCCTCGCCGGCAGCCAAGAAGGCGAGACGCGCACCATCGCGCTCGCGGTCTACGCGCTCCTCGACCACCCGGACGGCGAGCCGGCGATCTGGCCCCTCGTCGCGATGAGCGCTGCGCTCTCGACCGTGGCCCTCATCGGCTTCGAGCTCCTCAACCGGCGCGCGCGGCGATGGCGAGAACGATGACGGACCCCATGACGACCCTCGCGCTCGACGTCCGGCTCGCGCTCGGCAGCTTGCGCCTCGACGTCGTGCTCACGACGAGCGCCCGAAACGTCGCGATACGCGGGCCGTCCGGCGCGGGGAAGTCCTCGATCTTACGCGTCATCGCCGGGCTCGAGCGCCGCGCCATCGGGACCGTGGCCACGCTCGGGCGCGACCTCCAAGGCGCCCGCCTCTTTGTCCCGACCTCCGAGCGAGGGCTCGGCTGGGTGCCCCAGGCGCCGAGCCTCTTCCCACACCGGACGGTTGGCGAGAACCTCCGTTGGGCGTCGGCCCGTGGCGGGAGGTCCTCAGAACCTTTGGAGATTGCCGAGCTCATCGAGCTCTCCGTCCCCCACGATCGCCGCCCCGAGACCCTCTCGGGCGGCGAACGCCAGCGCGTGGCGCTCGGCCGGGCGCTCCTCTCGTCACCGTCGATGTTGCTGCTCGACGAGCCGTTCAGCGCGCTCGACCGCGACGCCCGCGAGCGCCTCCGCGCCCGGCTCGGCGAGTGGTGCGCCGCGCGCGGGATCGTCACCGTCCTGGTGTCGCACGACGACGGCGACGTCGCCGCGCTCTCGGGCGAGGTCTGGACGCTCACCGGGGGACGCCTCTCGCGAGGCTGACAGACGCCCCGCCCGCGAACGCATCCATTTCTTGCGTCCAGTGGGCGTCGCCGCCACTTTTCGCGCGTGCGAACAGGTCGCGCTTGTACAGGTTAGCAGGGAGACGTGATGAACAAGGGACTACTCGGGAAGCTCGAGTCGGGCATGGAAGGCCTCATCTTCGCCAGCCGCTGGCTGCAGGCGCCGCTCTATCTAGGCCTCATCGTCACTCAGCTACTCTACGTCTATAAATTCATCGTCGAGCTCATCCATCTGACGCAGCACGCGCACGAGTCTCCCGAGTCGGTGTTCTTGGTCACCGTCCTCGGGCTCATCGACGTGACGATGGTCGCGAACCTGCTCACGACCGTGATCATGGGCGGTTACGTGACCTTCGTCAGCAAGCTCGACGTCGGCGACCATCCGGACAAGCCGGACTGGCTCAGCCACATCGATCCGGGCTCGATCAAGGTCAAGCTCGCGAGCTCCCTCATCGGGATCTCCTCGATACATCTACTGAAGTCGTTCATCGAGCTGAGCGGGCCGAACTCAGAGGCGGCCGCTCAGTCGGAGCGGACGCTCGGCTGGCAGATCGCGGTACACGCGACCTTCGTGCTCTCGACCATCTTGCTCGCGACGACCGAGTACATCATGCAGCGCCGCAACGCGCTCGGCGCCGCCCACGGTGAGAACCCGGGCGACGCCTCGGCGACGGATCACTGAGCTCGGCTTATCACAGCCGCGGACGAACGCGCTCGCCCGGCAGCACCGTGCGCGGCCGCCCGTCACCCGACGAGATCGGCGGGCGCGATGGCGGAGAGCGGTCACCCTGCGTGTGATGAGACGGCCCGCGATCGCTGGCCCAGCGCTCGCTCGGCGCGCGGTCACCCGCGGGGCGCCCGGCCGGCGGGCGTGAACCCGGGCCGCGATCGCCTTCACGACCGTAACCCGAGCGGTCGCCGCCGGAGCGGCCGCCGCCCGAACGTCCGCCCTCGTTCCGGTTGCCGGAGCGGTCACCACCGGAGCGACCGCCGCCGTTACCGGGGCTGCGGCTCGTGCCCGGCGCGCCGCGGACGGGCGTCGGGAGCGCGTAGGGATGGCCCTCGATGACGGGGATGGGCTGCTTCAGCAGGCGCTCGATGTCGCGGAGCTGGTCCCGGTCGCCTTGGCCGCAGAACGAGATAGCGGCGCCCGACGCGCCAGCGCGCGCGGTGCGGCCGATGCGGTGGACGTAGACCTCGGGCTCGTGCGGCAGATCGAGGTTGATGACGTGGGTGATGCCCAGAACGTCGATGCCGCGCGACGCGAGGTCCGTCGCGACGAGGATACGCACCTTGCCGTCCCGGAAACCGTCGAGTGCGCGCTCACGCGCGTTCTGCGACTTGTTGCCGTGGATGGCGGCCGCCGTCACCATGCCCGCCAGGAGGTGCTTGGCGACGCGATCGGCGCCGTGTTTGGTGCGCGTGAAGACCACGGCCCGCTCGATCGCGGGATCCCGAAGGATGTGGCTCAGGAGCTGGCGCTTGTCGCCGTCGTCGACGTGATAGAGGCACTGCTCGACGCGGGCGGCGGTCGTGCCGGTCACGGCGACTTGCGCCCGTGCGGGGTTCTTGAGCAACGTGCCGACCAGATCTTCGAGTTCCGACGGCATGGTGGCCGAGAAGAAGAGGGTCTGGCGCGGCGACGGGAGGAGCTTCACGACGCGCCGGATGGCCGGCAAGAAGCCGACGTCGAGCATGCGGTCGGCTTCGTCGAGCACGAGCACTTCGACGTGTCCGAGGTCGAGGAGGCGCTGCTGAAGCAGGTCCTCGAGGCGGCCCGGGGTCGCGACGAGGATGTCGATGCCGCCGCGGAGCTCGGTGACCTGTTTGCCCTGGCCGACGCCGCCGAAGATGACGGCGGACTTGACGCCCATGGCGCCGCCGTAGCGCTCGACCTGCTCTTCGATCTGAGCTGCGAGCTCACGGGTCGGCGAGAGGACGAGGGCACGGATGTGCCGAGCTGGGCGGCCGCGCGAATGCAGCGGCGCGGCCGTCGGCGCGTGCGCCACGGAGCGCTCTCCGAAGAGGCGCTGGAGGATGGGCAGCACGAAGGCCGCTGTCTTGCCGGTGCCGGTCTGCGCCAGCCCGAGCACGTCACGGCCTTCGAGGGCCGGGGGGATCGCCGCGAGCTGAATCGGCGTGGGCCGGGTGTGGCCTGCCGCTGCCGTCGACGCGAGGAGGGGGGCGATGAGCCCAAGGGAAGAGAAAGACACCGTGGTGTCCGTGACCGCGTCCGAAGACGACGGGTTCCGAGTCGATTCTGAGTTCAAGCGTGCCTGTGCGGCGCGATGGCGCCGTCTGGAGAGGGCCGGGGAGGCCCATGTTTGTCCGGCTTCTAGAGCCAGGACGTCCGGCTTCTGGAGCCAGGACGGGTGCACCCTACCGGTCTGGGGCGACAATAGCCAGCTTCGAATCAAGATCGGCGGGGCGAACGCGCGACACACTCCTCACTACGGAGGAGGCGCCAGGCATGTGGCGGGCCCGATCCGCTCGTAGACCGCGGCGTCGCCCTGGTGAAAGCGGCGCGCGAAACAGGTCGTGTTCGTGAGGGTCGCGGCGGGATCGTAGGGGCTCGCGTCCTCGTAGACGCGCTTCGACCCGATGTAGAGCCACGTCGGCAACGACGCGCTCCGCCATGGCTTCACGTCGTCCATGTAGACGATGTTCACATGGGCGTTTCGTACCGGATGGCCGGTCATCGCAGGGAGCCAGATGCCCGCGTCGCCGTAGTTGTTCTCGATGAGCTCGGGACGCGGGACCGACTGACTTATCCACGCGAAGGCCGCGAGATCGTCGTCCGTGACCGAGACGTTTCGGACCCCGCGGACGTGCCAGTAGCCGACGCCGAAGAGCACGGCGACGCCCCCGAGGGCGAGCAGCACGCGGCGCGGGACTAGACCCAGGGTCGGCCTGATGGCTTCGGCGTCCAGGACTCGCGCCAGGAGCAAGGTCGCGGGGAGCGTGAAGAGGTTGCCGAGCCGGTCCGGGTAGAGCGCGACGCTGCCCGGCAGCCACCAGACGTAGGTGTTGGCGATGAGCGCCAGGGTCGCCAGCACCAAGGCGCCTTCGAGGACGCCCGGGTGGACGCGGTGGCGTCGACCCAGCCAGAGCCCCGCGGCCAGCAGCAGCACGAAGGGGACCCCGAGGCGGACGCCCACGTGCCAGACGAGCGCGGGCGGGACCAGCCAGCCCGGCACGTTCGGGACGTGGGAGGGCAGCCGCTGCCACTCCTGAATCCATTGCCGCTCGCCGGGCGTGAGGTCCACGTGGACGCCGGTCGCCCACGGGAGCATGAGGAGGATGGCGAGAAGGGTCGCCGTGGCCGCGCCCAGAGCCCAAGGTTTCAATTCACTGAAAATGAATGAGAACGTGAAGTTGCGACGCTCCCGTGCCGCGAGCGCCGCCATCGTCACGAGGACGACCAGCCCGAGGCCGTAGGGGATGACGGCGTGCGTCTCGGCGGCGGCCGCGAGGAGGAGCGCGGGCGCCAGCACAAGGGCAGGGCGCGCGGAGCGGAGCAGGGCGAGGAGCGGCAACGCCGCCACCGCGAGCGCGAAGGACAGCACCGTCGGGTTTCCGCCCCAGAGGAAGTGCGCCTGCGGGTCGCGCGAACCGCAGGCGATCGCGACGGCAGCGAGCGTCGCGGGCCAGGAGGAGACGGGCTCAGCGGTGTGTAGCGCTGGGGGGCCGAGCAGCCGCCGTGCCGGGCCGAGGAGGGTGCGCGCCGCGGCATAGAGCGCGAGCACCACGACCATCTGACTGACCGTCGCTGCCCAGAAGGCCGCGCGGGCAGCGTCGATCGCAGCGAGGTGGGCCAGCACGGCTGCGAAGGACGGCATCCCAGCGCCATAACCCCCGAAGTCGGCGATCGGGAGGAGCGGCGCGTGGGAGGTGGGGACGCCGTCCGCGTCCAGGATGAGCCGCGCCATCATCGAATGCATGCTCATGTCGGCGCCGGGCGCGACGGGCACGAGCAGCAGCGGGATGGCGCGCAAGGCGAGGACGCCGAGGATGAGCAGCAGCGGGCCGGGGTTCTCCCGCACCGAGCCCCCGAGCTCCGCGGCCCAGGACCGAAGCTCACGCCGGTGCCACGCCGCGAGGAGAAGCGTCAGGGCGGAGACGACCGCGACGAGCCCGGTGAGCCCGATCGGCAACCATCGCAAGAACCAGAAGCCGACGATCCAAAAGGCGAGCGCGAGCAGCACGACGCGGCCGAGCGCGATGACCGGATCGCGACGCAAGGTCTGCCACGGAGCCGCCAGCGGGACGCCCGGCAGGAGCAGGAGCAGCAGGACGAGGAGCGTCATGGCGTCTCGCCCCGGGCGAAGGGCGCGAGGAAGTAGTCGGCGATCGTCGGCCAGGTGTAGCGTTCCGCGAACACGCCGCCGGCTGCGCCGAGCGTCGCCGCGTCCGTGGGCGAATCGGCCAGCCGGGCTACCGCCGTGGCGAGCGAGGGGCCGTCGTCGGCGATGAGGCCACCGCCGCTGAGCGCGACTTGGGTACTCAGCACGTCACAGGCGCGCGTGACCACGACGGGGCGACCACACTGCCACGCTTCGATGAGCGTGAGGCCGAGGCTCTCGTAGCGACTGGGCTGCACGATAGCGAGCGCACCGCTGAGGAGCCGCCATTTGTCGTCCGAAGAGACCCGGCCGAGGTTGAGCGCGCCGGGGACTGTCACGGCGCCGCCGGTGACGAGCGGCACCGGGCCACGGGTGACGCCCGTCAGGAGCTCCACGCCGGGTTTGTCGCGACCGAGGTAGAGGACGTACTGCGCCGGGAGCGTCTGACCGGTGGACAGCGGTCCCTTGGGGAGCACCTCGGGCCGGTCGGTGCCGCAGCCCACCACCTGGGATGGCGCCCGTAGCCCGGGGACCCGCCGGCGCACGAGGTCCGCCTCGGCGTCCGTGTTGAACGCGATACGGGAGGCGAATCGAAAGCTCTCTTGCATCGCCGTGAAGCGCAGCGCGGGCTCGTCGTGTGCTGTCGGGACAAAGTCGAAGGGCAGGGCGCGGCCACGGCAGACGCGCGCCGCCGTGATCGTAGGCGCGTAGAGGTAGGTGAAGAGGATGAGGCGGTCGAAGCCGCCGCCCGTGATGGCATCCGAAAGCCCAGGGAGTACGGGGCCTTGGAGCGTCGCGAAGAGCCGGCCGAGCGGCCGGGCGTCTCCGAAGCCGCGCCGGACGCTCACCTCGACCGCTTTGTGCAGCCGGCCGAAGCGCGGGAGTGAGGCGGCGAGACGTCGCACGGTCAACGGACCGTCTCTCTCCGTCCCGGCCGGGAGGCGGTTCGTCCAGGTCTCGGTCTCGGTCGCGCACGAGGTGATCACGGTCACGCGCGCCCGCGGGGCGAGGGCGAGGGCGACCATTCGCGCGTGCGCTTCGGCGCCGCCGACGATCTGCTCGCCGAAACGCTGCACCACGATGCCGATGTGGGGTGGGCGCCCGCGGGAGGGCCCTTCGTCGGTCGGGGTCATCTCGCCCTGCTGAATCAGATCCGGACCAGCTCGAACTCGATGTCGTGCATCGGGTAATAGCCCGTCAGGAAGTGCTCGTAGGTGTCCCGCATACGCGAGAGGAGTGGGATCATGAGCTTGTCGACCTGGCGCGGCACGAAGGAGAGCCAATCCGACACCGGGTAGCCGCGGATGTAGCGGAAGCGGGCGAGGCGAAAGAGGACGGGCGTGTACTCGTACTTTCGAAAGCTGCCGCCTTCGATGAAGTAGTCGAAGGTCCGGGAGGTCGCGGCGCGGCGGTGCGTCGGATCGGTCAGGTGGTGCACACTGCCGGCGAAGGGCATCCGGACGAGCGCCGTCCCGCCGGGCGCGAGCACGCGATGGATCTCTTTCACGGCGCCGACCATGTCGGTGAGGTGCTCGAGCACGTCGAGCGCGATGACCCGCTCGAAGTGGCCGCTCGGGAGGGGCCACGGCATGACGTCGAGGTCGTGGACGAGGTCCACCTCGGGGAGCGCGATGACGTCGAGCCCGAACGCATCGGGGCTCTTGGCGCGGCCACACCCGATCTCAAGGATGCGTGAATGGGGGATGGCCACGGGGCCGGCTTTAGCGGTGGGGACGCCCATGACGCGGGAGGGTCGGGCCTGCACCGGCCCCTGTCAACCCGATAAGAGGGCGATTCAGCCGGCGCGCGCCGGCTTGAGTGAGGCGTAGAGAAGTCCCATCTGCATCAGGCAGTTGCAACCTTCCATGAGGGTCGTGGCGTAGGCCGCCCCCATCGCGCCGTGGCGCTCGAACCAGAGCGCGATGCCGACGCCGTAGACGAGGAGGTTCACGGTGGCGACCACGGCGACGCGCCCGAAGCGGCCGAGCGCGTTCAGCGTCGCCGAGGACACCTGATTGACGGCCATGAAGCAGACGCCGACGTAGAGCACGCCGAGGATCGGTAGCGTCGGCTGCCAGTCGGGGAAGAAGCCCAAAATGATCGCGGGCACGACCAGCGCGAGCAGGAGCCCCATCCCGGCGAGGATGACCACGAGCCGACGGACGTTTCGGAGGTAGAACGCGGTCAGCTCCGCGCGTTGCCCCCGCGTGGCGAAGTCGGCGAGCACGGTGAGCGACGCGGCCGAGAAGGCGCCCGAGACCCGAAGGAAGGGCGTCGCGATGCGGTCGGCGAGCGCATAGTAGCCGAGCACGACGGGCCCGAGGCTGTCGAGGACGAGGTACGACGCGCGGGTATAGAGAATGACGACGCTGTCGAGCCACGCGGCTTTGGGAGACACGCGCAGGATGGCCTTGGCCACGTCGCGGTCGAGGGAGAGGCGTATCCCGTAGAGGCGGCGCACGACCGCGGTGAGCAGCGCCACGTGCACGGCGCGGGCCGCGAGCGTCGCGAGGATGACGGCGACCACGGAGGTCCAGAGCCAGAGCGCGATGCCGACGAACCCGAGCTGTAGCGCGCCGATGGACGCCGGGATCCACGCGACTCGCCAGTTGTGCTGGTTCAAGAAGAGCGGCACGGCGGCGGTGGCGAGGAAGGGGGTCGCGAACACCAGCCCCATCGCGAGCAGCGCGAGGCCGGGCTCGCTGATGTCGAGCGCCGGGAGGAGGGCCCACGTCCCGAAGAAGACGAGGATGACCCCCGTGAGCCGCACGGCGAGCAGCGTCCCGAGGAAGGCGCCGAGCCGCTCCCGGTGCGCGACCGCGAGCACTGGCCCGACTTGATTGAGCCCGAAGCTGCCGACGCCATCGGCCACTTCGGCGAAGGCTTGGGCTTGGGCGAAACGACCGAAGCCGGCAGCGCCGAGCTGCGCGATGACGAGGGCTTGGACGGCGACCGTGAAGACCTCGCCGGCGGCGTTGCCAAGGGCGATGCCGAGGACGTTCTTCCAGACGGAGCGGTCAGCGCCGGTCGTCGCGGCTGCGGCCGGCTCGCTCAACGCAAAGCCTGTTCGTACGCGTGGCGCGTCGCGTCGGCCGTGCGTGCCCAGGTCAAGGGGCGCACGCGCTCGAGGCCGCGGAGGACGAGGTCGTCTCGCAGTGACGGGTCGTGGGCGAGCCGGTGGATGGCGTCCGAGAACGCGCTGCGGTCCATCGGGTCGGCCGTGAGCGCGGCGCCGCCGGCGGCTTCGAACATCGCGCCGTAGGGGGCGCAGACGACGGCGGTCCCGGCGGCCATGGCCTCTACGATTGGGAAGCCCCACCCTTCTTCGATGGACGTGAAGCCGAGGCAGAGCGCGCGCCGGTAGAGCCAACGCAGCTCGCGATCGTTCACATAGTCGAGGGGGACGAGGTCGACCTCACGCCGCGTGGGTGACTCGGCGACGAGGGTGCGCGCCGCGTCGCCCGCGCCCGTCCCGACCAGGACGACCCGCGGCCGATGACCCGCCTCCACGGACGCGACCGCGTCGAGCAAGGCGCCGACGCGCTTTCGTTCGTCGTAGCCGCCGACGTAGATGACGAAGGGCCGGTTTGCGGCGGCGAGCGCCGCGTCGGACGGCGCGTGACTCGGGTCCGCCTCCGACCAGAAGGGCGAGACGCCGTGGTGGACGACGACGATCGTGTCCGAGCGTACGGCGAAGCGGTCGATGAGGCAGCGGCGGACATGGTCGCTGATGGCGATGACGACACGCGCATCGCGCCTCAGACGGGTGATGTAGTCGTGCCAGAACCACCGGGCCGTGAGCGACGCTCGGGGGAGGTAAGGCCCGCGTAGGAGCAGCGGGATGAGGTCGTGGCAGGTGGCCACGAAGGGCACGCGCCGGCTGGCGCCCTCCATCGAGGTCGCGTGGTAGAGGTCGATGCCACGCGGAATGACGCGATCCAGACGCAGGCGATTCTCGATGGCCATCGTCGATGCCCATTCGACGGCCCGGCGCTCGTAGGGATGTACCTGAAATTGGTGGTCTTTTCGCGTCGGGAGGGCGAGCAGCTCCAGCGCGATCTCGCTCGGCCCGAGAGCGCGGAACCCTTCGAGCAGCCCCTGGACGTAACGTCCGATGCCGCGGCGGGCGTGCCCCGTGTCGAGGGGCGTCGCGTCGAGGAGGACTCGCGTCACGAAGGGGAGGCTCCTGGGCTGGCGACGGTGGCTGGCCCACGAGGGCGACATGTGAACGCGAAGGCGACCGCCCCGACGAAGACCCCGACGAAGGCGTGGGGGAGATCGCCCATCACGCGGAGGGCCGTCCAGAACGAATCGCGCGCGAAGTAGAGCATGAAGCAGAGGGTCGCGAGCCGGAAGAGCTGCGCCAAGAGGTGGCCGAGGCCGACCATCGGACGGACGGGCGCGGGGAGGGCGGCGAGGATGGCGTAGATCAGGAGGCCGCGCGCGACGATGTGTTTGGCGGCGATGCCGAGGCCGATGCGCCAGATCGGCGCTTCAGGGTCGCGGAAGGCGGCGGCGCCCCAGTCGAGGTAGGTGAAGTCGAGGCCGAGCTGTACGGCGACGCGTTGGGTGAACGACCAAGACAGGAGCAGGGTGATGACCCAGAGCACCGCGGACGGGCGGGCCAGCGGGCGGCCCAATTCGGAGGCCGTGAGCGCGTCGTAACGCGCGAGGACCCGACCGATGATGTGGGCGACGGCGAGGGTCGCGAGGAGGAGTGGGAGCTCCGCGTCGCGCGAGACGAAGGTGTAGGACCCGATGAAGGCGAGCTCGGCGTGGTGTCGCCGCCGCTTCAGCGCCAGGATCGCGCCGAGGATGAAGAGTAGAGGCCAGAGCGTGACGCACACCCAGGGCGGCGCGGCGCGACGCGCCCAGAGGCTGAGACCGGCGACCAGGCCGAGGACGATGGTGAGCGACGACGACGTGCCCGTGGGCGCCGTGTACCAGGCGAAGATGGCGTACGCGGCGATGCTCACGAGCGCGACCACGAACAGGGCGGTGGGCTGCGTCTCCAGCGTGCCGTAGAGATAGTCCTGGCCCTTGAAGCCGACGCGCCAAAGCGCGGCGACCAGGACGACGGCGATCGCGGCTTCCCACGGCTTGGCGAGGAGGCGCCAGCGGCCTTTGGCGGCCACGGGGCTCCCTTCGACGCGCGGAACACCAGAGACCAGTGTCGCGACCAGCAGGATCGCGAAGACGATGTACGAGACCGGCTGCGCGGTGCGGGTGTAGGTGAGCACCAGCAGGCCGGGCATGACAAGGGCGAGCCACTCGGGCCGGCGATCGAGGAGGGCGGCCGTCTTCCGGTAGCGCCAGAGCCCCACGAGCAGGAGCGCGAAGCCGAGCCCCATGATGGTGATGTAGAGGCGGACGTGCCAGTTGCCGGGCAGGCGTTCGAGGTGGAGCAAGAGTGCGAGCGTGGCGGACAGGAGGGCCGCGAAGGCGAGGCCGATCGGCCAGAGCTGCCTCATCCCGTGGCCCCAGAGCGTGCGCGCCGTCCAGAGGCCGAGCAGCATACAGAGGAGGAGAGTGCCGGCAGGGACCATCACGCCCCACGGCGACCCTTTGACGCCCGAACGCGAGATGAGCGCGTCGAGGTCGCGAGCCGCGCTCTCGGCGGCGAGGACCTGGGTGGCGGAGTCGCCCGCGGCGCATGCGCCATCGATCTTCAGCTCGGCGACGGCCGCGGCGCTGGTCTCGGCCTCCGCGTAGACGCGCAAGCGGGCGAGGTCTTGGCAGGCGAGCTGAGCTCGGTGTTCGGGCGTCGTGTCGAGCCAATCGGCGAGGAGGTGACCGCGGCTGGCGGCCGGGGCCGGAATGCCGAGCAGGGCCGCGAAGGTCGACGGGAGCACCGTCTGGTCGAGGACGCGTGGGTCCGCGAGCGCGCGTTCACCACCGACGACCCCTTGTCCGTACGCGAAGATCGGCGATCGACGCTGAATGGGGGAGTCGGTCCCGTGCGTGCCGTTGTCGGTGGCCCCGTGGTCGCTCGTCACGAACACGGTCGCGTCGTCCGGGATGGCCTCGAGCAAGGTCTCGAGCGCCGCGTCGAAGTCGCGCATGTGGACGCGGTACCGGTCGTCCGTGATGCCATAGGCGTGAGCCTGGTGGTCCGGCGTGACGAAGTGGGCAACGACGAAGTTCGGCCTCGGATCCAGTTCCAGGAACCCGTGGGCGGCAGCGAATATCTCGTCGTTGTAGTCGACCTCGAGCGCGACCCCCTCCGGATCCGGGTGGGCGTGGTGCATCGCGCCTTCGTAGAGCTGAAACCACGAGTGGTCGCCGGTGACGGCCGAGATCAGACCGGCGTCGCGGATGCTCTGGAGGAGGTGGTGATAGGCCGTCTTGGTGCCGGTCTCATTGTTGACGATCTGGTCGATGTCACCCCGTTGACCGGTGCCGTAGGTCAGCACCGCCGAGGAGGTCATCGAGACGGGAGAAGCCCAGATCTCAGCGTGGGTGGACGCGTGAAAGCGCCTCGCGTGATGCGGCATGCGTTCGGGATCGGAGCCGAAGTCGTAGCGGAGGCCATCGACGATGATGAGCCAGACCATCGATGAGAGCGGCTTGCCGGTCTTTGGTGACGCCGCAAACGCGGGTGGAATGGAGACCGCCGTCGGCGGCGGGCTCGGCACGATGAGCTGACCCGTCCCGTACGCAGTGGCGCCGATGATGAAGAGAGCGCCGAAGACGGTGACGAGGGCGTGACGGGTCGAAGGCATCGGCGCGGAAGCTACCACCGGACCCGAGCTTTCCGAAGCCCTCGGTGAATCGGGGCGTTGGGAATCACGCTACTTCCAGATTGTGTTCCATTCGGGCATGCTCTCCCTCACCATGCCGCCCTGGAATCGACTCGTGTTCGTCGCGCCGCGCTGCGCCATCGCGGTCCTGCTCTGCGCGGCCACGTGGGTCCTCGTGGGCCCACGATCCGCGCGGGCTGACGACACGACCGGCACCCTCGTGGTTCCGTCCCTTCTGAACGCCAAGGCTGCTGCCGAGGCCGGGCTCGCCCCTGTGCGGGTCTGGGTGCACGCGTCGGGCGGGTCCATGCTCCGGAGCGGCGCCGACGACGGCGGCTACACGCTCGATGAGCCCATCATCCTCAGCGAAGGACAGTATCTCGTCGAAGTCGGCACCGAACGGGCGGACGCGAACCGACTCCGGGTCGCCGTCCGCGCCGGGAAGGCGACCGTGGTCCCGACGGGCCTTGTCCGCATTGAGGTCGAGCCCACGTCTAAGCAACCCGCCGACGCATGTGCGACGTGGAGCGCCGCGCTCGATGCGTCGGTGCGGCCCCCGGTGGGAGACGGTCCCATCGTCGCACGGGCGGGCAGCCCCGAGGCGACGCGAAGCGCACTACAGCTCGTGCCGGGCTACTACCGCCTCCACTGGAACGGCGCGAGCGTCGAGGTCGAAGTGACCCCGTGGACCGTCTACCATGTCGAGACCGGGCTCACCGGCCCCTTCCAGAACACCTCCTATGAGGTCGCTCTCGCCGAGGGTGCGGAGGAGCGCGTCGCCCTGTGCCAGCGTCGACCGACTCGCCTCCTCGCTCGGACCTACGCGGCCACCTTCATGGAGCCGATCTCCGAGCCGCCCTTCCGAGAGCGCGTCTGGGGGCGTCTCGTCGTCGCGACAGACTCCCGCCGCAAGTCCGCGTTCGAGGCGCTGAAGCGCCCGCGTTCGCGGCCGGGCGAGCTGCCGCCTGAGGTCGCGCTCCTCGAAGCGACGTGGGCCGAGGCGCCGCCCGTCCCGGAGGCGCCGCCCACTCCCGAGGCGCCGCCCACTCCCGAGGCGCCGCCCACTCCCGAGGTACCGCCGTGACCCCACAGCGTGCGAACGGGCAACGCGCCATGGCCGCGCTGGTCGCGACCATGGCGGTCCTGTCGGCCGTCCCCGCGCTCGGCGGTGAACGCCTCGTCGTGCTCGTCGAGGAGCAGCGGCTCGAAGGCGGTCCGCGCTTCTGGTGGCACTGTGGGCCTCGCGCCGAGCTCCCCTTCATCGACGCCTTGCTCCCCCACCTTGTGCGCCACGGGCGCGTCACTATCGACCGCTGTGGCCCCGACGGCCTCCACGAGAGCTTCCGTCGACCGGGGCTACGTGCGTCGGATGTGGCCAACGTCGCGAGCGCCCTCGACGCGGACGAAGCCCTGGCCGGGACGGTCCGCTACGAGACGCGCGCCGGAGAGCCCGCCCTCGGCCTCGTCGCCGTGAACGCACGCGCCGAGCTTCGATGGACCGTGCTCGGCGCGCGAGCCCAGGTCCTCGGGACGCTCACCCTGTCCGTCGATGGCTTTGCGCCGACGCTCGCCGAAGCCCAATCCAAGGCGCGCGAGCTGCTCCTCAGCCAAGCGATCGACGGTGTCGACGCGCTGCTGGCCGGGCTCGCTGGCGCGGGCGACGCCGCGGCCGAGGGTCGCTTTCGAGTCACGCTCGAGGTTGGCGGCCCCATCGCCAAACGTCTCGAGCTCGCACCGATCCTCGCCGGCTTCCCCGGTGTCGCGTCGGCCCGCCTTCACGCGATACGACGTGCCAGCACCATCTTCGAGCTGACCTGCAAAGGACCGGAGGAAGCGGCCCGCGCCGCGGTGACGGCGGGACTCGACGCGGCGCGTATCGCGTGGCGTTTCGAAGAACCCGCCGACTGACCTCCGTCACGAGCCCGTGCGGCACCGTCAATTCCGGCACGGCCCGACGCGTTCAGTGTAGAGGAATTCAACACTCCCACCGGGGGGCTCAGGCGCCTGTGCGACCGCGTCATCCCCGCTTGGGAGCGCCGCAACCGCTTGGAATCAGAACATGTTGTTTGGGTGTCCGGCGTTCGATACATGGGGACTCGGAGAGCCACACGGCCCGGCGTAATTATTGCAATGCGCGCACCTCCACCGCTCCCTCCCGGGACGGCGACTTCGCGTGATCGCCCCACGCGCCGAAGGACACAAAGCCCCATGTGGATGACGCCCCTCAGCTCCCGGACTCTGCGCCTCACGGTCGCTCTCGCGTTCGGCATCGGCCTCACCGGCTGCGCGGATCTCGCTCGCGAGCTCATCGAAGACCAAGTGGACGGCACAGACGGCGTGGTCCCGGAGCCCGACACGACGGACGATTCGGGCCAGGTCATCCCTGATCCCGAGCCCGTCGAGAACGACCTCCGCATCACGAGCCTCGACCCCGTGCAAGGCCGCACGGGCGGCGCGGAGCTCGTCACCATCGCGGGCGAGGGCTACCAGGATGGCATGAAGGTCTACTTCGGCAGCACGCTCGCCGCCGAAGTCGACGTCCTCTCGGAATACGTGGTCCACGTCCGCACCCCCGCCCACGCGCCCGGGCCGGTCGACCTCCGCATCGTGCGCCAGGATGGCGCGGAGTCGGTACGCCTCAACGCCTTCAAGTTCAAAGACGCAATCCGAGTCGACACGCTCGACCCGGCCTTCGGGCCGCGGGAAGGCGGGACTGCCGTGACGGTCCACGGCGAAGGCTTCACCAAGGAGACGCGGGTCCTGATCGACGGCCGGCTCCTCGTCGACAGCCGTGTCGTCGATGGCCGCACCATCCTCGGGATCGCGCCGCCCGGTAGCCGCGCCGGCAACGTCGACGTCCTCGTGTTCACCGATTGGACCAACGCGACGGCCCACGGCGCCTACCGCTACGCCGAAGCGCCGCGCATCGACCTCATCGAGCCGTCCATGGGCAGCACCACCGCCACGACGCTCGTGACCCTCATCGGCCCCGGGCTCTCGAAGTCGGCTCGGCTCAGCTTCGGTGACGTGGAGGTCACTATCGTCTCGGTACGCGAAGACGGCGTCGTGGCGCGTGTCTCGGCCCAACCGGCCCGTGTCGTGGACGTCTCCGTCGTGACCGCGGACGGCGAGGCCGTCGCGCCGAGTGCGTTCGCGTTTGTCGACGCTGGCATGACGCCCGTGCTCCACACCGTCTGGCCGCTCACCGGCCCCGAGTCGGGCGGTACGATGGTCGCGTTCGGGCTCTCCGGCGTGTTCGGGACGCCGGAAGTGCGCTTCGGCGGTCTCCCGGCCCCGCTCGTTCACTTCGACGGCACGACACTCGTGGTACGCACCCCTGAAGGCGAGGGCGAGACCCCGATCGTCGTGAGCGTCGATGGCGCGACCCTCACGGCGCCGTCGCCCTTCGTCTACACGCGCACGGCGGCCATCGATGGCGTGGCGCCGAGCACCGGCTCGACCCAGGGCGGCGAGCTGGTCACCCTCACGGGCGAGGGCTTTCCCGAGGGGGCCTCGGTCCTCTTCGGCGGTGTGCCGGCCATCATCGTGGACGCCTCGCCGGACAAGCTGGTGGTCCGCACGCCCGTGGGCAGCCCGGGCGCGGTCCCCGTGCGGGTCAGCGGCGCCGGCGTCGACGTGACGCTCCACGCCGGCTTCACCTACACGGCGCCCGGCGGTCCGGTCCTCTACGCGGTTCAGCCGAACACGGGCGGGATCGCCGGTGGCACGCTCCTGCGTTTCTACGGCTCGGGCTTCGACGCGGCCACTGAGGTGAAGTTCGCCAATAAGGTGCTCCCGAACATCGAGGTCATCTCCCCGACCGAGATTCGGGCTCGCAGCATTCGGGCGGACGAGCCTTCCACGGTCGACGTTCGCCTGGCCTGGACCGCGTCTCCCGCGCACGCCGAGGGCGCGCAGCTCCTCGGCGACGCGTACACCTACTTCGACCCCACCTCGCCCTACGGCGGGTCGTGGGGACCGGCCATCCGCGGCGCCATGAACATCACGGTGCTCGACCTGACCACGACGGAGCCGGTGGCGGCAGCCTTCGTGATGCTCGGTAGCGACCCGTCGACCCCGTATCAGGGCTTCACCGACGACCGTGGGCAGATCATCTTCTCGGGGATCGGCCTCGAAGGTCCGCAGATGGTGACGGCCTCCAAGCTCGATTATACGGCTTACAGTGTAGTCGAGTACGACACAGAGAACGTCACGGTCCACCTCATCCCCTTCTACCCGCCTTCACCGCCTTCCTCGGGAGGCGGCGGCGGTGGTGGTGGTGAACCGCTCGTCACGCCGACCATTGAGGGCCGCGTCCTGGGCCTCGGCAAGTACATCGTCCCCCCGCCGAAGCCGTGCTCCTACATGGCCCAGAAGGGCCTCGTGGGCGTCGACGGCACCGCGAGTTGTGCGCCGTGCGCCGATGCCGCCGACTGCGGCGACGGCTATCAGTGCTTCGACATCGCCGGTGAGGGGCCGCGTTGTGCGCTCTCCTGCCAGAACGACACCGAGTGCCCCGAGGGCTACGCGTGTGGCGCGGGCGTTAGTGGGTCGGCAGCGTGCATCCCCGATCCGGGTCGCCGTGCGGCTTATTGCGTTACGACGAACCACGCCCTCTGGGAGAATCCGATCCCGGACCCGGGACAGATCATCCTCGGTGGTGACGCGACCAAGGCGTGGGCGGACGCCAACGCCTACTACAAGATGAACACCCGCTTCGGGCCGCTGGCCGTCATCTGCCTCGGCGGAGTCGTCCGCGACGAGAACGACCTCTCGGGCTCCTTCGTACCGCTCGCGATGGGCGTCGCCCGCAGCCTCGACATGAAGTCGGGCGACGTCATTACCGGGCTCGACGTGATGCTCGACATTCCCTTGCGCAAGGACGTCCCCGTGCGCCTCGACGGAGCGCCACTCTCCTACATGGACGTGTTCGGCGTCGAAGTGCCCACCAACGTCCGCTTCCGCGTCGCGCTCGACTTCGGCGCCGAGGGCTACTGGACGGTCCGCGACGAGACCCGGGCCGGCGTCGGTGACTTCCTGCTCGATCGGCAGCCGGAGAACCTCGGCGGCAAGCTCGACGGCGTCAGCTACGAGTTCCTCGCGGAGGTCACTGGCCAACAGTTCGAGATCAGCGGAACCCAGGCCCACCGCGTCAAGATCCTCGACACCGACACGCTCTTCAACCTGATCGACGGTTCGTGGAAGGCGCAAGCCAGTGGAATCGAAGAGGATCTCTTCAGCCTCTGGGGTATCGGCGACGACCGTCTCTGGGCCGTTGGCGCCCGCGGCCGCATCGCCCACCGCAAGGGCGGCGCCTGGTTCCCGCAGTTCTCGCCCGTCTCCGCGACCCTCCGGGGCGTCTCGGGCGCCGGCCCCAACTTCGCGCTTGCGGTCGGCGACGGGGGCACGATCGTGGCCTTCGACGGGGCCCAGTGGCTCGCCGAGCCGTCCGGCACCACGGCCGACCTCGCGGCGACCTGCGGCACGGGGCCCTATCACAGCTTCGCGGTCGGCACGGGCACGGCACTCTATCGCGACGAGACGGGCTGGCACCCGCTTCCGAACACGCCGCCCGTCGCCTTCCGCGGCGCCTATTGCCCCGCGCCTACGGCGCTCTGGGCGGTCGGCGACGACGGCTTCCTGTGGACCTTCGACCGCCTCACCGGCGTCTGGGCCAGTGAGTCGCTCACGAACGGGCAAGGCATCGCCCTGAACGCCATAGCCGGCCGATCCGCGTCCGACGTGTGGATCGTCGGCGCGCTCGGCACCATCCTCCACCGCACCGGCCCTGGTGCGGTCACTCGCCACGAGTCGGGCTCCGTCGTGACGCTCCACGCCATCGCGCTCGCGGCCGACGGACGAGCGGCCGCCGTCGGCGCTCGCGGCGCCCTCCTCACGTGGGACGGACTCGGGTGGGCGCGGGGCACCAGCGAGTCTCACGCCGGCGATCTCCGTGGCGTCGCCTTCCTCGACGATCCCGAGGTCGGCGCCATTGCCGCGGGCTCACAAGCCGTGACGCTGGGGCCCATGCTCAGCTTCCCTCGCTTGCACGACCCGGCCGTCACCTCGCTCAGCGGGGGCGCTTTCGAGTACCACGTCCAGTGGGACACGCTGCCGGGAGCGCTGCCGACCTTCAACTTCATCGAGATCACCGCGTTCGACTTCCCGGTCTGGTGGACGGTCGTCGAGGCGCAATCCCAGGAGGTCACCTACCCGAACCTCATGGCCATTCAGGGGATCTCGCCCTTCATCTCGCCGTCGCCGCTCCTCACGGTGCGCCGGATCCTGAAGCCGGGTGTCACGGTCGACAACTTCGACTTCTGGGACACCTACGACCCGTGGGACTGGCAGAGCTGGGCCGAGGACGCGGTCTTCATCTCGCCCTGAGCGACGGGCCTAGGGCTCGGTCGTAAATAAGTGGTTCGGTTTTCCTCGCGCCGCATCCCCGCCCGGCTCGGGCCAAGTCCTCGAAATACGGGAAGTATGTCTTCGGACTTGCCCGAGAGCGAAAGCCGGGAGAGCTGATAGTAGCACCGCCGAGAACATGTCGCCGGTGGGGGGATGACGACCTCCGCTTTGCGATTGCAGAGTAATACCAGTGGTCACTCCGATCACTCACCCGCTAATCATTTATTGGCATCAAACAAAAAGTATCCACAATCAATGCGATGCAATCAAATATATTATGCGCCGGGAATCATACACCGATGACCGGACGACCCTGGTGTGGCCGCTCGTGCTCAATGGTACTCCGACCGACTTC
>JADMJS010000638.1:37638-38308 GCA_018780435.1 Myxococcales bacterium
TGGACCAGGTCGACGAGTCGTGAACGCGACGGAGCAGGAACTGGAGAATCGCGTCCACCGAGTACAGTCGGTTGGGCGCACCGGGCGCATTGGAGAAGTGCCGGAGCTCCGGAAGCTCGGACTGCTTTGGCGCGCTGGGTCCGAAGGCGAGCGCCCGATTCCACAGGCGAGCGTGATGGGCGCAGATGTTCCGGACGAGGCCGATGGCCCGCAGCCAGCTCTCGAGGAGCGCAGGACGAGGGACACCGAAGCGCTTGGACACCTTCTCCTGGTCCGTGTATTGGAGCCCGCCGAAGAGTCGCAGCAGCATCCCGAAGTCCCATGCTTCGATGGCAACCCAGATCGGGAGTGGATCCGAGTATTTCTCGCGATGATGGACAAGGAAGTCATCCCCTCCCTCGCGTTCTTGTCTAGCTTCTCAAGCCATTCCTGATGCAGCTTGCCGCGGAAGCCGTGCTGAACCTGCTTCTCGTCGCGGTGTACCCACGGCCCTCTCTTGCCAAGGGTGAGCGCCACGCCGACACGCACCCCAACTTCGACGCGCTCTATCGCGTCGAGCATGAGCAGCCGCAGCCGCTTGTCGAAGACGTACAGGTCCACCGCGGTCTCGAGCGACGAGCCGAGTCGGAAGCGGTTACCGACCACGACGCGCTCGCGCCCCGCTGGATCC
>JADMJS010000582.1 GCA_018780435.1 Myxococcales bacterium
GTTCTCGTTTGGCGTGCTGCTGTGGGAGCTGTTTGCGGCGGCCAAGCCGCACGGCAACCTACAGGCAGCGCAGGTGCCGCTTGCTGTCGTCATGCGCAACGCGCGACCGTCACCCGATCCGGCGTCGCTGCCCGCCGCGCTCACCGACCTGATGAAGCGGTGCTGGGCGGCGGATCCGCAGCAGCGACCGGCGATGGCGCACGTGGTGGCGAGCGTCGGCCAGGAGCTGCAGCGAGCCGACGCCGCGGCGCAGGCGCAGGCGGCGGCGCGGCACGAGTGCGTGCTGTGCTTGGACGCGCAGCGGTCGACCGCGTTTGTGCCGTGCGGGCACGTGTGCTGCTGCGCCGACTGCGCCGAAGATGTCGCGCAGTGCCCCGTGTGCCGCGGCGCCGTGCAGGAGCGCCTCAAAGTGTTCCATGTTTGAAGCAGATTTCATTTCACTTTCGCGCCGCGCGAGACCGCGGCGGCTGCGCTGCCGTTGCAGCCGAGGCCGGAAGCGAGCGCTTGCGGTCGGTGGTGGCCACAACCGCGACCTCTTCCGACGATGAAGATGACGGTTCATCGTCCTCGTCCTCCTCGTCCTCCTCGTCCTCCTCGTCCTCCTCGACCTCCTCGACCTCCTCGTCCTCTTCGCCCTCGCCGCGCCAAATGCGCGGATCGGGGTCGCGACCAAACGTCTTTTTGTACAGCTCGATGGTCCTCTTGTAGCGCGCCTCTCTCGCGTACTTCTCATGTTCGTTCGCACCAGACGGGCGGTGGTGGATGAAGTTCTTGCCGCACAGCTCGGCG
Source organism: Myxococcales bacterium (assembly GCA_018780435.1). GTDB lineage: Bacteria > Myxococcota_A > UBA9042 > SXOO01. The sequence continues at coordinate 790 of JADMJS010000582.1, forward strand.
TAGGCGACCGTGTCGAGCAGCACCGTGTGCCACACGGCGTCGACGAGCGGCGACGGCGAGAGCTGGTGCGCTGTCCAGTCTTCCGCGGCCTTCTTCAACACGATGAACGCGTCAAAGAACTCGTTGACGGCCGACAGCGCCACGTCATTCGGCACCATCGCAGAGCGAGCCACTCGCGCCGCAACGTAATTGCGGTTGTAAGAGCTCATGTTTCTTCTGAACAACGTTTGACTGTTTCTGCCCTCTATAACATGGCCACCGCCACTTTCACCAAAGTCGTGATCAAGCAAGGCACGGGCGAGCCCGTGCAGACCGGCCGCTCCATCACCGTGCACGCGCTCGGCCAGCAGCTCGTCGACGGCAAGAAGGTCAAGTTCTGGTCCACCAAGGACCCGGGCCAGAAGGCCTTCACCTACCAGGCCGGCATGGGCAAGGTCATCCGCGGCTGGGACGATGGTTGCATGACGATGCGTGTCGGTGAGACAGCCGAGCTCACCATCCCTGGCAAGTATGGTTATCCGGATGGCCTGTCGGCTTGGTCGATCGCCCGAAATGCCACCCTCGTGTTCGAGATCGAGATCCTCTCGCAGAAGTGAAAAAAAACCCTCGTCCGTCCGTCCGAACCGAATTAAAATCAAATTATTTACCCCGACCCCAC
>JADMJS010000439.1 GCA_018780435.1 Myxococcales bacterium
GAGATGATGTTGAGCCGGTTGTTCAGGAGGCGGACGGCGCTGTTCAGTTTGTACAGAACGAAGCCCACGACGCTCGAGAGCACCACGACCAAGACGACGTTGATGATGTCGAAGGAGTCCACGAGCCGGGACATTAGCCGAAGCGCCCGGGTTCGCGAAGAAATGGTGCTGGCCCCCGTCCCCACCCCGGTTGACGCCCCCCGGCCCAGTCCGTAGCTTCGAGGCGTGCAGCACCCACCGCCGTCCCTCCACGACCGGCTGCGAGACGGCCGACCTTGCCTCGGGTCCTGGCTCTCGCTCGGCAGCCCCGCCGTCGCCGAGCTGCTCTGCGGCATCGGCTACGAGTTCCTCGTCGTCGACCTCGAACACACGACGACGACCCTCGAGACAACCGAAGCCATCCTCCGCGTCGTCGAGCTCGCCGGCGTCGTCCCGCTGGTCCGACTCACCGATCACGACCCAGCCCTCATCAAGCGCGTCCTCGACGCCGGCGCCCACGGGATCATCGCCCCCATGGTCACCTCGCGGGCCGACGTCGAGCGCCTCGAAGCCGCGATGTTCTATCCGCCGCGGGGCACTCGAGGCGTCGGCCTCGGTCGCGCTCAGGCCTACGGCGGTGGCTTTCGGCAGTACGTCGACAGCTTCGCGGCACGAGCCGTCCTCATCCCCCAGATCGAACACGCGCTCGCAGCCGAACGGGCGCACGAGATCCTGTCCCACCCCGCCGTCACGGCTTACCTCATCGGCCCCTACGATCTCTCCGCGTCGCTGGGCGTGCCGGGCGAGCTGACCCACCCCTCGGTCGAAGCCGCCGTCGCCGCCGTCCTGTCCACGGCCAAGACGCTCGGCGTCCCCGCCGGCTACCACCAAGTCGAACCCGATCCGGTGGGGCTGAGCGCCCGAATCGCCGACGGCTATCAGTTCCTGCCTTTCGGCGTCGACTTCACGTTCCTGCGCCGCGCCGCGCTCGCCGGCCCGGCTGCCCTCGCCAGACCCGAGTGACCCGCTACGTCGCCATCGTCGGCTGTGGGCAGATGGGGGCACGCCGTGCGGCCGCCGTCGCCGCCCTGCCCGGCTGGTCCGTCGCCGCCGCCGTCGACCCCGATCTCGCCGCCGCAGCGCGCCTCGCCCCGCCGGATCGCTGCTACCCGAGCTGGGACGCGCTCAACAGCGCCGTGCACCTGGACGCGGCCATCATCGGCGTGCCAACCGCCTTCGCCGCTCCGCTCACGCGCGCGGCCCTCTCCCGCGGCCTCCACGTCCTCTGCGAGAAACCGCCGGCCACGCGACCGGACGAGCTCGCCGGGCTGGACGCCCTCGCCCGCGAGCGCGGGCGGGTTCTGAAGTACGGCTTCGACCACCGCCACCACGCCTCGGTACGCGCCGCTCAGGCGGTCGTGGCCGACGGGTCCCTCGGCCCCCTCCGCGCCGCGCGCGGGCTCTACGCCAAGAGTAGCCTCGGCGCCCCCGGCTCCTGGCGAGTCGACCCCGCCCGATCCGGCGGCGGCATCCTGCTCGATCAGGGAATCCATCTCCTTGATTTACTTCGACTCTTCGTCGGCGAGCTGACCACGAAGCACGCCCTCCGCGACGGGCCACCGGGCTCCGAGACCGGCGTCATGGGTCTGCTCGAAGGGCCGCACGGCGAGCCAGTCCAGCTCCAGAGCTCCGCCCGCGAGTGGCCCCATCGCTTCCGCCTCGAGCTGATCTTCGCACGCGGGGCCCTGACCCTCGACGGCCTCCTCACGAGCAGCCGCAGCTACGCGCCCGAGACCCTCATCGTGCACCGGCCCGGCGCCGAACCGACGCGTCAGGTCTTCACCGAGGACCTCGCGGTCGCCCATGACACCCGCGAGTTCGCCAACGCCGTCGAAAGCGGCGCACCGATCACCGCGGGCCAATACGCCGACGCCACCGCGGCCCTCACCCTCGTGCACGCGATCTACGCCGCCTGCGACCGGGTGACCTGACCCGAGCCGGGCGCGATCACCCCACCCACGTTGCCGTCCGGGCGCACGAACAATGGACGCGCCCCCTCCACCACGGGTAACTTGCGGCCGGAAGGGCTGCCGTGCCCCGCCAACGCCCCGGACGCCGCCAGGACCGAGAGCCCCTTGAATGCCGCCGCCCACTTCTTTCGCGAGTACGCCAGCCGCGTTCAGGCGATCTTGAGCGCCATGGATCCGGCCCCGGTCGGCGACCTCGTGGACGCCCTGCTCGCCGTGCGCGCGTCCGGCGGCACCGTGTGGACCTGTGGCAACGGCGGCAGCGCCTCGACCGCCGAACACTTCGCGAGCGATCTCGTCGGCACCCTTCGGCTCAGCACAAACCCGTTCCGCGCCGTCTGTCTCTCGTCGAACATCGCCGCCTTCAGCGCCGCCGCCAACGACTACGGCTACGACCACGCCTTCGCGCGCCAGCTCGACGGTCGCATTACCGGCAGCGACCTGCTCGTCGCCATCTCCGCCTCCGGCAACTCCCCGAACATCCTCGCGGCCGTCGAGACCGCGCAGCGCGCCGGCGCCCGAGTCGCCGGCCTCACCGGCTTCGATGGGGGCCTCCTCAAGGGGCGCGCCGACATCGCCATCCACGTGCCCTCCGAACGCGGCGAGTACGGCCCGTGCGAAGACCTCCACATGGTCGTCAAACACGGCGTCACGATGTACCTCGACCGCCTCTTGTCCGGCGGACACGACCCTCGACTCGCGAGAGCGGAGCCACCGGGATGAAGGTCGCGGTCTGCTCGCGCTCCTTCAGCGCGCACCCGATCTTGCGGGCGGAGCTCCTCGCGTCCTTCCCGGACGCCTGCTTCAACGACAGCGGCCACCAGCTCCAAGGCCCGGATCTCCTTGCCTTTCTCCGTGCCGTTAACGGTGCCATCGTCGGCCTTGAGCGCATCGACGACGCGCTCCTCGAGGCGTGCCCATCGGTACGCGTCATCGCCAAGTTCGGCGTCGGGCTCGACCGAATCGACCTGCCGGCGCTAGACCGCCGCGGTGTCCGTATCGGCTGGACCCCCGGCGTCAACGCACCCGCCGTCGCCGAGGTGGTGCTCGCGCGCACCATCGAGCTGCTTCGCCACCTGCACACCTCCGACGCCGAGGTCCGCGCCGGCCGCTTCCCGCTCCGGGTCGGCCGCTCCCTCGGGTCGTGCACCATCGGGCTCATCGGCTGCGGTCACGTCGGCAAGACCGTCGCGCGCGTGTTCCGGCGCTTCGGCGCGACGGTCATCGCGCACGACATCCGCGACTACCCGGACTTCTACCGCGACGAAGCCGTTACGCCCGTCGATCTCGACACGCTGCTCGCGACCGCCGACGTCGTCAGCCTGCACGTCCCCCTCACGCCGCGTACCCGCGGCCTCATGAACCCCGCCGCGTTCGCACGAATGAAGCCGGGCGCCCTCTTCCTCAACACCGCGCGAGGCGAAGTCGTCGACGCCGCCGCCCTCGAAGACGCGCTCATCGGCGGCCACCTCGCAGGCGCCGCGCTCGACGTCTTCGACCCCGAACCCCCGACCGGCAGCCGGCTGCTCGGCCTCGCTAACGTGCGACTCTCGGCGCACCTCGCGGGGTCCTCCGACGCCTCGACCCTCGCCATGGGACGCGCCGCCATCGCCGGCCTCTCGGGCCACCAGCCGGCCGCGTCCCTCCTCGACGTCGTGACCTGAGCCATGAGCGGCGGCTGGAGCCTCGCGCGCGCTGCTCGCGTGGTCGCGTTCAAAGACCGACAGCCCTTCCGACAGGCGATGTTCGCCTACCTCGCGGGCCATCGCCGCACGGTCAGCGCGGTCCTCGCCGCCTATAGGCCCGTCCAAGGCACACCCCTCTCCACCCTCGCCATCGCCGGCTACGGGGTCATCGCGTTCCTCGGCCTCGACGCGCCAGACGCCGACGCCGACCTCTGGAGCGTCGCCGCTTATCGGAACGAAGAGCGGCAGTTCGAGTTCGTTCAACGCGCAGCGCCCGAGCTACGTGTCGCCGCGATGCGCCTCCGCCCGCGCCCGACCCTCCGAACGCTGCGGGCCACGGCCGCCGCCGCAGGTGCGATCGTCCGCCGTCCGAGCCGGCTCGGCCCCCTGTGGCGAACCGTAGAGCGGCACGACCGCCGCGATGGTTTCCTCGTCGCCTGCCGCGTCGCGAGTACGCTCGGCTACTACCTCCGGGCACATCGCGAGCTCGCCTCGGCGCACGGCCAGGGGGTGCGTGCCGTGCTCGTCTCGTCCGACTCGAACCCCTACGCCATGGGCGTCGCTGCGGCGGCTCGGGCGCTCGGGCGGCGCGTGGTCTACATCACTCATGGCCACCTCCCCGAGGGCCCGCCGCCGCTCGACGTCGACTTGGCGCTCCTCGACGGCCCCGCCCTCCGGAGGGTCTACGAACGCGCCGGCCCCGTCCGCGGCCTCGTCGTCTTCAAGGGCGCCGAGGGTGAGCTGCGCCCCATGCGGGAGAAGCGCCCACCGTCGCGCGGCCTCGTCGTCGGGGTCTTCGCGTCCATCTTGGTCGACTGGCCGTCGTTCTGGGCGAGGGTCCTCGAGATCGAGGCCGCGCTGAAGCCAGAGCGACTCATCGTGCGGCTGCACCCGAACACGGTGATCCGAGACCCCGCCGCGCTTCGGCTGAAGCCCACACTGCGCCACCTCGAGATCTCCGGCGGCGAGTCGATCTTGACCGAGGACGCCGCCGCCTGCGACCTCGTCGTCGCCGGGAACTCGAGCTGCCACCTGACGGTGCTGCGCTTCGGCGTCCCGTCGGTCTACGTCCCGGGGCTCGACACGGTCCCCCACGACTTCTACCGCTTCCTCGAAGACGGCCTCATCCCGTGGGTGACGCGCGCCGGCGAGCTCGACTACGACGCGATCACGCGCTTCTACGACGCGCCCGACTGGCCGCGGCGCTTCGCCGACTACGATCCCGCCTATACTATCCCGGGCGAGGCCCCACCCGCCCCCTCGGCGGTCGGCGAAGGCGCCGTGAGACTGGCGCTGCTGTCGCTACTCGGCCCCCGAGAGGCCCGCTCATGAGCCGCTTCCTGCGCGTGTTCCTCATCCTGAAGGGCGAGTCCGAGCGTGTCCCCGGCAAGAACTTCCGCCTCCTCGGCGATCGCCCGCTCTATCGCTGGATCCTAGACACGGTCCTCGCGCTGCCCGAGACCTCCGAGCTGCTCATCGACACCGACGTACCCGAGCGCCTCACGGGGCTCCCGGTCGACCCGCGCCTCCGCGTGGTCCGGCGCCGCGCCGACCTCCTCGGCCACGACGTCACCGCGAACGCGCTCATCGCGGCGCATATCGACGCGGGGCCGGAGGGCGCGCTCTGGCTCATGGTCCACGCGACCTCCCCCTTGCTCAGCGCGGAGACTCTGCGGGGCGCTCTGGCCGCCTGGGACGCCCGCCCACCCGGCCGTGACTCCCTCTTCGGCGTCACGGCCCACCACGCGCGTTTCTACGACGCAGACGGCGTCGCCTGGAATCACGATCCGGCGCGCCTCGTCCCGACGCAGGCCTTGGCCCCGGTCTATCAAGAGAACTCGACGCTCTACCTCTTCGATCGCGCCTCCTTTCACGCCGCCGGGGGCCGCATCGGGCGTGCGCCTGTCCTCTTCCCGACGCCGGCGCTCGAGAGCCTCGACATCGACACGGAGGCCGACTGGGCGCTCGTTCACGCGCTCGCTGCGGCGCGCCAGGCGGAGGACCGCCCGTGACTGGACTCCGTACTCACCCGGCGATCGTGCTCGTCCACCCGCCGCTGGCCGATCCGACGCAACCGTACCCGAGCCTGCCGACCCTCGCCGGCTGGCTGGACGCCCATGGGATCGCCACGCGCGTCGTCGACCTGAACGTCGAGGCGGCGCACTGGCTGTGGGACGCCGCCCGGGTCGAGGCGCTCGCGACGCGCATGAGCGAGCGGATCCTCGCGCTCGACGCCATGGACGCGCTCGACTTCGAGTCGCAGCGCGAGCTAGCCGCCCTCGGCGCCGCACGCAGCGCGATGAAGGCAGTCCTCAGCGCCGATCCGAGCCCGATCGACGTCTTCCGGGACCGCGAGCGCTTCTACGATCCCCTCGCCTACAGCTGGGCGCGGCTCCGGTCGGACGCCCTCTTCGAGGCGCTCTCGGCCGCCCATTTCCCCTTTCGTTACGGGTGGAACCACGTCGTCCACCACACGGTCCCCTGGAGCTTCGACCTCCTCGCGACCTACGCTCGAGAGCGCCTCGGCCCCTTCGACGGGCTCTACGACGGCTTCGCCCGTTGTCTCTCCGCAGACGTACGCCTCGTCGGGATCTCCATCGTCTTCCCCTCGCAGTTTCCCGAAGCGGTGGCGCTCGCTGGTGCGCTGCGTCGGCTCCGCCCGGATGTCCTCCTGCTCTTCGGCGGCCCCGCGCTCCACCAAGTCGCCGTCCACATGACGCCGGCCGAGCAGCGCCGCCTCCTCGAGCACGTCGATGCTCTCGGCATCTTCGAAGGCGAGAAGACGCTCGAAGCGCTCGCCGGCCTGCTCGAGTCGCTCCCGCCCGATGGCCCCGAACGTGCCGCCGCCCTGAAGACGGTCCCGAACCTCATCAGCCGCGGTGCCGGCGACTCTCTCGACACCGTGCAGGCCGGCCCGCGATGGACCCTCGACGTCCGGGAGAGCCCGGCGCCGCGTTTCGACGACCTCGATCTCGACGCCTACCTCGCGCCGGAGCGCACCCTCCTCTACGCGCCAACACGCGGCTGCTATTGGGGAAAGTGCTCCTTCTGCTACTACGGACTCGCCGAGACCGCGACCGCCACTTACCGCGAGATCGCGCCCGAGGTCGCCGCCGCCCAGCTCGAGGCCTTGTGCCAGAAGCACGACACCCGCCACGTCTACCTCTCCTGCGACGTGCTCTCGCCGTCCTACGCCGTGCGTTTCGCCGACGCGCTCCTCGCCCGCGATCTGCGCATCACGTGGTCGAGCGACCTCAAGATCGAGAAGTACTTCACGCCCGAGCGCTGTGAACGGCTGAAGGCCGCCGGGCTCGCCGCGGCCGCGTTCGGGATCGAGTCGGGCTCGGACCGCATCCTCAGCCTCATTCGAAAAGGCACCGATCGCGACACCCTGACGCGCGTCAACCGCGCCTTCGCCGCCGCCGGGATCGCGACCGAGTGGATGACCTTCACCGACCACCCGACCGAAAATGTGGACGAAGCGCTCGAGACCGTCGCCTGGATCGACGCCGAGAAGGCGCACGTGAGCCTCTTCATCGTCGGCCGCTTCGGCCTCGAACGCGGCTCGGCCATCGCCCAGAACCCCGCCGCCTACGGCATCGACCAGGTCTACTTCGCCCGCGGCGACGACCTCCGCCTCTACGCCCAGTACACCGAGACGGTCCCCTCCCGCAGCGCCGACGACACGGCGCGCATCGACGCCGACGTAAACCGGATCAGCGCCGAGTTCGCGCTCCACCCCTACCCGTGGGCCGGCGCCAACTCGACCCACCACACGCTGCTCCACCTCGCGCGCTTCGGCCCGGACGCCTTCAAGACCCACTTCCAACGGGCCGGCGACCTGCGCCACGCCCTCCCGCGCCCCCCGAAGACGACGCTGAAGGGCCTCGAGAAGCGCCTCCGCTACGACCTCGACGCCACCCTCGAGACGGAAGCCCACTTCACCCGCGCCTACCTCGATCGCTCGCTCTACAGCACGGTCAAGGGCTCGGGCGGCCTCGTCGCGCCGCTCTCGCTCGAAGACTACCAGGAGGCCGCGAGGGCGGTGCCGCACGCGCGGCCGGTGGCGCGGTGAGCTGCCCTCGACGCTCGATCGGCCCTGCGTTCGCTCGTGGCGGCACGGCAGCGGACACGGCGTCGGGGGACATTTGCGGTGGCGTTCAAACTCGCACTTGAACCGGTTCAACCGGCGGCGTCGTTTGGGGTGATGATCGTCGATGGCCCCGGTTTCGAGCGCAGCGATCAGGGAGGCGCGGCCAGGGCCGGCCTCCGAGGGGGAGCGTGGCGTCGTGCTCGGCC
>JADMJS010000648.1 GCA_018780435.1 Myxococcales bacterium
CATGGCGTCGTCCTTCTCGCCGCGGTACCAGTCCGAGACGTCGAGGAAGAAGCTCGGCGCGGTCCCGAACTCCGCGCGCTGCGTCAAGTAGACCTGAAGACGCTCGGTCGCCGAGGCGGCCTTGAGCGCGCGAAGGTACGGCGTGTCGGGCGTCCAGGGGCGCAGGCTGATCCCACCACCGTCGCCGCCGTCGTCGTTCTTGGCGTTCGAATCCTTGTCGGCGGATTTGGCGGGCGCGGCGTCATCCGCTTCTTTCGCTTCGGGCTCCGGTGACGGCGCGTCCTGCATCACCATGTCGGCGCGAGGCGCTGACGCCCTTCCGCTCGCCGACTCCATGGCCCCCATCTTCTTCTTCTCGTCGCTGCCGTAGCGGAAGTTCTCGGGATAGCTGAACTTCTGGTTGTACCAGGCGACCTCTTGGGCCCACATGGCGGCGACCTCGGTGAGGCGGTCCCGCACGGCGACTTCGAGCGCGCCGTCGCGGGCCTTCATCTCAGCTTCCCAGTCCTTGCGCATGTCAGTCAGGGTGGCTGGCGGCCGCACGGCGTATTCGAGATACTGGTCAAGGGTCTCGAGGACCAGCAGCGACGTGCCCGGCGTGACGATGCCGTGGACCTTGCCGAGCGCGGTGATGGCGGCGGCGTTCTTCACCGGGCTCGCCATGAGACCTGAGAGGGTTCGTTCAGCCCAAGCGCGCGAGATGATCTCGCCGGGCTTGCTCGTGGACGCCAGGACCTCGTAGGTGCGGGTCACGCTCGGCGCCTGGCCCGGGACGCCCCAGGAGACCTCGATGGTCGCCGAGTCGCCCGCGAGCATACCCGCCACGAGGCTCGTGCCCGTGACGGGCTCCGTTCCGTTCGGGACGAGCGCGTCGGCCTTGCCGCCCACGACCTTCGCGCTGAGCAAGCTGAAGACAGGGCGGCCGACCGCCTTGACCACAGCGTCGGGGCTCACCCGCGTGAGGTTGAAGTAGGCGCCTCCGTTCTGGCGAGCGAGGTGCGAGAGGGCGTCGTGGGCGGCGCTCGTGGACGACGAGAGCGTCCACGTCGGCATCCCGAGGGCCCCCGGATCCTCGTCGCCGTAGGTCGAGAGGCCGTCCGAGAAGATGAGCTGCAGGTCGGCGGGATCAGAGTAGCTCGACGAGGGCGCGAGCGCCGCGAGCTGCGTGCCGCCGTCGTAGTGGAGCGCACGCAGGAAGGCCAAGGCCTTTGGGCCGTCGCCTCGGGCGAAGCGCTTCGGCGCCTCCGTCTGGTGACGCAACACGACGATCTCGACCTCGGCGTCCGCGAAGCGCTCGCCCAGGAGCCGCTCGACGAGAGCGAGCTCCGCCTTGATGTCGGCCTTCTCGCGCGACAAGGAGGCATCCCAGACGATTCGGACGCGCTTCGGCGCCGGAACGTCCACGGCTGGGACCGCGACGCTGTCCTGAATCACGAACCAGCGGACTCCATCGGGATCGGTCTCGACCTGTACGGGCTGCTTGTTCACGCCGGGCAGCTCGACCCGCAACGCCTGCACGACGGGCACACCCTTCAGCGTGGTCTCGGCGACCATCGCCTCCGAGAACGCGAGCTGAATCGGGCCTTTACCCGAAGCGACGGGCTTCTCGCCGCCGGTGCGGACCTCGACCCGGAGCGCGAAGTCGACCGGATCGGGGAACGAGAGCGGCAAGTCGTAGAACGCGCTGGCGCCGTTGCCCGACAGCGGCGCCACGAAGCGGACCATGATGGTGCGCGTGCCGTTCGCCGGGATCGGGAAGACCCGCGTGCGAAAGACGTTGCCCTTGGTCCACTCGACGAGGCCCGGATCGATGCCCTTTCGGATCTCGCGCTCGAAGATGCGGCGCGCCTCGTGCTTTTCAACGACGACGCCATCGACCATATGGCCCGCGACGTCGAGCGCGTACCCCGACACGGTCGCTTGTTCGGGGAGGGGGAGATAGAGGTCGCCCGCCAAGGCTCGAGCGTGAGGGTTGCCAAAGGTGAGAGTCATCCGGGTCTCGGCGAGCTGACCGACGATGCGCACCTGCACGTCGACGGCCTTGGCGCCCACCTTGTCGCCCGGCTTGTCCGGGTCGGCCTGAATGACCATGAGGGGGTTTCGAACCGGGACGGGTTCGAGTTGCGCAGACGCGACGCCGGCGACGAAGAGAGACCAAAGGGCCGTCGCGGCGCGGAGGCCTGAGACGGAGACGCGAGGGCGAATGAACACGGCGAACCTCCAACGAGACGTTCTGTGCCGGCCGATGTCTCACGAAGGCGACGTCCGGTCCAGGCTCGGCCAAGAACGGGCGAAGCCTCGGGTCGATCTAACCCGTGCGCCGCTCGTCAGCGCGCCCGTCGGCGCAACTGCCACAGTACGACCCCGACCAGCACCACCCCGACGAGCGACACCCACACCGGCCACGGGACCGAGAGCAGGAAGAAGACGAGCTTGTCGCCGAGGAGGGCAAAGCCGAGGAGCACTGGCGCGTAGCCGAGAAGCGAGCCCCAGAAGTGGACTGAGAACGGGACTTTGGAGGTGCCGAAGAAGGCGTGGATAGGCGGCGCCATGCCGAGCGCAAATCGGATGAAGAGCACGGTCTTGAAGCCGCGCCGCTCCAGCGCGTCGTCGAAACGCCGGAGCTTGGCGGGAATACGCGGCGCCAAGAGGTCGCGGGCGACAATGCGGGCGAAGAGGAAGCCGATGACGCTCGCAGCCATGGTCCCCGTCATGGTGAGCGCGAAGGCGATGTGCCACGGCCAGATGAGCGGCGCGCCGAGGAGGAAGACCGTGCCCGGGACGATGAAGGGCTGAAGCAAAGCGAAGCTGAGCACGAAGGCGACGTGGCCCCAGCCGCCGAGTTCGAGCAGCGTGGTCTTCAGCCGCGCCGGCTCGCTGACTTCGCTGACGATGCCGAGCTTCCACGCCGTGAGGACGATGACGACGACGAGCGCGACGGCGATGAGCCGCGCCCGATGCCCGCCCGGGTGAACAGCGGCGGCGAGCTCAGGCAGAACGCGCTCCGAAGAGGCCGAAGCGCCTTCGAGGAGAGTGACGAGCGCCCACCGACCACGGGCGCGTCTCGAGGAGCCGCTCCGCGTTGCGAGTCGAGAGCGCCATGATGGTCTCCATCGGGTTCACGCCGATGGGCGATGGGAAGAGGCTAGCGTCCGAGACCCACAGGCCGTCGGCGCCCCAGACCTTTCCGTACGAATCACAGACATGTCTCTTTGGATCTTCGCCCATACGCGCGGTGCCCATCATGTGGACCGTGAAGAGGTCGAGCGCGCTCTTCGGGACCGTCTGCTTCCGGAGATTGGCAATGTCGTCCGGCCCATGGAGGTCCGGGAACCCGTCGAAAGGCGCCGCGATGCGCTGCGCGCCGGCTTCGAAGAGCAGCTCGCAGAGGAGGGTCGTGGCCTCCACGAGGCGCTCGGCGTCGTGGTCGGAGAGCGCATAGAAGGTGAGCGGGATTCCGCCGGGGCCGAGGCGGACGCGGCCGGTCGTGGTGTCTTCGAGGAGCAGGCCGGCGTTCAGGACCTTGTGGTAGTCGGCCATGAGTTCGAAGAGCGCGGGGCCGTAGGCGGGCGCCGTCATGGCGAGGAGCGCGGGTGGGATGTTGACCGCGGCGAAGACGACGCCACGCTCCTGGAACTCACGCACCTGATAGGCCTGGTGCACGCCCTTCCAGGCGTAGATGTCCTCCTTCATGACGGCCTGCACCTTGGTGTTCGGGTGCAGCGACAAGTCGGTCCCGACTCGCCCCGACTTCGACCGGAAGCCCGAGCGGAGGAGGAGCGCGGGCGTCTGGATGGCGCCGCACGCGAGGACGATGACCGGCGCCTCCGCCCACACCGTCACGCCGGGCCGCCCCGCGACGTGGCAACGCACGCGCCGGGCCGTGGTGCCGTCGAACTCGACCGCCTGGGCGCGCAGGTCGGTCACGATCCGGGCGCCGAAGGCCAGCGCGCGGGGTACGTAGGTCACGAGCACGCTCCGCTTGGCGCCGCTCGAACAGCCGAACGCACAGTTGTTCGTGCCGGCGCAGTGCACCTGATTGCGGATGTTCGGGACGACGGCCCAACCCTTACGGTCGGCGGCCTCCTTCAAGAGCTCGTTGTCCCGCGACATCGACTCGGGGTCCTGGTGCGCGGCGCTCAGGAAGGCCTCGACCCGGTCGAAGTACGGCGCCATCGACTCTGGCGTGATCGCGTGGACGCCGTCGTCCTTCCGCCATCGCTCGAGGATGGGCTCGGGCGTGCGCCAGCTCATGCCGCCGTTGATGACGGTCGAGCCGCCGACCGTGCGCCCCTCGGAGAAGATGACGGGCGGGTTACCGATGGTCATCGACGCGCCGCCGTCCCGATAGAGCGTGCGGATGGCCTCCGACGCTTCGGGGACGAACTCCTCGGAGCGCGCGAAGCCGCCCTCCTCCAGCACGAGTACGTCGACCCCGGCTTCCGCCAGCTCGGCGGCCAGGACGCCGCCGCCCGCGCCCGATCCGACGATGATGACGGCCGCTCGGAGGCGTTCCCCGTCTCGGAGTTCGCGGGCGCTCGACACGCCTCGTGGAAGGCCACTCACGAGGCACCACCGCGTTCGACGCGAGCGTCTCGTAGGGCGGCGCCGAGGGGATTGGGCGCGAGGACGAAGCGCTCGTGGGCGGCGATGTCGTCGCTATAGCTCTTGACGCGGCGCGCGTTCACGAAGGCGGTCCACTCGGCCGGCGTGTAGGCGAGCCGCTGTCGCACCATCGGGTGGTCCCAGAACGCCAGCGCCACGAGGCCCTTGAGTCCTTTGGCGAGCTGCTTCACGGGCGGCAACGGCGAATGCCAGAGTGCCGCGAAGACGGCGTCCTGCACCTCGGGCGCACACTGGGAGAAGGCGCGCCCCCGCGCCGAGGGCAGCGCGCGCGCCCCTTGTTCGAGAGAGGTGAGGCCGGCGATGAGCCCGAGCCGAACGTGAGGCGGGAACGATCGCATCGACAGGTCCACGTGATCGGCGACCGCCTCCGCGAGCCCGAGCTCGTCCACCGCCGAGGTGCAGACGACGCGGGCGAGCCGGGTCACGCACGGCCGGAGGTTGAGCGGGAGTCCTTGGGGCACGAACTGCATCGCCCTGTGGTGCACGGCGGCGGCGGGGCTGTCAACTCAGGGTCTTCATTCTTCATGAAGCCTGCTCGCGACGTAATCCGAGACGCCCAGCACGCCCATCTGCTACTCTCCCGGCTTTGGCGTAGCGCGGGCCGACGGGTCCGGGGCGCGACAGGCCTCTCGAACGGATCGATCGGAGGCCAGGGTCACGTCGAATGGGGGACCGATGACCATCTCGAAGCATTACGACTCCGCTCGCGTCCTCTGGCTCGCGGCGTGCCTCGCCCTGGCCCTGCCCTCCTGCGGCACCGAGGCGACCGGAAACGGCGGCACCGGCGGCGATCGCGACACGGAAGCCCCCGGAAACGACGTGCAGGTTGCTCCGGACGTGGACGAGCCCGACACGTCGGGCGACGGCGAAGACGTGCAGGTCGAGGACGACGGCGAGCTTCGGCTCCTCGCGATCACGCCCGCTTTCGGCCCGACGCAAGGCAACGACGTCGTAACCCTCTCGGGCACGGGCTTCGTTGATGGCGACCTTCAGGTCTACTTTGGACCGTCCGTCGCGGCCGAGGTCTTCGTCCTGTCGTCCACCCGGCTCACCTGCATCACACCGCCGGGCCCGCCCGGCCTCGTCGACGTCCGCATCACGCGTCCATCGACCGACGCGAGCGCCGAGATTCTGCTGGGTTATGCCTACCAGAGCCCGGTCGTCATCACGGCCATCGACCCGGCGGAAGGGCACCTCCTCGGCGGAGAGCCAGTCACGGTCAAAGGCACGGGCTTTCTGCGCGGCGTCGACTCCGTGCTCTTCGGCGGACGAGCCGCCATCGACGTCGTCGTCATCGACGACCGCACCATTCAGCTCACGACGCCCCCCGGCGAGGTCGAAGGGCCCGCCGACGTCCGGGTCACGACGCCCGGCGGCGTCGGCCTCGGCACGGGCGGCTTCAACTATTACGCGACGCCGCGCCTCGATCGCGCCTACCCCGGCAGCGGCTCAGTCGCCGGCGGCACCGAAGTGCGCCTCGAAGGCGCCGGCTTCACTGCGGACTCGAAGGTCACCTTCGGCGGTGTCGCGGCGGCCAAAGTCGACGTCCTCGGGCCGTCGGTCATCGTCGCCATCAGCCCCGCCGGCTCGGTCGGCAGCGTCGACCTCGCCGTCGCGACGAGCCGCGGCCCCGCCGTGCTCGACGCAGGCTTCACCTACATCGATCCGGCGTCCGTCCCGGTGGTCGGGCTCGTCGGAATCCAGCCGAACGTCGGCTCGGTCCTCGGCGGTCAGACCGTCGACCTGGTCGCCTACGGCCTGCCCGCCACGCCGGAAGAGCTCACCGTACGCTTCGATGGCGTCCCCGCCACGGTCACCGCCGTGCAGCCGGGCAAGCTCCGCGCGACCGTGGTGACTCCGCCCGGCGAGCTCGGACCGGCCGACGTCGCAATCGAGACCCCGGGCGGTAACGCCGTGCTCTCGCTCGGTTTTCTCTACGAAGCGGCGCTCACGGTAACCGCCACGTCGCCGGCTGAAGGGCCTGCCTCGGGCGGGACCACCATCACCATCACCGGCGTCGGCTTCACGGCCGCCGCGTCCGTGCGCGTGGGCGCCTTGCCCTGCACGAACGTCACGCTGGTCGACGCGACGACCCTCACGTGTACAACGGCCGCCGGCAGCCCCGGCGGCGCGGACATCCGCGTCACCGTCGGCGGAAAGACCGCGGTTCTGGCCGCCGGATTCAACTACACGACCGACGGGATCGCGCTCTACGCCGTGAACCCGGACGTCGGCAGCCAAGCGGGCGGCACCTATGTCACCCTCGTGGGCGCCAGCTTCATCGCCCCACTCGAGGTGACCTTCGCCGGCTACGAAGCGACGCACGTCACCGTCGTCAGCCCGACCGAGATCACGTGCCGCACGCCACCCGGCGCGGTCGGCACGGTGGACGTGCAAGTCGTCCCGGCGTCGGGAGACGAAGCCACGCTCCTCCAGGCGTTCACGTACTACGATCCGGCGTCGCTCTTCGGCGGCACCTGGGGCCCGGACGTCGTGGGGACCTTGAACGTGACGGTGCTCGACGCCGGCAACGGCGACCGGCTCCCAGACGCCTACGTCATCCTCGCGACCGACGCCGACACCCCCTACCAGGGCTACACGAGCCTGTCGGGCCAGATCACCTTCTCCGGCCCCGACGTGCTCGGAACGCAGATGGTGAGCGCGTCGAAAGAGGGCTACGAGTCGTCGTCGGTCATCGAGTTCGACGCCACCAACGTCACGCTGGCGCTGACGCCGCTGCCGCCACCGTCGAGCGGTCCGCCGCCGCCGGGCGCCACGGTCTCCGGCCGGGTCTTCGGTCTCGGGAAGTATGTGCTCGTCCCGCCGCCCGACTGCCTGTTCAACGAGCTCCCGGACGGGCAGTGCGAGTCGTGCGTGACGGATGGCGACTGCCTGTCCACCGCACCGAACTGCTCGACGCTCGCGGAAGGGAGCTACTGCACCGCCAACTGCTCGTCCGACTCGGAGTGTGGCGACGGCTATCTGTGCTCTGCTCTCGCAGGCGCGCCCGGTCCCCAATGTGTGCCGGCGCCCGGAAAGCGACAGGCCCGCTGCTTCCTGTCGGCGGGCAGCATCTTCTCCCCCCTGCCGACCGACGAGACGCCGAACATCGTGCAAGACGATGGGACCTATCTCATCGGCAGCCGGCTGGGCGAAGTCGCCATCATCTGCCTCGGCGGCTTCGTGGACGAGTCGAACCCCGACACGACGTCGAACTTCACCCCGGTCGTCGCTGGCGTCGCCCGCCATGTCAACGTGGTCCCCGGCGAGAACACCGGCGTCGACGTGACGTTGATTCATCCGCTGACGCGCTCCATCAAGATCCGGCTCGACGATCCACCGTACCGGCCCGAGATCAATC
>JADMJS010000487.1 GCA_018780435.1 Myxococcales bacterium
CGACGGTCTCGAGGTCGCGGAGCTCGCCGATGAGGACGACGTCGGGGTCCTGCCGGAGCGCCGCGCGAAGTCCCGTGACGAACGACGCCGTGTCTTGACCGACCTCGCGCTGATTGACGACCGATCGTTTGTCCTCATGGATGAACTCGATCGGATCTTCGATGGTCAAGATGTGGTCGGGCCGGTTCTCGTTGATCTCATTGATGATCGCAGCGAGCGTCGTCGACTTGCCGCTGCCCGTAGCGCCCGTCACGAGGACAAGCCCACGACGCAGGTCAGTGAAGCGGTGTACCGACCGCGGTAGGCTGAGGCTCGCGAGCGGCAACACCGTGGACGGGATGATGCGCAGCACCATCCCGGCGAGCTCCCGCTGATAGAAGGCGTTCACGCGAAAACGCCCTACACCGTCGAGGGAGTAGGCGAAGTCGACCTCGCCCATCTCGTCGAGCGTCTTGCGGTGGCGCTCGCCCGCCATCTGGTCCACCCACTCCTTGATATGGATGGGCAGGATCTCGGAGGTGCCCTTGTGGGGCACGAGCTTGCCGTCCTTTCGGTAGATCGCCGGGCGGCCGACCTTCAGGTGGACGTCGGAGACCTTGTTCTTCACCGCGAACTGCAGGATCTGGTCGATCGTGATGCTCATGCAACGCTCTCAGAGGCGACCGGTGATGTAGCTGCGGATGTGGCTGAGTTCGTCGTCCGCGACCTGGACGAACTGAATCCCCATGCCCGACGCGCCACCATCGTCGCGTTTGACCCAGGCGACACGGCCGACCGCTTTGACCGTCGCGCCGTCGACGTCGCCCGGAAGCGCGAAGCGAATCATGACGAGGGCGCCGGGCGGCTCGGGAGTGCGCGTGCGGATGAAGCAGCCGCCGATGGAGAGGTTCTGCATGAGGTGGGGAGTGAGGTCGGGCTCAGTCCCGAGGTGCATGTCGAGGTCGACATCGACTCGGGGCGCGGTGCGGCGGTCTTCGGACATCGGTGCGTTCTCCCGGCGAGGTCACGGTGAGGGCGAACGCTACCTGCTCCCGTCGGGCAGGGCTACTCTGAAAGCTCGAAGACCCGGCTCGTCACGGAGAGGACTGGGTCTCGCACCCGACTGCGATCGCGACCTTGGCCGCCGCCGCGGCGCTGACGTCGTCACACGCCTTGCCGATGAGCTCGACCTGGCCGGCTGGCGTGTAGTCCCAACAGCCGACCTCCATGCACGCGTCAGCGATCGACGCGCGCTTCAGTAGCGACGACTGAGCGCCGTCGACGGTGACGGTAACGTTGACCAAACCCGGTTCGATGGTGCCACCGTCGGGCGACGCCGGTAGCTCGTAGATGCAGCCAAGGGCCTGTCGCCGGATGTTCAGAATGGACTCGGCGAGCGCCACAGAGTTGAACCCCGCGCCACTCGAGAGGTCGATGTGGCAGGGAGCCGTGGGTTCAGGGGTATTCAGATTGAAGACGGCATCGGACGAACAACCGGGCGGGAGATGCTTTGGCGACCCGGCGACGGCGTAGTTCGAGAGAGCCAGCGACATCGGGTAGGGCGGCGTGTCGAAGTTGTCGATCTTCTGGCCCGTGCTGTTCGAGCCGGGGACACCGACCACAAAGGTCTCGACCGAGCTGTCGGAATCGGTCTGAGACCCCGCGATCAGGTCGATCACGAGGTCGGGCTTTTCCCAATCCAGGCACCCGTAGAGGTCGGCGTATCCGTCGCGGGGCGGTGTCGCCATCGAGGTACACGAGAAGCCGCCGTCGGTGATGAGCACGAGAACGCGGCGGTCAACGTTGGCGGTGCCGAGCGCTGCATAACCGGCGCGAAGGGCGTCGTAGACGGGCGAGCCGTCGTCGAGGTTACTGAGCGGCCCATTGCCGACGAGCCAGTCGACGATCGTCTTCCGAATCCCCGACCCCGCGCTCGACTTCTCGGGTCCGGCGACCCCGAAGGCCACCTGCGGTGCGAGCGGCGCGCCGCAGGACACGCCGCCAATCATGGACTTGCAGGTCGGGTAGTCGACTTGCAGGTTATCGCAGATGCACTGGGGCGGGTCGACGAAGCCGGCTGGGAAGGCCAGGAGACCGAGCGTCATCCCGTCGAAAGCGGGTTCGTCGATCGCCTGGGTGATCGCCAACTGAGCGGACGCCCACTTCCCGCCCTTGCTCATGCTCGCGCTCGCGTCGAGCACGATGAGGAGGGCGGCCGACGCCGGGGCGACCTCCTCGGTGAAGGTCACGCAGCTCGGGCCGGCGTCTTCGACCGCCGGGACGTCGTCCGGGGGCGGGACGTCATCGGGAGAGACGACGTCTTCGGGAGGGACGACGTCCTCGGGTTCGGGGAGGTCCACGGGTTCGGGGACGTCCTCGGGCTCGGGGAGGTCCTCGTGCACAGCGATCTCTTCGGCCGCGGACGTCTCCTCTACGCTGGCATCGAGGGCGACGTCCTCGCCGGAGGCGTCTTCAGGCGTCGGCTGAACGTCTAACGTCTCCTCCGTGTCTTGCTCGGTGCTTGAGTCGTGCTCCGGCCGGCCGTTGTCTTCGGCGCCCTGTACCGTATCCGTCGCGGCAACCTCGCTCTTGGAGCAGGCGGCCAGATTTGCCAGCGACGAGGAAAGCAGCGTCAACCGAAACGCCGTAGACACAATGCGATTCCTCAAGGGGTGTCCCTCCTATGCGAGGTTACTCGTCGCCGGTCTCCAAGTAGTGAACCGCCCGAACCATCTCGTAGAGTGCCTGGAGCCGCTCGAACTCGGTCGCTCGCGCCCACCACAGGGCATCGGTCACGGTCGCGTCGCCGGTCCCCGCCGCGGTGCCACCGCGAAGAACCCCGGTCTCCCAGGTCTCTCGTCGATTCCTCGCTCTTTCTTCGCGGTCCATGACGCCAGCGTACACCGGCCGATGTGCCCTGTCAGGCGCGCTTGCGGCGCGTCAGCAGGAGGCCGAGCCCGAACATCGCGGCGAACAGAGAGGCGAGCGACCCACGTGGTCCCGTCGTGCAGCCGGACCCGCCACCGGACCCACCGCCCGTCGCGCCGTCGCTGCCCGCCGTGCCATCGGCCCCGTCGACGCCGTCAGCCCCTAGAGACGCATCGGCGCCGTCGGCCCCATCGGTGCCGTCCGTACCGGTCGGCGGCGTGAACGTGCCCGAGCCGTCGTCACCATCGGTGCCCGGGTTCGCTGGGCGGTCCGACTGGCCAGGTGTCGGGGTGCGGAGCTCGATCTGGGCTTCGGCCGCCGCGACGTCGCTCGGGTCCACCGCGACCGGAGCGCCGGACTCCGCGAGGCTCTGGATCTCGCCGAGGGCGCTCTCGCCATCGGCGCCGCCGGTGACGATCGGTGGAGAGCAGCTCTCCCAGGTCACTTCTTGGGTCTCGGTGGTGCCATCGGGATAGGTCAGCTTCACGCTCGACGCCGTCGACTCGCCCGGCTTGCACACGGGCGTCGCGGTCGCGGTGTGTTCGTTCGAGACGTCGCCGAGGTCGGGGTTGAAGGAGAAGATCGGGTCTTTGGTCATCTCATCCGGCGAAATCTGGGTGTAGACCCGCGTCAGGTAGGGGTGCAGGTCGAAGAGGCGCTGGGCCTCCTCCGACGGCTTGACGATCTTCGCGTCGAGATCGGCCGCGAAGCCGGTTGCGTCGAAGACGTAGTCATCCGGCATGTACTGGAGGCAGGACTCCATGTTCCAGGTGTAGAACTCGGGATCGTCGTCGCAGTCCTCCGGCACCGAAGCCGGCTTTGGGATCCACTTACGAATGATGTCTTGCGTCGACGATGTCCGGGGGAAGCCCTGACTGAGCATCTCCTGCAGGAAGGCCATCGGGTCGGTCTTCGACTTCAGCGCGTCGAGATTGTAGCGGCCCTCGGACCAGAGCTGTTCGGCCATCTTGGACGACGTCCCGGCGTATTCGGTCACGAAGGCGTGGCCGTTCGCTTGGTCTGCCGCATCGGACACCATGTCGGTGTACGCCGTCGAGCATTTCGTCGTGTCACCGCCCCACCAGTAGCCAGACGCGCACTCGAGCCACGGGTAGGCCTTGGCGTTGAGCGTGACGTGGAAGTAATTCATCGGGATCGCACGGGAATCCGCCAGTACCCAGGTCGTGACCGGCATGTCGTCGGCGGCCGCGATCGAGGTGAGCTTGAGCGGCACACAGGCGAACTCCTCGGAGGTGTAGCTCACGACGACCGGCTGCAAGTCACCGGCCGACTTGTCCTTCAGGAGCTTCAGCGCGAGGAACACGAACTCCTGGTTCACGTAGTGACCGACCAGCGGCTTCGACGCCTCGGGCTGGTCGTAGCCGTTCTCGTTCAGCCAGGCGAAGAGCGCGTCGCCCGAGTCGGACTGGACGACCTTGTAGTCGTAGGGGCCGACCTCACCTTCGACGAGGACCACGACTGGGCCGTTCTCGCCGCCGTCGCCAGCGTCGACGCCATCGCCGCCGCCCGCCTCGGGCGACGGGAAGCACTGGTCGCCGCCGCTGCACCCGGACACACTCTCCCACGTGAGGAAGAAGCGCGGGTCCGTGACGCCGCGGAGCGCGGTGAAGAGCAGATCGGTCCCCACGCCGAGGGTCGGCACGGAGGGCAGCGGGAGCACCCACGAGAAGCTCTCGGCGTCGCCTTGGTAAGCGACCTGGATGTGCGCCGTGACGTTGTTGCCGTCGACGGCGAACAGAATCTGCTCTCCGACTTGATCGACGGGCACTTGAGAGCAGAAGAATCCGCCGCAAGCCGATGCTACGGGTGACGTGAGCACGGCCGCAGCCGCGATCCCAGCGAAGGTCGTCTTCATGGAAGTCCTCGTTTGTGCGGGAGAATCAGGCGCGCTTGCGGCGCGTCAGCAGCAGGCCGAGCCCGAACATCGCGGCGAACAGGGAGGCGAGCGACCCACGAGGCCCCGTCGTGCAGCCGGAGTCGCCCCCGGACCCGCTCGAGGTCGCCCCGTCGCTGCCCACCGTGCCGTCGGCGCCGTCGGCCCCATCGGCGCCGTCGGCCCCATCGGCGCCGTCCGTACCGGTCGGCGGCGTGAAGGTGCCCGAGCCGTCGTCGCCATCGGCGCCAGGGTTCGCTGGGCGATCCGATTGGCCGGGCGTCGGCGTGCGGAGCTCGATCTGGGCTTCGGCCGCGGCCACGTCCTTGGGGTCCACGGCGACGGGAGCGCCCGACTCCGCGAGGATCTGGATCTCCCCAAGCGCACCGTCGCCGTCCGTACCGCCCTCGACGATCGGCGGCTGGCAGCCCTGCCACGTAACGGCCTGCGTCTCGGTGCTGCCGTCGGGATAGGTCAGCTTCACGCTCGTAGCTTCGGTCTCACCCGGCTTACACACCGGCGTCGCCGTCGCGGTGTGTTCGTTCGAGACGTCGCCGAGGTCGGGGTTGAACGAGAAGATCGGGTCCTTGGTCATCTCGTCCGGCGATATCTGAGTGTAGACGCGCGTCAGGTAGGGGTGCTGCTCGAAGAGACGCTGCGCCTCCTCGGACGGCTTCACGATCTTGGCGTCGAGGTCGGCCGCGAAGCCGGTCGCGTCGAAGACGTAGTCGTCGGGCATGTACTGGAGGCAAGACTCCATGTTCCACGTGTAGAACTCGGGGTCCTCGTCGCAGTCCTCCGGCAGCGACGCCGGCTTCGGGATCCACTTACGAATGAGGTCCTGCGTCGACGACGTGCGCGGGAAGCCCTGGTTCAGCATCTCCTGCAGGAAGGCCATCGGGTCGGTCTTCGACTTCAGCGCGTCGAGATTGTAGCGGCCCTCGGACCAGAGCTGTTCGGCCATCTTGGACGACGTCCCGGCGTATTCGGTCACGAACGCATGACCGTTCGCCTGGTCCGCGGCCTGGGACACCATGTCCGTGTAGGCCGTCGCACACTTGGTCGTGTCGCCGCCCCACCAGTAGCCGGACGCGCACTCGAGCCAGGGGTAGGCCTTGGCGTTGAGCGTGACGTGGAAGTAATTCATTGGGATCGCACGGGAATCCGCCAGTACCCACGTCGTGACCGGCATGTCGTCCGCGGCCGCGATGGACGTGAGCTTGAGCGGCACGCACGCGAACTCGTCGGAGGTGTAGGACACGACGACCGGCTGCAGGTCGCCGACCGACTTGTCCTTCAGGAGCTTCAGCGCCAGGAATACGAACTCCTGGTTCACATAGTGTCCGACGAGCGGCTTCGACGCTTCGGGTTGGTCGTAGCCGTTCTCGTTCAGCCACGCGAAGAGCGCGTCGCCGGAATCGGACTTCACGACCTTGTAGTCGTAGGGGCCGACCTCGCCTTCGACCAGCACGACGACGGGGCTCGGTTCGCCGCCATCGTCAGCGCTGTCGCCGCCATCCTGAAAGCCGCCATCCTCATCCATGCAGGTGTTGCCGCCGCTGCACCCCTCGACGTACTCCCAGTTCAAGTAGAAGCGCGGGTCGGTGACGCCGCGCAGCGCCGTGAAGAGGAGGTCCGTCCCAACGCCGAGCGTCGGGACCGAGGGCAGCGGGAGCACCCAGGAGAAGCTCTCGGCGTCGCCCTGATAGGCGACCTGGATGTGTGCCGTGACGTTGTTGCCGTCGACGGCAAACAGGATCTGCTCGCCCACCTGGTCCACGGGGACCTGGGTGCAAAAGAAGCCGCCGCAAGCGGACGCGACCGGCGACACGAGCAGCGCAGCCGCAGCCACGCCCGCGAGAGTGTTCTTCATGGGTGCCCCCTATTTTTCGAACGATCAGGCGCGCTTACGGCGCGTCACCAGCAGAAGCAGACCGAACGCCGCCGCGAAGACGGACGCCAGTGAACCACGCGAACCGGTGGTGCAGCCCGAGCTGCCGCCACTGCTTGCCTTGGTCACGGTGTCATCACCGCCGGTTGGGGGGGTGAAGGTGCCAGCGCCAGTGTCGCGATCCGGAAGCGGCTTGGCCGGTAGGTCCGACTGGCCCGGAGTGGGCGCACGCAGTTCGATCGTGGCTTCGGCTTTTGCCACGTCCGACGGGTCCACCGCGGTCGGGGCGCCCGATTCGGCGAGGATCTGGATTTCGCCGAGCGCCGACGCATCACCGCCGCCCGTGACGATCGGGGGCGAGCAGCCCTGCCAGGTGACCTCCTGGGTCTCGGAGGTGCCATCCGGGTAGGTCAGCTTGACGCTGGTGGCCTGCGACTCGCCCGGCTTGCAGATCGGCGTCGCCGTGGCGGTGTGTTCGTTCGAGACGTCACCGAGATCGGGGTTGAACGAGAAGATCGGGTCCTTGGTCATCTCGTCCGGCGATATCTGAGTGTAGACGCGCGTCAGGTAGGGGTGCTGGTCGAAGAGCCGTTGGGCTTCCTCTGAGGGCTTCACGATCTTGGCGTCGAGGTCGGCTGCGAAGCCGGTCGCGTCGAAGACGTAGTCATCCGGCATGTACTCTAGGCAGGTCTCCATGTTCCAGGTGTAGAACTCGGGGTCTTCGTCGCAGTCCTCCGGGAGCGTGGCCGGCTTCGGGATCCACTTGCGGATGAGGTCCTGCATGGACGACGTGCGCGGGAAGCCCTGATTGAGGAGCTCCTGAAGGAAGCTCATGGGGTCCGTCTTGGTCTTGAGCGCCTCGAGGTCGTAGCGCCCTTCCGTCCAGAGCTGGTCCTTCATCTTGTCAGCGGTACCGGCGTACTCGGTCACGAAGGCGTGGCCGTTGGCCTGGTCGGCCGCGTCGGCGACCATGTCGGTGTAGGCCGTGGCGCACTTGTCCGAGCCGCCGCCCCACCAGAATCCGGAGCCGCACTCGAGCCACGGGTAGGCCTTGGCGTTCAGCGTCACGTGGAAGTAATTCATCGGGACTGCACGCGAATCCGCGAGGATCCACGTGGTGACCGGCATGTCCTCAGACGCCGCGATCGACGTGAGCTTGAGCGGCACGCACGCGAACTCTTCGGCCGTGTACTTGACGACCACGGGCTGCAGGTCGCCGACGGACTTGTCCTTCAGCAGCTTGAGCGCGAGGAAGACGAACTTCTGATTCACGTAGTGACCGACGAGCGGCTTCGACTCCTCGGGCTGGTCGTAGCCGTTCTCGTTGAGCCAGGCGAAGAGCGCGTCGCCCGAGTCCGACTCGACGACCTTGTAGTCGTAGGGTCCGACTTCGCCGGCGGCGAGCACCGTGATACCGCCTTCGTTCTCCGACGGCGGGCTCTCGGGACCGCCGCCACCCGCCGACGCGTCGGCCATCATGCAGTCGTTACCGCCGCTGCAGCCGTCGACGTACTCCCAGTTCAGGAAGAAGCGCGGATCCGTGGCGCCGCGGAGGGCCGTGAAGAGCAGGTCGGTGCCCACGCCGAGCGTCGGCAGCGACGGCAGAGGTAGCACCCAGGAGAAGCTCTCCGCGTCGCCTTGATACGCGACCTGGATGTGCGCGGTGACGTTGGTGCCTTCGACGGCGAAGAGGATCTGCTCGCCCACCTGATCGACGGGGACCTGTGAGCAGAAGAAGCCACCGCACGCCGATGCGGCAGACGGAGCCATGAGCGCGGCCGCGGCCACGCCAAGTAGTGTTCGTTTCATCGAGTTCGCCTCCCTGTGCCAGCCGACCGCCATCGGCGCCAAGAGTCTAGCGCATGGGTGGGTCGGCCGCACCGTCGTCCCACGAAATATCGTGGCGCTACGCCGGCGTGCGGGACTGAATGGGCTCACGTCGTGCGAGCGCGAGGTATGCGGCCAAAATGCGGCTGTAGCGGCGGTCCTTGGCGATGACCGGATCAGCCGTGCTGACGACGGTGGGCATCGAGGCGGCGCCGAGCCCCCCCGTGCGCGACAGGGCCTCGAGCTCGCGGAGGAGTCGGAAGGCGCGTGGCTCCGTCGCCCGGTCGGCGCCACGGAGCTCGCGCGCATACAAAGCCACGACATGTTTTACGAATCGATTCGGCGCCGTGTCGGTGGTGACACGGACGCGACGGTCCGGGAGCTCCGTGAAACGGACGGGCTCGCCGTCGATCTCGAAGTGGACCGGGTCGGAGTCGGCCCACGAGAGCGCGCGGGGCTCGGTGATGAGCTCCATGAGCCGTTCGGTGTCGGGATCGGTCGCGTCTTCGAGGTTCACGATCGGCGTGTCCTCGTGGAGCCCGCGATGGGGATCCCCCGCGATCTGACGCAACGCGGCGAGCGGCGAGAGCGCGACGTGCGAGCCGCCTGGGCCGACCTCGAAGAGCTCGACGAGCGCGGCCCGTCGGTCGCGGGCCAACAGGCCTCGATCCCGCTCAGACTCAGAAGAAGGAGGCATGGCCGGCGTCATCGAGCTGAGCGAGCATCTGCGTGACCTTCCGAATGGTGCGCTCGAGGCCGCGCCGACGCGCGAGCTCGAAGAGCGAGTTCAAGGGGTCGCGGAGCTGCGTCTCGGAGCCGCGTAGCTTCGGCATGACCTTGCTCATCAGCAGGAAGTCGAGCGTGACGGGGTCGGTCTCGCCGCCGGATTCCCGAATGAACGTAAGCATCTCCGAGACGACGCGATAGCCGAAGTGGAGGCCCTTCGGCGCGAGCGCCGCATGGAGTTCGCTGAGGAGCGGCTCGAGCGCGGCGAAGTCCGGCCTATCGCCGAACGCGGCGCCGTAGCTGACCTCGGTGAAGTCGAGGACGAAGGCGCGGTCGAGCACCTTCGGCGAGAGCCCGTAGGTGGTCTCGTCGACGTTGATGGTGCCGATGATGGTGAGGTTCGGCGGGAACGCGACGCGCGGCGGGATGGGATAGAGGAGGCAGAGCGCGTGGCGCTTCTCGTCGATGGGTGGCAGTGGCGCCGTGGGTCGGGTCACGAACTCGAGGCCCTTCACGAGCGGCTCGTAGACGAAGCGGCGTTCGTCGAGCTCTCGGAGCGGCACCATCTGTTCGAGCGTGCCGGTGCGCGCCGCGCTCATGACCTTCTTGCCGCCGGTGTCCACGCCGGTGAAGGCCGCCTGCGCTTCGGCTTCCGAGCGCTGATCGTGGACGCCGCGCGAGCCTTGGCTGACGACCAGCGTGTCGAGGGGATGAACACGGGCCAGCTCGCCGAGCCGCACGCGGCGCGGCTCGTCGGGGTCGAGGGAGCAGCCGGACTCCATCAGCGACAGGATGTCCGAGAAGTAGTGCTCGACTCGGGCGAGGTTCATCTCGTCGAGGATGAGGAAGTAGGAGCCGGCTTCGGCGCCACGTTCGACGAACTCACGGAACGCGTTCAGCAGAACGACCATGGCGTCGGTCGGGTAGAAGCGCCCGGTGAGCGGGTTGTAGTAGCCAAAGACGCGCTTGGCGTCGGTCCAGTCGGGCCGCACGGGCAGGAAGCCGACGCGCTTCTCGTGTTGCTGATCGGCCTTGGCGGCGGCGCCCCCGGAGCCGACGTCGACCACCCGCACGTATTCCGGGTGCCCGGGGACGGGCTCGAAGAGGAAGTTGGATTCGCCCTGCTCGGCACGCGCGAGGGCCTCTTCGACGAGGCGGGAGCCCTGCCCTTGCTGACCCGCGCCAGAGACGCGATCGGCTGCGACGATGGACTGCGCGAGCCGCCGCGCGAGCTGCGTCTTTCCGGTGCCGCTGAGGCCCGCGAGGATGAGAAAACGGCGCGTGCGCAGGGCGCGGAGGGTGGCACGGACGACGGCGTAGCGTTCGACGATCATGGCCCCGACCTTAACATGGATGTCCCAAAAGACTCACTGGCCGGCATGCTCGCGACGGCGCCGCCCACCGATTCTTTGCATCGACGACCATCGCGGCCTGGGGCGAGCGGAGGGATTCGAGGCTAGATCGTCCAACCGCGAATTCTGGGACCGTCACCGACCCGAACGACGCCGTTGGCGAGACCACACTCCCTCTCACATCAGCGTTCAGGCGGCTAGTTACTATAACATTCATCGAAGAAGTAATCGCAAGGACCAGTTAGGCAATTGTCGCATTCGTCCGTTGACGGTAGATCGAGACAAATCGTAGGGCCGCACGTCTCCTTGCATACATCGGTGCACACACAGGTCTCAAGCGAGTCGTAGCTCTGCTTCGCGACGGTGTCCGGGCATAGCGACTCCGGTGCCCGATCACCGTACATGACGTCCTTGCATGAGGACGTCGGGTCGCACTCCGCCACATCGGTGGCGTCCGCACCGTCGGCCGCGTCCGTGGCGTCCGCGCCGTCGGCCGCGTCGGCAGCGTCCGCACCATCGGCCGCGTCCGTGGCGTCCGCACCGTCGGCCGCGTCGGTAGCTTCCGCACCGTCGGCCGCATCGGTGGCGTCCGCACCGTCGGCCGCATCGGTGGCGTCCGCACCGTCCGCCTCATCGGTGGCGTCCGCACCGTCCGCCGTATCAGTGGCGTCAGTGCCGTCGGACGCGGCATCGGTCTTTGTGGTCACGCTCGACGCATCCGATACCGTCGACGACGTCTCGCTGCCACAGGCGAGAACCATTCCGAGCACTCCGACTCGGGCGAAGTGAAGCAGGCTTTTCATGGTTCCTCTGTGTTTCTGCAGTGAGTACCGGGCGCTCAGTGCACCCGTGTTCGGGTACGGAGTCTACCCTTCGGTCGGCGACCCGCAATGGACCGATGTGATCACTCGCTCTGGGCAAGCCCTATACCCACGCTTCGATGCCGCGAGATCCGAGTCCAGGCATAGCGAGCGCCCGCGCCATGCGCTAGGCTCCGCGCGCCTCGTAGGGAGGCGTGCTGCACGCGACGTCGAGAGATGCGTCGCCGCCGGGAGGAATCGGTCCATGTCGAAGCGGCAATCGGGGCTCGTGGTCGGGCTCATCTTCAATCTGAAGCGGATCGACCCCAAAGCGACGGGAGACGACGCCGAGGCCGAGTACGACTCGGAGAAGACCATCGCCGCCATCGAGGCCGGCATCGCCTCGCACGGGCATCGCGTGGTGCGCATCGAAGCGACGCCCGACTTCCCCGAGAAGGTGCGCCACTCCGGCATCGACTTCGCGTTCAACCTCGCTGAGGGCGTTCGCGGGCGAGCGCGCGAGGCGGTCGTGCCGGCCGTGCTCGACCTCTACGGCATCGACTACACCGGTTCGGACGCGACGACGCTGGCGCTCGCGCTCGACAAGGACCTGACCAAGCGGGTCGCTCGCGCCGCGAAGGTGCCGTCCGCTCCCGCCATCGTCATGAAGACGGGCAAGGAGCGTATCCCCCGGGCCATCACGTATCCGGCCGTCGTGAAGCCGAACGCGGAGGGCTCGTCCAAAGGTGTCACCAAGAGCTCCGTCGTGCGTTCGGAGGCCGAGCTTCGCGAGCGCGCGACGGAGATGGCGGCGAGGTACAAGCAAGGGGCGCTCGTCGAGAGCTTCCTCCCGGGGCGCGAGTTCACGGTGGGTGTCCTCGGGGACGCCGAGCGGCCGACGGTGCTGCCTCCGATGGAGCTCGTGTTCATCGATCCCGGCAACGACGCGCCGATCTACCACTACGAACACAAGCTCGACTTCTCGCCCACCCTTCGCTACGACGCGCCGGCTGAGCTTGACCCCGCCCTCAAGAGGCAGCTCGATACGGCCTCAAAGCGGGTCTGGAAGGCGCTCGGATGTCGCGACGTCGCTCGAATCGACTTCCGACTCGACGCGAAGGGCCGTGTGAACCTCATCGAGGTGAACCCGCTGCCGGGCATGACGCCGGACTGGTCGGATCTGTGCCTCATCGCCAAAGGCGCGGGCATGTCCTACGAGCAGCTCATTGGCGCCATCATCGCGCCTGCCGTCGCCCGCGCGAAGGCGCGCGCCAAAGGTCGTGACCGGGGATGACTCGACGCCGACTGCGAGACCTGGGCGTCGCGATCGGGCGCTTCCCGACCGGGCCCTTCAACGCCATCACCGACGTGCCGGGCGTCCATGTGGGCCACGCGACGGTGCGCTCGGCGGACGGTCAGGTCCACACGGGCGTCACCGCCATCCTCCCGAACGACCAGAACGTCTTTATGGACCGGCCGGTCGCCGGATCCTTCGTGCTGAACGGCGCAGGCGAGATGAGCGGCCTCATTCAAGTGCAGGAATGGGGCATGATCGAGACGCCGATCCTGCTCACGAACACCATGGCGGTCGGCTCGGTTTCGGCGTCCGCCGTACGTTACCTGCTGACCCGCTACCCGGGTATCGGGCGCGAGCATGACGTCATCATCCCGGTAGTCGGCGAGTGCGACGACAGCTTCTTGAACGACGTCACGCTGCACTCGATTCACGAGCAGCACGTCTTCCAGGCGCTCGACGCCGCGAGCTCCGGCCCCGTCGCCGAAGGCTCGGTCGGCGGCGGCACCGGGATGCTCGCGTTCGATATGAAGAGCGGCATCGGGACCTCCTCGCGGGTGGTCGCGCTCGAAGGCCTGACGATGACCGTTGGCGTCCTCGTGATGAGTAACTTCGGTAAGATCGAGGACTTCCGCGTTGACGGGCTGCCGATTGGGCGCGAGCTGGCGCCGCTCCTGCTCAGCGAGCGCCGCACGAAGTTCTACGGCAGCATCATCGCGGTGCTCGCTACGGACGCACCGCTCCTGCCCTTTCAGCTCAACCGGCTCAGCAAGCGCGTCGCGCTGGCGCTCGGCCGCTGCGGCTCCTACGCCGCCCATGGCTCAGGTGAAATCATCATCGCATTCTCGACGACGAACAGGGTCCCGCGCCGCGCGCCCGGGCCGACCACCACGATGCAAATGCTCGCGGACCGGCTCATGGACCCGCTCTACCAAAGCGCCATCGAAGCGACCGAAGAGTCGGTCGTGAACGCACTCTGTATGGCTGAGCCGACCATAGGCGTCGATGGAAACGTCGCGCCAGCGCTCCCGGTCGAGCCCTTCTTGGACGCGCTGCGAAAGTACGGCGTGGTCTCGACGGGCCGGCCGTGACAGCCGGCGACTCGGACGCGCGCCCCGATCGCAGCACCGCGATGGGGAAGCGGGTCGTGGTCGTCACGATCGGCAGCGTGGTCGTGTTTGCGACACTGGTCCTGTCGCTCACTGGCGTCATCACGGGCAACAAGGGCGCCGTGCGTCGTGCCGCCCCCATCGGCAGCATGGAGGGCGGGCTCACCTGGTACCGCTTCGAGGTTGCGCTCCCCGGTGCGAGCCCCGGCGCCGCCTTCTTGATGGCCGTCGAGGCCGTCCCGGGTGGCGGCAACAAAGCCGTCATCGTCAATGGTCGCGAGGAATTGCCCGTCACGTGGACGGGCCGCACGGACAGTGGCTGCGGGGACGACCGGAAGGCGGCCTGCGAGTTCGGCTTCGACGTGCCGGCCTTCGGGACGCGCGCCGCCTTCGAACAACGGCCACAGGGGCTCTTCGGAACGCTTCAGATCCAAACCAAGAGCGTCTCGACCTTGCCGATTGCGGGATTTCGCCTCAGCGAAGGGCTCCCGGAGATGCGCTACCCGCAAGCTCCCGCGGGCGCGACCGAGACGCGGGCGGGCGCAGAACCTCCCGACTTCAATCGACGGTGGGCGCTTCGCCTCGGTGACGCCGCCACGCCAGCGGTGCTGGACATCGCCGTCTCCAGCACGGACAGCGCCGTCGGGGCTCTGGTGACGGCGAAGGGCGACTTGGGCCAACTCGCGGGCCGGCAGTTCGGC
The DNA here is from genome assembly GCA_018780435.1 of Myxococcales bacterium. Classification (GTDB taxonomy): domain Bacteria; phylum Myxococcota_A; class UBA9042; genus SXOO01. Next base: position 14,502 of record JADMJS010000487.1, read on the forward strand.
GACACACTGCTCCTCAGCAACTTCGACGGTGTGCGTGCGGTCGCGCTGCGACTGAAAGCCGGAGCCAGCGACGTCGCCACGGGCACGCTCGCAGTGAGCGGCGAACCGGCCGTCGCGGTAGACGCAACGCGGGACGACGACGCCGTCGAACCCGCCGCGCCGCCTATCCCCGACGCCACCCCGGCCGGTCGACGACCGGAGATCCTGGTGTGGTTACGGCCGTGGGAGCGGGCATCGGCCGAAGCGGTCGCGCTGGTGAAGCGTCTCGGCGACCGACACGACGGACTCGACGTGACCTTTGTCGCGGTCGAAGGCGACGTCGAGGCCGTGAAGCGGTTCGCGGCGGCGACGGGCGTGGCGGTGCGAAGAGCGCCGCGAGCCGACATCCCGGTGACGCCCGTGGTGCATCTGCTCGGAACCAACACGCCGGAGAGAATCGGGCCGATCGCGTCCTCGGCGGTATTGCGCGCGGTGCAAGGGAAGCGACTCGAGGAGTGGGTCGCCCGCGCCGTACCGGTAGGGCATTGACCCGTGAACTTCTGGAAGCTCCTCCGCGTCGGTCTCCTGTCGTCGATGTTGCTCGTGACCGTGCTCTGGGCGGTCGGGCAGACGCTGTCCGGGCCGCTCGAGGCCGACTGGGCTCGCGGCGTGAGCGTGGCGGTGGTCTTGCTGGAGACCGGGCCCATCCCCGCCGATTCGGTCAACTCCCTGAAGGTCGAGCTTGAACGTGGCGCTCGTTGGGCTGGCGCGGAGGCTACCCGGTACGGCGTCACGGCTGCGAAGCCGCTGTCCATCGAGATCGGTGGCCCCTTTCGGATCGACGGTGCGCCGGCGTTGCCATCCGCAGAGGCCGGCATCATCGAGCGCATCCGGAGCTCCTGGCGGCTCTGGCGATTTCGGCGACGTATGGACGCGCTCGCGGTCTCCGTCGTCGGGGGCACCGACATTCGCATCTATGTTCTGCTCGAACCACCGCGGGGTGGCCATGGGAGCCCGCTCGAGTTCGAGGGGGTCGCGCAAGAGGGGCGCCGCTGGGGCCTCGTCCGCGGCGAGGCCGACCCGCGCAGCGCCTTCGACATCGCGACCGCCGTCCTCCACGAGACCTTCCACTGCATCGGCGCGACCGACAAATATGATGCCGCGGGGCACGCCGAAGTGCCTCGTGGACTGGTCGAGCCGGGCGCCGGGCCGAACCAGAGCCGTGGCGAGTTGATGGTGGGTGAGGTGCCGTCCGGGCCCCTCGGCGGGCGGCTTCCGATGAGCTTCGACGAGCTGGGAATCGGGCCGGTGACCGCGCAGGAGATCGGCTGGACGAAGTGAACCCAAGCGATAGATAGCCAGCACGGCGCGGGGGCGCTGTGGGGCACTTTACCCTCCTTGTAAGGTATCGCTTCAGCCCAGGCCGCGTCCGCACGAAGCCACTGACCAAGCGGCTCACGGTGGGCTGAGATAGAGGTCGAGGACTCACACAGACCACGCGCGTTCCGTATCCGATTCGCCGCACGGCGGCCTTTGCGCCGCACACCGGGGGCCAATCGACGGGGAGCCGACGACATGAGTCGAAGGCGGCCCGTTACCTCTGTGCGAAAGCCAGCGTCTGGGGTCGAACGGCGGAGTTGCAGGAGAGCTGCCCGAGTCCCTCGCACTGTGTGTTTTTTGCTGTCAACTCTCGAAAGGATATTCTAATGAAACTGTCCGTTATTCTGATTGGCTCGTTCTTGCTCGCAGTCTCCGGTTGCAAGGGTTCGAAGCCTGCTGCCGAGGCGCCGAAGACGCCTAGCCAAAAGCCAGAGGTGAAGGCTCCCGCGGCCGCTGAGCCAGCCGCTGCGGCCCCTCCAGCGCCGGCCGCCGCGCCGCCCGCAGAACCCGCACCCAAGCCCGCAGAGCCCGCCGCGCCGCCCGCAGAGCCCGCCGCGCCGCCCGCAGAGCCAGCAGCCCCCGCAGCCGCCGAGGCCCCTCCCGCAGAACCCGTGGCACCGGCAGCCGAGCCTGAAGCGCCTGCGGCAGACCCCGCGGCGCCCGCAGCGGCCGCGATCCCCGCCGCCAACTGCCCATCCGGCTCACCCGCCGAGGACGGACAGAGCCGAGGCTGCAACGACGCGGCGGGACTGAAGCAGGGCACCTGGCGCACCTACGCTGCCGACGGCCAAAAGGAGCTGGAGGGCGAGTACCGGGACGGCAAGAAGTTCGGGGTCTGGACGACCTTCCTCAACGGCAAAGTCGACCGCGAAGAAGCCTACGACCACGACGTCCTCCACGGACGCACCACGACCTGGCGGCCGAATGGCGAGTTCCGCTCAGTCGAGTGCCGCCAGGAAGGCAAGCGGGCTTGGACCTCCACTGCGGAAGCAGACAAAGAGAAGGCCTGCCCGTAGGGGCTCGGTCGCAACTACGGGGGAGATTTGACCGCGCCGCGCCCCGCCCGGCCCCTTCCAAGTCCGAAGATGATCGGGGCGAAATTACCCTGGGAACCCGACTGCCAGAGCCGCGGTAGGAGCCCGCATGAAGGTTCTGCTCGTAAACCCCTCGCTCAATCGCAAGCGCCTCGGCTCCTACTGGCGGTTCACGACCGCCGTGCCGCCGACCGGCCTCGCCTACCTCGGCGCGGTCCTGGAGCGTGATGGGTTCGAGGTGCGGATCTACGACCAGCACGCTATCTACGGCGACAACGACGACCTGATGGGGATCATCGATCTCTTTCAGCCGGACGTGGTGGGCTTCTCCTGCCTGACCTTCGTCATGGAGACCGTCGAAGACGCCTCCCGGCGAATTCGCAAGAAGCACCCGAAGATCAAGATCCTCGCGGGCAACATCCATGCGACCTACTTCCCGAAAGAGATGATCGAGTCCGAGATCGCGGACTACGTCATCCGGGAAGAAGGCGAAGAGGCCATCCTCGCCATCTGCCGCGGCCTCCGCGACGGACGGGAGCCGACCGAGGTCAATGGCATCACGTGCCGCGAAGGGGGCGCCGTTCGCCACAACCCGACGCCGGCGATGATCGACCTAGAGCGCCTGCCCTACCCCGCGTGGCACCTGCTCGACGGCTACGCCTACGTCCCGGATCCGCTCAACCTCGCTCCACTCCAGTCGAAAGCCCAGCCGCTCGCTATCCAGGCGTCGCGCGGGTGCCCCTTCGCGTGCACGTTCTGCAGCCAGGACACGATGTACAAGCGGGTCCGCGTCCGTGGGCCGGAGTCGGTCGTCAACGAGATCGAATACGTACACCACACCTACGGGACGACGGTCTTCGGCTTCATCGACGCCATCTTCCCGCTCAGCCCGAAGCAGGGCCACGCGTTCGCCGACGAGATGATCCGCCGCGGGCTGCACAAGAAGATCTCGTGGTTCACCGAGACCCGCGTCGACCTCGTGAGCCCCGACCTCCTGAAGCATCTGAAGGAGTCCGGCCTCAAGTTCATCCAGTACGGCATCGAGAGTGGGGACGACATGGTCCTCACGAAGCTCATGCGCAAGAAGACCGGCGTGAACCAGGCCCGGCTCGCGCTCAAGTGGACGCGGGACCTCGGGATCTTGAGCTTCGGCCTCTTCGTCGTGGGCATGCCCGGCGAGACGCGCGAGCAGATCCTGCGGACCATCGCGTTCGCCAAGGAGCTCGACCCGGACATCGTGAAGTTCAACGTCGCCATCCCCTTCCCGGGCAGCGAGCTCTGGGAGCGCTACAAGCACCGCGTCGATGGCCAGCCGACCTGGAAGTACAGCGGCTGGTACAACGCGAACATCAACGACGCCGACAACATCCTCGCTGGCGACTCGCTCCCGACCCGCGAGCTCATGTACTTGCAGCGACGTGCGATGTTCGAGTTCTACACGCAGCCGAAGGTCATGCACCGCTACTTCGTGGAGGGCCTCGTCCCTGTCGACGTCCTGGCCGAAGGCTTCTACGTGCTCATGAGCGAGCTCATCCGCAGCTCCTTCCCCTACGCCCGAGCGCAAGTCCGGGCGATGGCGGCATAGTACCTGGTATTACGCCCCCACGTCGTGGTCGCGGGCCTGTCCGCGACCGGGCTCGCCGTCGCGCGCGCCCTCGGCCGGCGGGGCTACTCGGTCCACGCCGTCGAGACGCACACCTGGGAAGTCGGGCTACGCTCCCGCTACGTCCGCAGCGCCGCCACGAACTTCACGTCGCTCATCGAGGGTCCCCCGCCTCATCCCGACGACCGCGCTGTCCTCTTCGCCTGCGGCGATCCCGCCCTCGTCGCCGTCGAAGCGCTTCGTGACCGGCTGGGTCCTTACTGCCACCTCCCCGCGGCCCCATGGGTCCTCGACAAACGACGTCTCGCGCAGGCCGCGTCGACGGCCGACATTCGTATCCCTCGCACCCTCGGCATCGACCTGAGCCTCTCGGATGCGCACGGCCCGCTGGTCGTGAAGCCCAGGTTCGGCGGCGCCAGCCCAACGCGCCCCTTTCCAGAGAAGGCACGGCTGGTTACGTCGGTGCCCATGGACGACCCCGACCTGCTCGTGCAGGAGCTCATCCCGGGGCCGGTCGACGCCATCGTCGTCTGGGCTGGCCACGTGGGCGCCGATGGCCGGGTCGGGCCCACGGTCGTCGGCCGCAAGCGCCGCGAACGGCCCGATCCGTTCGGGAGCGCCTCCTGGCTAGAGACCATCACGTCGGACGTCGTCGAGGCCGAGAGCCGCGCCCTCGTCGCGGCGCTCGGTCTCAGCGGAACGCTCGCCATCGAATGGAAGGAGTGGGCCGGCGAGCGCTGGCTCATCGAGGTGAATCCCAGACCCGTCCTTTGGAGCGCCGTCGCTGACGAGGTGTTGGTCGACGCGTACGCCGAGCGCGCCGGCAAGGCTCGGCCGCCCGCGCGCTCGGTCCCTGCTGGCCGGACGTGGCGTTACGCTGCTCGGGATCCCCTGTCCGCGCCCGCGGGGGTCGACGCGCTCTGGGCGCTCGATGACCCGATGCCGGGGCTCTATGGCCCGGCCTACACGCTTCGACTCCTTTGGGAGCGACGGCGCAACTCCCGTTTCTGAACGGCGGTCCGGTCGACGTGGGGCCGAGCACACTTCAGCGCTGCCGGGCGGCACCAAGACCGCTGGCGACCGAATGACCACAGCGCTCGGGACTGGCGAAGGGCGCCGAGACACGGCATGAAGGCGTGATGATTGCCAAGATTCGCTACGACTCCCCCTTGGTCCTCACCTTCGCGCTGACGTGCACGGTCGCCATGATCCTCGGCACGCTGACGGGGGGCCGCTCGACGATGGGATTCTTCGTTCTCGGCGGGGAGTTCACCGATTTCTTGAGCTGGTGGCGCCTGTGCACCTACATCTGCGGCCACGCCGATTGGGGCCACCTCATGAGCAACATGAGCCTGCTCTTGCTACTCGGCCCCGCGCTCGAGCGCCATCACGGCGCGGGCCGGCTCTTCGGCATGATGGCCTTCACCGCGATCGCGTCCGGCATGGTGAACATGCTGCTCTTCGACACGGGCCTCCTCGGCGCCAGCGGCATCGTCTTCATGTTCATCGTGCTGTCGAGCTTCTCGAACGCGACCGCGGGGACCATCCCGCTCTCATTTGTACTCGTGGTCGCGCTTTTCCTGTCGACGGAGGTCATCAGCGCATTTCGCGCCGACGGCATCTCGCAGCTCGCTCACCTGCTCGGTGGCGCGTGCGGCGCCGCGCTCGGCTTCACGCACGCGGGGACGACGCCGTCACCTACGAAGCCCCCATTCTAGGGGCTGGGCGAGCGCCTATTGAGCTGCCGGCATCGTGCAGTACTTCGGGAACTCCTTTCCGTCAGCGCCGAAGTAGCTGCTGGCGCCGTCTTCGGTCCACTGGTGGCTGAAGAGGAAGGGCAATCCCCACTGGAGGCCGTCGGCCGGGATCGTGTGTCCCAGCCCGTGGTTACAGTCGACGACGGCGTGCCCGTCCGCGCGGAGCGCCGCGGCGAGCTCGGTCGTGCCGGTCTGGAAGTTCACGAGCGGGAGCTGCTCGTTGGGCCAGAGGTCCGTCGCGCCGCCCGCCACGGCGAGGACTGGGATCTTCCGTTTGGGACTCTCGTACTCGAAGCGCACCACTTCGAGCAGGCCGCCCGTCGACCCGAGCCCCCCACTCCAGAGAGCAGCGCCGGCCAGGACCTCCGAACGAAGGAGCACGAGTCGCGTGCTGAAAAGCGCGCCCTGGCTGAAGCCGAGGGTGTAGACGCGCTTCAGGTCGACATCGTATTGAGCGGCTAGGCAGGACAGGAGATCGTCGAAGAGGACGATGTCCGGCTCGGGGCCGTCGAGCACCGACCACGTCGGCGGCAAGGGCCCGATGAACTGGGCGGCGAGGTCCTTGTACGGCGCGAGCTTCTCCGAACTCACGGGATCGATGACCGCTTGCGGCGCGACCGTGATGAGGGTCTCCGAACCGCTGATGTCCTGGGCGCCGAGCGCGGCCGAGAAGTTCGAGTGGGTGTCGCCGAAGCCGTGCCAAAGGAAGAGGACACCCGCGCCGGACGGGTCGTCGGGCAAGGTCACGATGATCTCGCGTTCGAGATCGCTCGACATGAAGCTCTGCTTGCCGGCCTTGAAGGTCGGGCACGTGCCACCGGTGTAGGCTTTGGGCGCCGGTGGTCCGTCGGGTGCGGCCGCGGGCGTGTCGGCTTCGGTGACGTCGCCTTCGGGAAGCTCGGCGGCGTCCTCGCCCGCAACGTCGTCCGTCGCGTCGTTCGCAACCGTCGAGTCGAGCGTGACGGCGACGTCTGAGTCACCCCCGTCAGTCGAGCCGGTGGACGTGGACGAGGTCTCGCACGCCAAGATGGCCGTGGACGCGAGTGACAGACCGAAGAGACGACCGGCGTGGCCGCTGCAGAGATTTCGAATGTCGAGCATGAAGGACTCCCTGGACCGCGAGACTACACGAAACCCGAGGATACGATCGCTGGCATTGAAGAACACGTTTCAGCGCGCACTCTGATGGAGCTCCGACAGGCGCTTGTAAGCGCGCTCTGCGAAGGGGCAAGCCGGGTCGATGAGGAGAACATCATGGAGCGCGCCCCTAGCGAGTTCAGCGCGCCCGGCGTCGGCATGGGCCATGCCCACGAAGTACGCGGCGTGGATTCGGAATATCTCAAGCGCCCCCCGTGGGACCAAGGCAGAGCTGGTCGCCGGGCCCGTGCGAGTGAGCTCCATCGCGCGCTCGAGGTCATCAACGCCCTTCTGGTGGATCCCGAAGTCGGGCGGTAACACCACGCTGAGGCGACCTCGCGTGACGCGGACTTCGAGCTCCTCGAAGATCGCGTGAATCGGCGATGTAGCCGGAACCACCGCCGCACGCCCCGCCCTGCTGCGTTCGAGCAGCTCGAGGGCCTCGGTCACTAGCGTCGAGCCCAAGAATACGTCCTCCGTCGCGCCCGCTGCATAGGCGCGGACCACGGCAGCGAAGACCAACGACATTGGCCGGTTGGGCGCGAGCTGCATGGCGCGATCGGCGGAGCGCCGTGCGTCGTCGGGCTCACCCAGGAAGGCCTGTGTCAGGGCGAGGTGTGCGTGCGCCGCGGCGTCATCGACGTGGTCCACGAGGCTCTGTGAGAGCCAACGGCAGGCTTCCGCGTGCCGACCGAGACCAATCAAGAGGCGGCCAAGCAGGAGTGCCGACTCGGCGTCCCCGGCGTCGATACGCTCACGTAACGCCGCCTCGCTGTCCGCGAAGCCATGCTGCGCCAAGAAGAGCGGACTCGGCACGTGGAGCTGCTCGGACGCGTATTCGTGAAAGGGGTCGGAGAGCGACGTGAGACGACGCATGGTGGTCGACACCACCGCGTGGCGAGTCGCCGCGACCAGCTTGCTGAGTGCTCGCCGGCGCTGTCCTTCTCGGTGCAGCGCTTCCGGTCCCACCCCCACTTCTCGAATGAGTGCGGCGGCTTCGATGGCCGCGAGGTCGGCGCCTGCCTGCGCGATCCGCGCCACCACGATGGGCTCGAGATCGGCATGAACGGCCTTCTCGCCCGCGTCGATGAGGCGGCGCTGTGCGTCGCTCCACGGGGTCTCGTCCTGTGGGAGTAGCCCCGCGCTGCTCAGCGCGGTGATTACGTCGCGGCGGCTAGAAGTCGTAGGTCTCCTCGGCCGGCTTTTCGTCCCCCGCCGGCTTAGGAGCCGCTGGAGCGCCCTTGGCGGGCGCCGGGTCGCCCATGCCGTAGGGGTCGTCGTCAGGGTTGGCCGGAGCCGCCTCGGCGGGCGCCTTCCCGCCACCGACGCCGTAGGGGTCGTCGTCTGGGTCCGCAGGCGCTGTGGGGTCGACGGCTGGGGCTGTCGGATCGTCCTCAAGCGCCGCGTCGAGCTCGTCCATCGCCTGGTCCGTGAGTGACCCGATGTCGGTCGCCGGGCCGGTACTGGTGCGTACGGCGACGGGTTTTCCGTCCCACGGGAAGCCCTCGATGATCGGTCGATCGTCGCGCCAATTCACGACGCCCTTGCTGATCGTCGGGACGTACATGATGACGATGAGGGCCGCGATGGTAATGCCGAGCGTCGGCATGACGGCTCGGACGACCTGCCCGAACGGCTTCTTGAAGACCGCCGCGGAGACGAAGAGGTTGGTCGCGACGGGCGGCGCGAGGTAGCCGATCTCCATGTTCACAACGAAGACCACGCCGAAGTGAAGCGGGTCGATGCCGTAGACTTCCCACGCCACCGGCGCGAGGATCGGGGCGAAGATGAGGGTGCAGCTGATCGAGTCCATGAGCGCGCCCAGCACGATCAGGATGACGTTGACGAGCATCATGAACCCGAAGGGTCCGAGCTGCATGTCACGGATCCACCCGATGAGCTTCTCGTTCAGCTGGATGTCGTTCAGGAACTCGTTTAGGCCGAACGACAGCACGATGATGAGGATCAGCGTGCCCATCAGAGACGCGGACTCGATGAGCGACCGCATCAGCTTGCGACCGTCGAGCTCGCGGTAGACGCCCATCGTCACGAAGAGCGCGTAGACGGTCGCGACGGCGCCGGCCTCGGACGGGTTGAAGAAGCCGCCGTAGATGCCGCCCAGGACGACGAAGGGCAACGCGAGCGCCCAGATCCCGTCGAGGAGTGCGGCCTTCAGCTTCGCCCACTCGAAGGGCTCGCGCGCGACTTTGGTACGAAGGCCAGTCCAGACGGCGTAGGCACAGAGGAGGCCGCCGATGAAGAGCGCCGGCACCAGCCCGGCTAGGAACATGTCTTGCGGGTTCACCTTGGCCGTGGAGGCGCTGATGCTGATGGCATAGATGAGCATGGCGAGCGACGGCGGCACGAGGCAGCCGAGGGAGCCGGCTGTCGTGACGAGGCCGAGCGAGAAGTTCTCGCCATAGCCGCTCTTGATCATGGCGGGAAACATGATCGATCCGACCGCAATGAGCGTCACCGGCGAGCTACCCGAGATCGCCGCGAAGAAGATGCAAGCGATGACCGACGCGACCGCGACGCCTCCCGGGAGCCAACCTAGCCCGGCGCGCGCGATGGTCACGAGCCGACTGGCGATGCCGCCGGTGGTCATGATGGCGCCGGAAGCCATGAAGAGCGGGATGGCCAGGAACTCCTGGCGCGTGACCAGGTTCTCGGTCGCTTGAAGGATGACGAGCAGCGAGTCGAGCGTGCCGTGGTCGTCTGTGAACCAGTAGAAGCTCAGCGCCGTGGCCGAGCCCATGATGACGAAGAGCGGGGCTCCGACGATCACGAGGAAGAGCAGGACGAGGATGAATGGGGTGAGCATCAGCGGGCCTCCCCTTGGTTCTCGGAACCTGCGTCGTCGCCAATTGGCATGCCGGGGATGAGCTCACCCGACGCGCCATCCTCCGGGTTGAAGATGACGCGGACGGCGAGCCCGAGAAATCGTAGTGCCATCATGCACAGGCTGAAGGGCACCACGAGCAGGACCTTCCACTTGGCCCACGGGAGCGAGGACGGATCCACGACGTCGCCGTGCTCCTTGTAGTCGAGGATCGACTTCCAGGAGAGCCACGCGAGGAACAGACACATCGCGACGGCGGTCAGAAACGAGATCGACTTCACGAAGTGGGCAATGGACGCGGGCCAGAGCTTGTCGCCCATCTCGAGGGCCAGATGGCGCTTCTCGTAGGTGGCGATGGACGCCCCGACGAGGCCGACACACAACATACAGACGCCCGAGACCCGCGGCGCCCAGACGAGCCCATTCGGGAACTGGTCGAGGACAACCCACACGAATCCGGCGAGTAGCGCCGTGATGCCTGCGGCGAGGCCCATACTCATGACGAAGGGCTGCGGCGGGCCCGAGCGCTTCATGGTGCGTACCCCGAGGAGCGCGGCCAGAAAGGTGAGCCCGAGGTTCAAGTAGAGCGAGAAGGTGTGATGCCACCACTCGTTCTCCGGCGTCGGGAGCTTGCGGAAGACGAGCGTCACCAGGCGTGACTCGTCGCGTGAGAAGACGCGTTCCAGCACGTTGGCGAACATCACGAGGGACATCGCCAGGAACAGCATCCCGCCTGCCGCGCGCTCGGCCTGGTAGATGGCCCAGTCGACCAGGGCTAGTCCGCCGCTCGGTCGATCGCCGGGCGCCTTTGGCGCTGCACCGCTCACTTGAAAGTCTTGAGGTACGCTTCGATCGCGTCGAGCATCTCGATGCCCGCCTTCGGCATCTTGGCGTCCGCCCGGACGGTCGCGCGGACGCCACGGGCGGCGGTCTCGAAGGTCGCACGTTCAGCCGGGGTGAGCTGGTGGACCTGCACGCCCACTTCGGGGCTCGTGAGCAGCTCGACGAGCTTCTTGTTCAGTGCGCGAACCGCGGTCCGGCCCTTGGGCTGAAGCGCACGACCTTCCTCCATCAGGATCTTCTGAAGGTCGGCGGGCAGGCCATCGAACCAGGCCTTGTTGAAGACGATGAGCGCCGGCTGATAGATGTGGCTCGAGAGTGTCACGTACTTGACCGTCGTGTGCCACGACGCCGCGATCATGAACAGGAGCGCCTGATCGAAGCCGTCCACCGTCTTGTTCTCGAGGGCGGTCAGCGTCTCCGTGGTCGGCACCGGCGTCGGTGACGCCGAGAATGCCTTCCAAGTCTCAAGGTGGACCTTGCTCTCCTGCGATCGCATCTTCTTGCCCTTCAGGTTCGCGGGCGCCTTCACGAAGTCGTCGCGCGTGCCGAAGTGGCGGAACCCGTTCTCGGACCAGAAGCCGAGAACGAATCCGTAGCCCCGAAGGATCGGGTCAAGGCGGCTCGTGACGACGTTGTCGAGCACCGCGTCCGCCTCTCGGAACGACTTGAAGAGGTACGGCAGCTCAATGACGTTGAGCTCGGTCACGATGCTCCCGATGGCCCCCGTCGACGCGCCGACCGCCTGAAGTTCACCGCGGCGGGTCTTCAGGACCGTGTCGTTCTCGTCCCCCTTGGTGCCACCGGTGTAGACCTTGACGGAGATTCGGCCGCCGGTCTTGGCTTCGACGTTCTTCTTGTATTCACGCAGGAGTCGATCCCACGGGGTCTTCTCGGGAGCGACCGTCGCGATCTTCATCACGATCGGGGCCTGCGCCATCACGGCGCCGCTCAGCAGAAGTACAGAAGCGAAGAGAGGGGCGAGGAACTTCGACATGGAGGGCTCCGTGGTGGGGCGCGAGGATTCGTCAGTCGTCGAGATCAATCTTCCCAGTAACTCTCGTCGAACTTCTCCTTGAGCATCTTGGCCTTCTGCTTCTCGAGGAGGTTCTCGGCTTCGATCTCAGGGAGTGCGTTCGCGGCGGCGGCCTCTACGGCCTTGAGCTGCTCGTCGAAGACCTTCTTGCCCTCGGCCTTCTCCTTCCACTTCGTCGCCCACATCTCCGCGAAGAGGACGCGAGTGGCGAGGTAATTGGGGGAGTTCTTGATGGAGCGCTCGAAGCGCTTGCGGCTCTCCTCGAGGTCGCCGCTCGGGAACGGGACCTTCGTGTAGTAGCCGCCAAAGTAGCGATCCGCCGCGTGGTAGAAGAACTCGGGGTCGAGCTTCTCGATGCGGCTCATCATCTGGAAGATCTTCTCCTTGTTGTTCAGCACCGTCACGATGCTGGTCGCGAGGCCGTACTTGCCGAGGGCCACCGCGTACCAGTAGACGGCGGGCACGTCGGACTTCTTCAGCTTCGCGATCGAGTCCTCGAGCGGCTCTTTGTTGCAGGCGGCCGACTGGTAGTCCTCGTTTTGCAGGCGAATCGCCTTCTCCGAGGTCAGGAACGACTCTTCGAGGAGGGCGACCATCTCGGCGTCTTTGCTCTCCTCCAGGTCGTCGTTGCCGTCAGCCTCGGCACGCTGCATCTCCAGCCGCGTGTAGCCGTCGGCGAGAAGATAGAGGCCGCGACCGAGGTGGACGTAGTTCTCGGACTTCCGGGGATCGATGGCGATGGCCTCCTTCCAGTGCCCGATGGCTTCGCGGAGCTTGACCACATCCGTGCGTCCGGCCCACGCGGCTTGCGCGGCGGCTTCGGCGGCGGCGAGGTCACCTTGTTTCGCCGCGGGAAACTGGCCTTCGGCACACATGCCGGCCGTGTGAGTGCTGCCGCAGCCGGCGTTGATGCCCGCATTCGTCAAGATGGCGGCCATCGCGAGGCCCATGAGCTTGTTACGCATCAGCGTGGTCTCCCTGATTCGGTCCATTGCGAAGCTGAAGGACTTGGATTGGTCGCACGCATGTAGCCCGCGGCGTCAGGTCCGTCAAGACCCGGAGGTGACGGCTTCGGCGGGACCATCGACATCGAGACTAGGCCATACATCAGAGCATACATTACACCTCCTTCGTAGTCCTGAAATGCAACGGCGGTGTCCCAAATCAGGACAGGGAGTGAGACAGTCGTTCACCGACAACGCCGTGTTGATGGACAGCCTCGACCTGGCACGCCCCCTGCTCTTGGAGGTGGGCATGTTCACACCACTCATCTTTGACGCGATCTCTTCTCCGACCTGTGTCTCCCGGCTCCTCGGAGTCGTCGCCTTTGCCGGTCCCGGCGAAGCGTGGACCTTGACGCTCGATCGCGAGGGCTTCCCCCTGCGACTCGACCCGGGCCTACGGACTCGTGCGCCCAGGCGGCGAGATCACCTGGTCTTGCTGGTCCACGTCGTCCACTCGATCGCCGCCGCGCCCACGTCGGCTTTGCGGGCGCGGCAGGGCGTCGTTCAGGGTGGCAGTGCGGGTGCCGCCGCCAGCCGAGTCGCGAGGCGACCACGAACGCAGCCGCAGTCGGTCACGTCGAGCGGAACGTGCGTCGATCGGAACGACTCGCGAGCACGCTTCGAGGCGAGCCCAAGCGTTCACTGCCTCGACGAGATCGTCCTGGCTCCCGACGGGACGTGGTCACGGCGCTACGAGAGCCCGCTGGGGCGTTGGGCGCCGGCGCCGTTCTGGCGAGTGGCGTCGGCCCGAGAGCGCACAGAGGCGCCCTGAATCGACTTGAATGGGCGAGGGCGACGTGCCGAGCCGGGCCCCAAGGTCCAGAACCCGAAAACTTGCATGACACGGGAGACTTTCGGATTAGCATGGCGGCCCCAAGACCGGCCCCGGGCAGGACGACACATGGCGATGACACAGCGGATCTCTCAAGCCAACGCAGCGACTTCGAGACTCACGGGCATTCGGACCGCGTTGACGCTGCTCGTCGCGACGGCGTCGCTCCTCCCCGTCGCAGGCCATGCGCAGCAGACGGCTGACCTCGAGCCCAGCGTCGTGTTCTTCGACCTCTACTTCCGCGATGCCGCCGGAGCCAAGACCCCGGAGTACGTGACCGCCGTCCAGGACGACATCCGCCGCCACAAAACCTACTCGGTCCTCGCGCGGACGGACGCAGGCGATCGCTTGAAGACGCAGATGATCACGCCGGCCAAGCGGGTGAACGCCGAGCGCCTGAAGAGCATCGAGAAGATGGTGCAGGAGGGTGACAAGCTCGCCTATACGAACCCGAAACAGGCGATCGAAGTCCTCCGCCAAGCGAAGGAAGAGCTGAAGGAGCTGGTCGAGCACGTCTCGCTCGACGAGAAGATTCGCCGCGACTACTTCACCACGCAGATGCTCCTGGTCACGAGCCACATGGAGAACGAGAACGAGCCGAAGGCTCGCGAGATCATGGTCGAGATCGTTCGGGTCTTTGAGGACGAGAACCCAGTCACGACCAAGGACTACCACCCCCGCGTCGTCGAGCTCTACAAGGAGGTCTTCCGCAGCCTCCAGGCCGAGCGCACCGCGTCGCTCACGGTGACGACCAACCCGCCGGGCTGCGACGTCTTCATCAACGGCCGCCCGCTCCGCCAGAAGACGCCGTTCACCTTCGAGGGGCTCTACCCTGGGCCGCTGCGCATCAACGTCCGTAAGGGCGACCTGCAGTCCATGGTGCGAAAGGTCGAGGTTCCGGCCAACGGCTCGGGCAAGATCGACATCGACCTCGAGTACGAGTCCGCCCTCTCGTTTGCAGGAGAGGCCTTCGGTCTGACCTTCACGGACGAAGCCTCACTGAAGGCGAACGTCCTCAACTACACGGAGAAGCTGGGGAAGTTCCTCGAAGTCGACTACATCATGCTCGTGGGTGTCGTGAACCGGAACGGCTCACCCGTGCTGGCAGGCTACCAGGTCGACGTGAAGGCGCGCACGGTCGTTCGTCAGCAGGACTTCGCCGTAAAAGCGAACGTCGTCTCGACGCGGCGCGTCGAAGAGATGTCCGCGTTCCTCGCGGGTAAGGATCTCTCGCTCTCGTCCGGTGGTGTCATCTACAAGCCCTGGTACAAGAACTGGATCGGCTGGACGCTCGCTGGCTCGGCCGTGGCGCTCGGCTCGGTGGCCGCAGTGCTCGGTACGCAATACTTCGACGCGAGGGACAACGCGACCGACCCGAGCTACGGCTCCGAGGCCGACCGCAACAGCGAGGCCGAACGCGCTCGCGACCTGGAGCTGCAGACCGGCATCCTGGCCGGTATCGGGGGCGCCGCGCTCGTCGGCAGCATCCTGGTGTTCACTCTCGTGCAATTCGAAGACGAAGAGGCCATGAGCTTCGGTCCGTCCGATCCCCGGTTCATCGCCTTCCCCTGGGCGACAGGCGACGGTGGCGGCCTCTCCGCCACCCTGACATTCTGAGGCCCTCCATGGCGAAATCCGCAGCATCCGCAAAGAAGTACACCCGCACCCGGAAGGCGTCGGTCGGCAGCAATACGCTGACCCGCACTCAAGCGCCCAAGGCCGAGCCAAAGGCGCGGACGGCGAAGAAGAAGAAGGAGGGCGCGCCAGAGGTCTCCGACAAGGAGAAGAAGGCGATGCGTGCCGAGGCGCACAACCTGAAGCCCGTCGTCATCATCGGCAAGGACAACGTCACCCCCGGCGTGATTCAAGCCGTGGATGCAGCGCTCGAGCAGCACGAGCTCATCAAGGTGAAGCTGCTCCAGTCGACCTCTGTTGACAAGAGTGAGGCGGCGGCGGTCCTCTGTGTGGAGACGGGCGCGACGCTCATCCAGCGCATTGGAGGCGTCGCCCTTCTGTACCGGCGTCGCGAGGGCGACGAGGGAGACCACCCTCGTGGGTCCAAGGCGAGCAGTGAGTTTGAGGACGAGGAGGATTAGTAGCCATGTCGAAGCAGGCTCCAGTGAAGAAGATCGCCCACCAGATCGGCCAGAAGCACAGTAAGCAGGGCGGGCTCGACCCGACCACCCGGCGCTTTCTGCAGATCTTCGGGATCATGTTCGGCGTCGCGCTGATCGCGTACTTCATCGCGACGCGCTGAGCACCGCCAGGTCGATTCAGCAACGCCACCCTCGCCCGACGCCCGTGTTCGGCCCAGATTCACCATCAAGTTGGTCGAACCGCGACCCCTGAGGCCCCATGTTCCTGAACATCCTGCGCCGGGCCTTTGTGGTCTCGTGGATCCTGCTTCGCTACGGGTTCCCTTGGATCTTCCTTAAGAGCCAGCGGCCGGCGCTCATGCGGCGCGGCTTCGAGCGGCTCGGCCCAACGTATTTGAAGTTCGGGCAGATCATCGCGTCGAGCCCCGGGCTCTTCCCGAAGCCCTACGTCGACGAGTTCCAGAAGTGCCTCGACCGAGTGCCGCCTTTCCCATTCGCGCAGGTCAAAGAGACCATCGAGGGCGAGCTCGGCAAGCCGATGGCGCAGGTCTATTTGCTCGTCGAAGAGACTCCGATCGCCGCTGCGTCTATCGCACAAGTCCACGCGGCGAAGCTCGTCGATGGCACGGACGTCGTGGTGAAGGTACAGCGCCCCCACATCAAGGATCGGGTGCAAGCCGACCTCTGGTTCATGCGAAAATTGGCCTGGATGGCCGAGAAGATGTTCGTCACGGCGCGGCTCGCGAACGCGACGGGTGTCGTCGACGACTTCTCGAAGACCATCGCCGAAGAGCTCGATTTCCGGACCGAAGGCCGGAACATGGACGAGTTCAATGCGATCATGAAGAAGCACGGCACGGACCACGAGATCGTGGCACCGAAGGTCTTCTGGGACTACACCGCGCCGAAGCTCCTCACCATGGAGCGCTTCTACGGGTTCAAAGCGGACGACGTCGCCAAGTTCAATGCGCTCGGCATCGACGCCGAGAAGTGGCTGCGCATCGGCATGCGCGGCTGGAACATGACCATGATGCTGCACGGGTTCTTCCATGGCGACGTTCACGCCGGGAACCTGATGTTCCTCCCCGAGCGGAAGCAGATCGGCTTCATCGACTTCGGGATCGTGGGCCGCTTCGACAAGGACCAGCGTATGCAGGTTCTGCGTTACGTGCTGTCGTTCAACACCCAAGACTTCGAGGAGCTCTCTCGGGTGATGGTGGAGATGGGCGCGGTCGACAAGCACATCGACGTCGTGGCGCTCGCGGGCGACTTGAAGCAGGTCTATTCGCCGCTTCTGTCGCGCGCCCTGTCGGAGATCGAGTACGGCCGAGTTCTGCCCGACATCATCGCCAACTCTCGCAAACACGGCATCATGATGCCGCGCGAGTTCATCCTGATCCTGAAACAGCTCCTCTACTTCGACCGCTACGCCAAGCTCGCTGCGCCTCAGCTCAACGTCTTCAACGACCTGTACCTCATCGACTTCCTCTTCTCGCCGGCCGCGGCGGAATCGGGGATCGACATGGGCGCGGTCGGGCGGCTCATCATGAGCATCCAGCAGGCCTCCATGGCTCGGAGTTCGGCGAGCTGACAGTCTAATCGCTCACCGGACGATACGGACCACACTCCCGACCGGCAGGCTGGCTTCGAAGTCGGCCAGGGTCGCGTCGACGGACGCGACGTCGTCGCCATCGACAGTCAGGCGAGTCTGGTGGTCGGCTTGGTCGAAGACCGGATAGGAGCCGATCTCGGTCTCGGGGTGCCTCGAGACCACCGCGTCGATGAGGTAGGTGATGTCGGGTTCGGCCGCGGTGCAGTAGAGCGTCGCGGCCACGACCGGCTTCTCCGCGATGAGCGCCGCGATCCCGGCGACCTTCTTCTCGAAGAGGCCGGGCACCCCCGGTAGCACCCACACGTTCTTCACGCGCATGGTCGGAAAGCGAAGGCCCTCGAACTGAACGAGCTCCGTGCCCACCGGCACGCGAGCGAGCCGCCGCAGGGCCTCCCGACGCGGCCCTTCGGGCACGTTGACGAGCCAAGACGTGAGCGCTGGGTGCTCGTGGAGTTCGAGCCCCAGGCCCCGCGCGACACCGGCGAGAGTCAGGTCATCGTGGGTCGGTCCGATGCCGCCAGAGGTGAAGACGTGGGTGTACGCGGCCGACGCGTCTGCGACGGCAGTGGCGATGGCATCGAGCGTGTCCTCGATGACGACGATACGCTGGAGCCTTACGCCGTGCCGTCGGAGCGCGTCGATGAGCACCGGCGTGTTGAGGTCGCGGACTTTGCCGGTCAAAACCTCGTTGCCGATGATGACGGCGGCCGCGGTCGCCCGGGAGGTCACGTCCGCACCAGCGGGTGAATCTCGGTGTAGTGCCCAGTCATCTCGAGCGCCATGGCGTCTTTACCGAAGGTGAGCCGCCACTCGCCGCTCCGAAGGACGCCGAAGGCGGCCATGCCGGTGCGCTTCAGAAACTTCCACGACTGGCCGTTCGACCACTTCTGGAGGTCTTGGAAGTCCTTGAAACGTTTGCGTTCCATGAAGCCGCACGCGGGGCAGAAGTCGATAGCCGAACTCTCGCGTGTGTAGTAGTTGGCGCCGCAGCCGACACAGCCCATGTCCATGAGGTCGTCGATGACCTCGCCGGTCGGGCCGGCGTATTTGCCTCCCCCGCTGTACTCAAGGTCGAAGGCGCTCTCGCGGGTGATGCAGACCAGCTCGAGTCCTCGTAGCGCATGCATGCTCATCGCGTCTCTTCTCCTGGGCCACGCGGCCGTGACGTCGCTCGACAGTTGGGCGCGCAGGCTCTCACGAGCGCTGGGCTGCCGCCTGCTTCTCGGTGAGTTTGCCACGACACAGCGGGAAACGAACGCAGCCGAAGAAGACGCCGCGGGGTCCCGTCACCTTTCGCATCGCTTCGCCACACGTTGGGCACGAGAGGCTGGCGTCGATCTCGATGACGTCGTCGGCCGCCGAGCCCGAGGTCGCCTTCGGCGCGAACCCGAGGACGAGTACGCCGGGGAGCCCGCGTATGTCATCGAAATGACGGCCGAAAGCGCCAAGGCCCTGCGCCGCGAGAACCTCCGCCAGAGTGCGCCCGCCTTCGACCTCGCGCGCGAGATCGGTGCCCTCGCCCGCGAGGACGGTGGTGCCTCTGACCGAGACGGTCGCCGTCACCCGGCCGGCTTCGGCACGCTCGACAGCAATGACGTCCTCGGCGGTCCCGACGGCGTGGACGACGACGCGAAGCTCTTGAGACAGCTCGCGACCGAGCTCGTCGGGGAGCGCGTCGAAGACGTCGGTGTACAGCCAGGTCGCCGTCGGGCCCGCAGGCACGAGCGCGAGCTGGAATCCCGTGAGGGGTGGCGCCACGTCTTTAGGGAGCAGCGTCATGCCGCGGCGCTCGAAGAGAACGCGAAGTCTCGCGGCGACCAACATGGGTCGCGTGGGCACGTGAAAGCTGAGCTGGCTCTTCATGTCAGTGCTCGCGAGGGTGATGGGCGTGGCCGTGCGGGTGCGCGTGGGGCGCCCCGTCAGCCGACGCGACGTAGGCGGAGACGGACGTGAGCCGTCGGTCCTGAAGACACATGGCGGTGAGCTCCCGGCCCCAGACGCAACCCGTGTCGAGGTATTGAATCCCCGGCTCCGAATGGCTCCCGAGCGCGGACCAGTGTCCCATGACCCAGGTGACGTTCTCTCTCAGCGCATTGGAGGCATGCCACCAGGGTCGACAGCCTTGGGGGAGGGTGTCGAGCGGGCCGGTGTACGCGACGGGTTCGTTCTGGCCGTCGACGGCACGCACGCGAGTGAGGATGCCGACCCGCGCGGCCAAGCGCTCGAAGGGGTCGGCCGAGTCGAGGTGGGCCCCTCGAAGGCGGAGCACGAAGGCCGCCCAACGGTCTCCCGAGAGGATATGCGACGCCTCGGCGGCGATCTCGCGGGCCATCCCGAGTGACCACGATGGATGTAAGCCCGCGTGCAGCATCACGTATCCGGGCCTCTCAATCAGCAAGGAGCCCCGTCGAACGAGGTCGACGAGGGCGTCGCGATCGGGCGCGGTGAGGATGTCGTCGAGTGTGTCTTTGGCCTTGCGCTCGGTCCCGGCGGCGCGGGCGAGCAGATGCAAATCGTGGTTGCCGAGCACGAACCCGACACTGCTTCGGTGGGCTTGGACGAAGCGCAGCACCGACAACGACGCAGGACCGCGGTTCACGAGATCGCCGAGCAGCCAGAGCCGATCGCGCTCGTGGTCGAAGTCCAGCGCGTGCAGGAGGCGCTGCAGCGGCTCGAAACACCCTTGCAGGTCGCCGACCGCGTAGTCGGCGCCGGGAGAGTCTGGTCCGATCTCAGCCAAAGCAGTAGTACCAGCCGATCCCGGAGCCGACCCAGATCTTGCCGTCCATCGCGCAGATCCCTGAGTGCGAGCGCCCACCGATGTCATGTTGCCAGAGGAGCGTGCCGGACTTCGCGTCGAGCATGCGGAAGTACTCGTCGTAACAGCCAAAGAGGACTTTGCCGTCGACGACGGCGGGCGAGGCCCAGATCGGCGCCCCGGCTCTGTAGGCCCAGAGGGTCTTCCCGGTCTTTTCGTCGAGGCAGTACATGTTGTGGTTGTTGCCGCCCACGTAGATACGGCCATCGAGGTGAGCCGCTGACGACCAGATGCCGCCATTGATGGCGGCGGTCCACAGGATCTTTCCGGTCGCCACGTCGAGGCACCGGAAGCTGTCTCGACCGGATTGAGAGCCGATGAAGAGCCGACCGTCGTGAATCATGGGCGAGGCGTCGGTGTCGCCGCCAATCTTCGTAGCCCACAGTAATTGCTGATCTTTCAGCCGAAGCGCGCGGACGTGGCCGTCGAGGTGGCCGAAGTAGCCGACGCCGTCCTTGACGGCGATGGAGCTCTCGATGCCGCCCGAGCCGAGCTTCTCCCCGACGCCGACGCCGAAGCGCTTACGCCAGAGCTCCTTGCCGTTCTCGGGGTCGAATGCCTTCACCGACCCGTCCTCGCCGCCGACGACGAGCATGCCGTCCACGATGCGCGGCGAGCTGTCCATGTCCTTCGGGCCGCGCCACTGCCAGACGATCTCGCCCGTCGCGGCGTCGATGCAGCGAAGCACGTTGTCGATGTTCGGGACGTAGATGCGGTTCTTGTAGAGGCAGGGCGAGCCCTTGAAGGAGCGATTGGCAGCGTAGTACCAGACCAGCTTGCCGGTGGCGGCTTCGAAGCAGTGGAAGTGGCCGCCCGTCGAGCCGACGAAGACGTAGTTGCCGTACTTCAGCGTCTGGCCGGTCCAGCCGGTACCCTGCCACGTCCAGCGTTTGCCGTGCTTCAACGTCGTGAAGTCCGCCATGCGGAACTTCCAGAGGAGCTTCGGTTTGTCGGGCAGCTTCCCAGCGCCGTAGAACGAGTGCGTCAGGTTGCCGCGGAACATGCGGAACGAGTCGTTCGTCGACTCGGAGCTCGTCTTGCCGTCCCACTTCGGGAGCTCGGCGCGCCGGTTCTTGTGCTTGTAGGGGTCGCGGGCGGGGCGACCGACGTCTTCCGCGGCGGCGTCATCGGCGCCGAGCAGCGAGAAGGCGGAGAACGCGGCGGCGCCGGTCGCGAGGAAACGACGACGCGACGAGAGCACGGAGTCGGGATTGAAGGTCATGAGGAGCTCGGTGGCCTTGGTGGCGGCTCAGGTGGGATCGACGGGCGTCGTCGGGAAGTCGGCGTCGCCGCGGGCGGCCCCTTCGAGGGCTACCATGAGGGCGAGCACGACGTCGTCTTGATTCGGCAGCCCGGCGATCTGAACACCGACCGGCAGGCCGGCGCTTCCCGCGTCCACGATGACGGCCTTCTTCTCGATTCGGTCGGTTGGCCGGCCGCTCGTCTCGCGGCGCACCTCGTCCGGACGGACGCGCGTGATGGGCACGGTCCCCGCCGGAAAGTTCAAGAAGTTGAAGTACATCGAGTAGCTACCGGCGGCGACGAAGTCGGCCGAATCGCCGTGCGACATGGGCGGGGTGGCGTGTACGGGTCCGAGCAGCGCTGACACGCCGGCGGCCTTCATGGCGTCGAAGACCTCGAGCCTAAGTGCGCTGCGACGGCCCGTAAGCTGCCAATAGACGTCGACGGGCTTCTCGCGGAGCACGCGGATGAGGCGGGCGATCCGGCCTTCGCCCTTACGCTCAAGGAGGGCCGCGACCGCGGGCCGGAGCGCGTTTGGGATCTTGATGGCCTTCAGCAGCTCTCGAAGCTCCGGCGTGATCGGGTCGTCGCCGACGCGCCCCTTGGCCGTGCGTCCGCCGTCGCTCGACAGGGCTCCGTAGTAGAGCTCCATGAGCTCACTGGCCCGCGGCGGCGTGAAGGGGACGACCTCGACGCCGAGCGAGCTGAGGAGCGCCGCTGAACGTTCGACGGCGCGGCGGACGGCCGCAGACGGCGAGACGAAGCCGTCGTCGAGGATGAGGCCGACGCGCATTCCCCTTAGCGGAACGCTATCCGGGGCGCGCGTCGCGATCGCCAAGCCGGCGGGATCGAGCGCGCAGTGCTTCGGGCTGTCGATGGCGGTGAAGAGGTAGGCGACGTCGGCGGCGGTGCGCGCCATGGGGCCGCACTGCCCGCGGATGACCTCTTGGCCGACGAGGGCGGTGTACGAGCGCACGTTGGACCAACGGTCGTTCGTGGGCTTGAGGCCCGCGATGCCGGTATAGGCCGCCGGGACTCGAATGGAGCCACCGAGGTCGGTCCCGACGCCCCACGGTGAGCTGCCCGCGGCGATGGCGGCCGACTCCCCACCGCTCGAGCCGCCCGGGCTCTTCGTGCGGTTCCAGGGGTTCACGGTGCGGCCCCAAATCGGATTGTTGCTCTCGTGGGAGAGCAGCAGCATCGGCACGTTGGTCTTGCCGAGGACGATGGCGCCTTCGCGCTTCAGGAGCTCGACCGTGACGGCGTCGCGCGGTTCGAGGATGGCTTTGCGGCTCGCGATCCCGAGGGTCGAGGGCGTGCCGGTGATGGCCATCGACTCCTTGATGGTGATGGGGAGCCCGTGCAGCGCCCCGAGCGACTCGCCGCGCGCGCGCGCGGCGTCGGCTTTCTCGGCCTCCTTCCGAGCGGCGGCGTCGAAGCGGTCGACGAAAGCGTTGACGATGGGCTCGACGGCCTCGCGGCGGCGGATGAGCGCGTCGACGATCTCGACGGACGACAGCTCGCGGCGATCGAGAGCGGCCTTGAGCTCCAATGCGGTCAGGCGGTGGATGGTCAAGGGCACTCCTCGTGGGGTCGGCGGCGCGTCAAGGTCGAGCGACGGACGCCCGAACGGCGCGAGATCATGTCACCGTTGCACCCCCACGGCAATGCGATAGCCTCGCTCCCCATGAGCCTCTCCTTCATCTCGGCCGGCACGCTCGACGTCCCCGTGTTCGCCTTCGGCATGGACGTCCCCGATCGCACCGGCCTCGCCCGCTTCGTCCCGGCGCCGCTCGTCATGACGGCCATCCCGATGACCATCGGCGTGCTGCGCCGCGCGAACGGCGAGGTCGTCATCATCGACGCCGGCCTCTCCCGCGCCGAGATCGCCGGGCCGATCCGGGAGCTGGGTCTGCAGGGACTCACGATGGCCGTCCGCGGCGGCCCGGGCGTCAGCGCCGTCGAGCAATTGAAGGCGCGCGGCATCGCCCCGGAGGACGTCACGACCATCGTCGCGACCCATCTCCACCTCGACCACATCGGCGGCTACCGCGACTTCCCCCGCGCCTCCGTCGTCGCGCCGGCCGCGGAGTTCGCAGCGGCGCGCCGCCTCGGGACCCGCGCTGGGTACGTCCACGTGAAGGAGATCCTGGCTAGCGGGCGCTCGCGCCCGGTCCTGCTCGACCGTGAACCCAAACACGGCTTCCCGGGCTGGCTCGACGTCTTCGGTGACGGCGAGATCGTCCTGCTCGACGCCCGAGGCCACACGGCCGGCAGCGTGGCGGTCTTGCTCACGGACCGAGCGTCCGGTCGATCGGTCCTGCACGCCGGCGATGCCGCCTACCAACCCCACGAGTATCTGTCCGGGAAGCCGTCCTTCTTTGCCCGTCTCACGCGCTTCCGCGAAGACTGGCTCAAGCAGACGTGGGGACATCTCCGCAACTTCAGGAGCGCTTTTCCCGAGACACCAGTCCTCCTGTCGCACGATCCGCGGGCCTCTCACGACCTCTGCACGGCGTTCCGCCTGTAGCCCCAAATCGTCGGCGTCCGGTGCGCGAAATCGCTTCGCCTCGCGCGTCCAGGG
>JADMJS010000436.1:0-516 GCA_018780435.1 Myxococcales bacterium
CTCAAAGATCCTCCCCGCTAGCCTTCCGCTTCGTCCCACCAGTGGCGGTGGAGACGTGGCTTCGAGAGAGCGAGGTGGAGCTGTGAGCGACGTTTTGCTTGCTCTGCTTGCGCGCCTTCTTCTTGGGGTGCTGCGGCGCCGCCATCGGCATCCGCACTGCGCCGCCGCAGACGCCGCACCACATGTGGCCGGCTGCAGGGACCAGCCGGCGAGTGCGTCGATCGCACGTCTTGTCGACGACGCTCTCCAGGCACCGCGGAACCGGCTTCCCGCGCGGAATCTGCTTCTTGCAGTCGCCCTTGCAATAGTACTTGGGCTTGCCGTCGACCATCACGTGCTTCAGGTGGTCGAGGTTGTTGATGTGCGCTGTGCGAGCCTCGGGCTGCGGCGCCTTGTCGGTGCGCGGGCACAACGCGCAGACCTTCTTCTCGGGGTTGCTGTCGTCGCGCTTGAACACGACGACACCCTCCTCCTCCTCCTCGGCATCGCTGTCGTCAGACGTCGGCGCCGACGACG
>JADMJS010000436.1:526-1444 GCA_018780435.1 Myxococcales bacterium
GGCACGGCGGGATCGGTTTCATGCGCGGAATCTGCATGCCGCACCGGCCTTGGCAAAAGTACTTGGGCTTGCCGTCGACCATCACGCGCTTCAGGTGGCCTTTGTGCTCGACGTGATCCTGGCGAGCCTCGGGCGCCTTGTCGGTGCGCGGGCACAACACGCAGACCTTCTTCTTGGGGTTGCTGTCGTCGCGCTTGAACACGACGTCACCCTCCTCCTCCTCCTCCTCCTCCTCCTCCTCCTCCTCGGCATCGCTGTCGTCGTCAGGCGTCGGCGCCGACGACGACGGGGCAGCCGACGCACTCGACGGATCATCGGCGGGTCGCTGATTGCGACGAAGCTCTTCGATTTGGCGGTGCAGCTCGGTCATCTTGTCGCGCAAGTCAGCGACCTCGCGGCGCAGCTCGGAGACGTCGTGCTGCGACGAGTACAGCATGCTCGGCAGAGTCGGCGAATTCGATCGCGCCTCATTTGACGGGCTTTCGGCGCTCAGGAACAAGTCGCCGAAAACGCCGTCGTTCACGAGCTGGGAGTCGCCGTCATCGTCAACAATGCTCCAGATGTTCGACGACATGGTGTAGTTCTTGGTTCTTGGTTCTTGTAGTGGGGCGGGGGGCGCACGGGCGGCGGTGCGCGAAGAAAGCGTCAAAATTTGCTCGCTTTCAAAGTTTGATCTGCTGTTGGTTCGATTGGTTCGATTTCAAACAAGTTTACACTTAGTTGGACGACGCCGCCGAGGCGCTGCCGTGACGCATCGTCACGGCGCCGTCGGGCGTCGTCGTCGAGCCGCCGGTGAACGGCGCGCTCTGGTACTCGTCCTCGTGCGCGCAGTCGGCCGTCGGCGAGTAGGTGCCGCTGGGCGTGCCGAGCGACGCCACGCGGAACGACTCCTCTTGATCGTGCGACCAGACAAACGGC
>JADMJS010000340.1 GCA_018780435.1 Myxococcales bacterium
GCGGCGACGCGGCTTCCGGGGGTTGCAAGGGGGTCGCCCCCCTTGCGCGCACTTGTCGACGTGTCCGACACGGCGGCGACGCAGAACTACAGCGCGAAGCCGCCGTCAACGTCCATGGTGCGGCCGGTGAAGTAGTCGCACTCGATGACGAACTGGACTGCGCGCCAGATGTCTTCGGTCGTGCCCATTCGGCCGAGCGGGATAGCGGCGAGGCACGCGGAGAGCGCCTTCTGGTTCATGCCGGCGGTCATGGGGGTCTCGATCATGCCCGGGGCGACCGCGCCTACGCGGACACCGAACTGCGCGAACTCGCGGGCCCAGGTCAGCGTGTTCGCGGCGAGGGCGGCCTTCGCGGCGACGTAGTTGCTCTGGCCGCGGTTGCCGTGGCGAGCGATGGACGACATGTTCACGATGACGGCGGGGCGCGTCTCCGACTCCACGACCTTACACACGAACTCGCGGGCCATCATGGTGGCGCCGGTCAAGTTCACGTCGATGACCTGGTTCCACTGCTCTCGCGAGAGCTTCGTGATCTCGCCGGTGTTGCGATCCTTCTTCACGAGGAGCCCGTCACGGATGATGCCGGCGTTGTTGACGAGGGCGTTGAGGCCGCCCATCGCGTCCGACGCCCACGAGACGAAAGACACGCAGTCTGCTTCGTCGGCGACGTTGAGCTTCCGACGGTGGATGCCGGCCGGGAGCGCGGCGAGGCCGGCTTCATCAACGTCGCCCACGGCGACTTGAGCCCCGGCTTCGGCCAGGCGGCTGGCGAAATGAGCACCCATGCCACGGGCTCCGCCCGTCACGATCGCTTTCACGCTGCTGAGATTCACGAGTTCACTCCTGAGACGCGGATTGGGGCCCGGTCGCGTGCTGACGCTCCGGGCGGGCGGGACGACGAGCGAGAGATCAGGTGGACAGCGCCGGGGCGGCGAGCTGGCGACCGAACCACTGCACGAGCTTCGGGTAGAGGACTTTGCTGGCTTTGCTGCCGATGACCGCGCCGACGTGACCGCCGGGCACCACGAAGAGCTCCTTGTCCGAGCTGCTGACGCCGTTGTTCAAGGCGCTCGCAGCCGGGAGGGGGCAGATGGTGTCGCGATCCGTGGCGACGGTCAGGACGGGGCACGTGATCGCGCCGAGGTCGACCCGCTCCCCCTTGACGTAGTGCTTGCCCTGGACGAGCAAGTTCTGCTGGTAGAGCTCGGTGATGTAGGTCACGTACGCCGAGGCTGGGAAGGGGATGTTGTCGCCGGCCCAGGTCTCGAGCGCCTCGAAGGACTCTCTCGCCGAGGCGTCGAAGGCCTTGTCCATCAGGCCGATCCACTTGCCGATCTGCGACGACGGGCGGAGCGCCACGAAACCCGACTGCATCTGAGTCGGGGACAGGTTGCCCGGCGCCGTGAGCGCCGCCGGATCGAACCATCGGGAGTCGACCATGGTGCCCAGGAGCCCTGCTTCGGAGAAGTCGAAGGGTCCCGCGAGGTTCACGAACGTCCGCACGTGCTCCGGATGGAGCGCCGTGTAGATGCCCGTGAGCGTGGCGCCCATGCAGTAGCCGAGCACGCCGATCTGGGGGAATCCGGTGTGGCGAACGACACGCCGCACGGCGCGCCCGAGCCGCTCCTGGAGCAGGTCCCAGGTGAGGTAGCGGTCCTCGTCCTCCGGAATGCCCCAGTCGAGGCAGTAGACGTCGAAGCCCGCGCGGACGAGCGCCTCGGCGACGCTGGCGCCGGGACGGAGGTCGAGCACGTACCATCGATTGATCATCGACGGGACGAGCAGGATCGGCAGTGCCCCCTCGCGCTTCGGCTGCGCGAGCGGATCGCCGGGACGCGTACGGAAGCGGTAGAGCTGCGCCGTACCATCACGGAAGATCACGTCACGCGGTGTGGACGCGACGGCCGCGCCCCCCGTGCGGGTCGTGCCGTTCTCGGGTCCGGCGAAGGAGGTGCTGCCGCTCATCATGGTCAGTTCGCCGGCGTCGCGACGGAGGTGACCTTCTTCAGGTTCTGGAGCGACATCTCGCGGAGGTCGCTCGAGAGCTTGAGCGCGTACTCGAGCTGAGCGTGCGCGAGGCGGTTGTACTCGGTGAAGGCGTTGCGAAGCTGCTCGGCGGCCTTCGCCTCCTGCTTGGCGAACTCCTCCATCGCCTGCGTCCAGCGGGGAAGCGTCTCGCCCATCATGCCGGAGAAGAGCTTCTGAGCCTCGGCGGTCATCTTCTGAGCTTCGCTGGTGAACTTCTCGGTCATCGTCTCAGCCATGGTGTTCTCCTGTTCGCGACGTCAGGGCGTCGGGATGTTCAGTGAGGGGCCGTGTACCGCCGACATTCGGCCAGTCGCTGCAGCGCCACGCCCGAATCTTATTGCGCCGCACAAGAGCGTCAAGGGCGACTCTCGCATTTGCAGCAATTTTTCCGCCGCAACCTACTATGCCTTCGACTTTGCTGGCTTCTTCCCTACCCTGCGCCGCAGCGAATCGATCTGGCGCTGCAACGTGGTGAGGATCTCGAGCGTCTCGTCGGCATCGAGCTCACTCGACGATGCCACGACGACGTGATCATCTTCTGTGGCGGCGGGCTCGGCCCCCTCCGTCGCCGGCGCATCCGAGGAGGGCCAGCCGCCTTGCTGCTGCGCACCATAGGCGCTCGGACCGCCACGGGGCGGTGGCGCGGGCGGCGCTCCCCCAACCGGTGCGTGGGCGGGCGGAGCGTAGGGTGGATAGAGCCCCGAGAAGAGCCGCGCGATCGGGTTGGCGGCGGAGAAGGGTAACCTGGCGATGGGGAAGAGCGCGCCACGCGTCGTGTCGCGAGCCGCCAGATAGACCTCAAGCGCTGCAGACAAATAGCGACCGAAGAACTCGGCCAGGGCGTCATCGCCCATTCGTACGAGCTGAAGAAGGAACGGGACCGGGAGAAGGCGCCCGGCGCCGCGGCTCTCCAAGATGATCTGAGTCAGCGTGACCTGGGTGAGATCGGCGCCATCGGCGGCGTCGATGACACGCACGTCCCGGCCACGGCGGACCTTCTCGGCCACCTCCTCGAGGGTGACGTAGCGGCTCTCGTCCGTGGCGTAGAGACGCCGATTGGCGTACTTCTTGATGATGACGGGCGCGCCCATCGCTTCTCGAATGACCATCGTGCCTGACCCTCCCGTGCCTGACTCTCCCGTGCCTGACTCCCCATGGAATCGAGCGCGGCTCGATGCGCGCACGATGGGCCTGCATCCTAGTCGAATTGGCGCGCCTGGTCACGCAGTTGCAGCAATGGCTCGAACGCATGCGCAACAAGCCGTGACGCAGCGCAACAACATACCGCCCGATGGGGCGCACGCTCCCGGCCGACGCCTCACCGATCTTTCGTCTCGAACGACGTCCAGAGCGCCTTGACAGGGTCGCCACTGAGCCCTAGTCTCCGCGGTCGCTGCAGCGCAGCAATGAGGATGATGCAACGCAACACTAGCCAGCTCGGTCTCTCGCTCGCTCTCCTCGTTGCCGTCGTGGGATCGAGCGCCATTGCGGGCTGCTCCGACGCGGCCTCCGTGGCGTGCCGTGTCGGTGCGGATTGCGCGTCCGGCGTCTGCTCATCGGCCGGGCAGTGCGTCTTCTCCGACGCCCTCGAGACAGACGTGGGCGTGGACGGGGTCATCGGCGGCGACGCCAGCACGAGCGACGGCGATGTCGAGGGCAGCGACGGCAGCGAAGACACCTCCTCCATCGCCGACGCCGGTGACGACGGTGCCGCGGACACGACCAGCCCAGACGTCGTCTTCATGGATCTGCCGCCGGTTGACGCCGACGGCACCCCGACGTGTAGCCCGAATGGCGACTACGTCATCACCAAGGCCGAGAGCCCGATCCTCCTCGACGCGAGCGTCACCTTCCGCACCGCCCTGAACGCCCCCGTCGACTTGAAGGGCAGCACAACCGCTGAGGGCGAACGCCTTTGGGCCCTCGATGGAGCGCTGGCCGGCGACACCGACCTCGTCCTCGAGACTGAACCCGTCAAGGATCAGTGGTTCGCCGACCTCTTTGCCGGGGCGACCTACACGACCCGCCTCACGGCACAAAACATGCTGAAGGGCGTGTTCGAGACGACCGTCGACGGGCTCCTCTTGCGAGGCGTGGTGAGCCCTGAAGGCGGCACCTTCCGCACCGAGCTCACCTACGATCCACCGGTGGCGCTGCTGCGTTACCCGCTCGAAGTCGGCAAGTCCTGGACGGAAGACGCGGACATCGATGGCCCCGCGGAGGGCATCCCCTGTTTCTCGGTCGGTGGTTGCTCGGAACGGTACCGAATGGAAGTCGACGCCAAGGGCGCCTTACAGACGCCATACGGGAACTTCCGAGTCGTCCGCGTCCGAGTGGAGCTCGAACGAAAAGTCGGCTTCCAGACCACGGTCACCCGCTCGTTCCTCTTCGTCGCGGAGTGCTTCGGCACGGTCGCGACAGTGGTCTCGGAGGCCGGCGAGACGACGATCGAGTTCGATACCGCGTCCGAGATACGGCGGCTCGCCCCGTGATGGCGGCTCGCCCACGGAGTGTGGCGTTCGGAGGGCTGCTGCTCCTCATCAGTGCCTTTGGCATGCCCGGCTGCTTGGCGCATCACGTCGGGCCCCTTCCGGGGGCGCCGGACGGTCGCTACCTCCAGGTCCAGGACGCACGAATCCGGGTCGACGATCGCGGACAAGGCCCCGCCGTGGTCCTCATTCATGGTTTCGCGTCGGCGCTCGACGCGTGGGACACTGTCGTCCCCGCACTTGAGAGCCACCACCGCGTCATCCGGCTGGATCTGAAAGGCTTCGGTTGGTCCGATCGCCCGGAAGGCGACTACTCGCCCGATGCCCAGGCCCAGCTCGTGCTCGGAGTCATGGACCAGCTCGGCGTTTCATCCGCTGCCGTCGTCGGCCACTCATGGGGCGCGTCGGTCGCGCTCGCGCTCGCCCTCCGCGCGCCAGAACGGGTGAGCCGCCTCGCGCTCTACGACGCGTGGGCTTACTCCGAGCAGCTCCCCACCT
Source organism: Myxococcales bacterium (assembly GCA_018780435.1). Lineage (GTDB taxonomy): Bacteria > Myxococcota_A > UBA9042 > SXOO01. Next base: position 5,016 of record JADMJS010000340.1, read on the forward strand.
TCTTCTGGTGGGCCCGCGCCGACGGGTTCGGCGACGCGCTGTTCTGGCTCTTCTACGAGCAGCGCACCGAAGATCGCATGGCGATGGCCTTCCACGATCCGCGTTTCGTGACCCAAGAGCTCATCGACGCCGTCGATGCCGCCCTCGAACGCCCGGGCACACTCGCCGCATCGTTAGCGGCGGCACGCGACCAACGCTACGAAGAGGTCCAACACCGCTACCGCACGATCGTCACCCCGACGCTCCTGGTTTGGGGTCGTGAAGACTTGGTATCGCCCCTGTGGGTCGGTGAACGGCTGGCACGCGAGCTCCCGAACGCGCGCCTCGTCTCCTACGGTGACTGCGGGCACTTTCCGATGATCGAAGCCCGGCACGCCTCGAACCGCGACCTCATTGAGTTCCTTACCGACGGCAGCAGCCCCGTGAGCGGCCGATGAGCGCCCGCTTCTCGCTCTGGGTCGCCTTGGCGACACTCGCTACCGCCCCCGCCGCGGCCACGCGCTTCGATCAGATCGCGGATTCGGTCGGCGGCGAGGTGGAGCGCGTCTGGAACATCGAGGGTTTCCTCCGTGTTCGCGAGACCTTACGTTACAACCTCGACCTCGACCACGGCCTCACGCCGTCCGGCGATGCCCTCTTCCCGACGCCGCCGGGCGACCCGGCGGCCCAGCTCCTCCACGGCGCCGACATGCGGCTGAGGCTCGACCTGTCCGCTCACACGCTCGGTGGTGGCGTTGGGGTGTTCGTGCGCCTCGATTTGCTCGACAACCTCTCGCTAGGCAGCACGCCGGACGGTATCCCGAGCGCCTCGGTCTCCCAGCGGCCGGCGGAGTCGGCGCTGCGTGTGAAACGTGCATACGGCGTCGCGCTGACCCCGCTCGGCTTCTTGGCCGCGGGCCGAATGGGCAATCACTGGGGCCTCGGCCTCATCAGCCACGGCGGCGATTGCCGCGATTGCGACGGCGGCGACGCCTCAGACCGCATCGCGTTCATCACGGCGCTCGGAGGACATCTCTGGGCCTTGGCCTACGACTTTACGGCGACCGGCCCACTCGCGAGCCGTCCGGGCGGTGGCCCGGCAGTCGACGTCGACCCGACCGACAACGTGCACACCGTGACCCTGGCCATGCTGAAGTCGGTCTCGGACGCCACTCGGCTCCGTCGCCTGAAGGCCGATCGCACTACGGTGGAATACGGGCTCGTACTCTCGCATCGGTTCCAGGACAACGACGCACCCGCCGACTATCTCCCGGTGGCGGACGCGGAGCCGCTCCAGGCGTCCCAGGTGATGCGCCGGGGCTTCCGGGCGACGGCGGTCGACCTCTGGGCCCGAGTCACCTTGCCGTGGATGCGCCTCGAGCTCGAAGGTGCCGTTCTGGTGGGCGCGATCGAGCAGGCGTCGCTCATCCCGGGGGTGCTACTCGATGGCGAGGTCGAGTCGCTGCAGATTGGGGTCGCATTCGAATCCGACTTTGGCCCACATGACGGCGTCATCCGCGGCGGGTTCGACGCGGGCTACGCGAGCGGCGATCCCGCGCCCGGCTTTGGCGTGAACCCGCAGGTCACGGACGCGCCGCCCAAAGCCGGCGACCTCGACGGGGCGCAAGCGATCCCGGGGCGGGACAACCGTGTCGACAACTTCCGCTTCCACCCGAACTACCGCATCGACAAGATCCTCTTTCGGGAGATCCTGGGCACGATCACCGACGCGATCTACGTCCGGCCGCACCTGCGCTGGGAGATCGCGACCATTGGCCCAGGCACGCTCCACTTCGACTTCGCGGGCGTCATGAGCTGGGCCGCTGACTCGGCGTCGACGCCGGGGGGCACGCAGGCGCTCGGGATCGAGCTCGATCCATCGCTCGAATACCAGACGCGTGACGGCTTCGGGATCGGCGTCGACTATGCGGTCCTCTTCCCCCTCTCGGGGCTCGACAACGGCGTCGCCGGCATCAGCGCCGCCCCCGCCCAACTCACGCGGTTCTGGGTGTCTTATGCGTTCTGAACGAGCTCTCGCCTCCGCCCTGACCGCGACTGCGCTTCTGTCTGCGTGTGGGGAGAACCTCACTCCGACGCCTCGACAGGCCTACTCGGGTGACGCGCCCGCGCTCACCTGTCTCCCGAACCTCGACGGGGTCATCACGAGCTCCGAACTCGGCGCGGCCTTCGGCGTCACGCTATCGTTCCTCATCTCGCCGGACGGCGCTGAACGCCCCGTCCCCCAAGGTGAGGTCACGAGCGACGGCCAACGCGAGTGGGACTTCGGCTCCGACTACGCGGACGACGAGATCCTCACGGTCGGCCCGCAGCGACTCGAGACGCAGTGGTACCGAGACTCCTTTCCAGAAGGCGAGATCGTCCTGCCCGCGGACCCCTCGGGCGCCACGGTCGGGATCTACCGCCAGGACGAACAGGCGTTCTGGCTCCTCGGCAGCGCATCGGCCGATCCCAATCCACCGCAGGGGCGTACGCTGCTCGTCTACACCGAGCCCGTTGCCCTCTTTCACTTCCCGATCGAAGCCGGCGCCGCGTGGGTGAGCCAGGGCGAGATCGTGCAAGGAGAGCTGCTCGGCCTGCCCTTCACTGGACGGCACACCTACGAGGTCGAGATCGTGGACTCCGGCCGTCTGCTGCTTCCGCAGCTCACCTTTACCCAAGTGCTTCGGGCGCGCACGCGCTTCATCGTTGAGCCGGCGATCGGCTCGACCTACAGCCTTCGTCAGACGGGCTTTCTCTTCGAGTGTTTCGGTGAGGTCGCCCGCGCGACGAGTCGCCTGAATGAACCCGACGCCGACTTCACCGTCGCGACCGAGCTGAGGCGCGTCGGCCAGAACCTTTGACCCCCGCGGCCGTCACCCCGGCCGCTCATCCCCCGAAGGAGTACGACATGGATCCGTGGAAGATGTGGAAGCAAGGTTTCGACGCGTGGGA
>JADMJS010000239.1 GCA_018780435.1 Myxococcales bacterium
CGAGTCCGCCTTCGCCCGGGAGAAGCACCTACCGAGGCTGGCGGCCGCCCGAAGAGTCGTGGTAGAGGTGAAATCACAACGCCGAGCTGGAGCCCCAGCCTCCAAGGAGTCCCCGTGACGACCTCTACCATCGTTTCCGTATTGGACAACTTCGAAACAGCCGATTCGACTATCGACGTAGGATGGCACCGCATACCACTACCGAATCGTCCGACACGGAGAACATCGGTCCACGTGCTGATCTCCGCGCTCTTCGTCCTTCCGCTCGCTTACGGTTGCTCCACCGATGATGACGCCGTGACGACCGCCTCCGTCGATATCTCGACGTCGGCTGACACCGCGCAGAACGACACTACGCTGCCAGGCGACAGCTCAGTGTCGGAGGACACAGTCGGCGACTCGGACGTGGTCAACGATGCCCTAGAGGCCGACGCACTCGACGGTGCGGACGCCGCCGATGCGCCTGAAGTGGTCGACGCGCCGGTACTGCTGGCCGGGAGCTACCTCTCGGGCGGGATCGAGGAGTTCAGCAATACTTGCCAGGGCTTCGATCTAACGGCCGGATCACCAGAGCTGGCATGGACGAGCCCAACGGAGTTTTCACTCACTTTCGACGAAAGTAACATTGTCAATACATGCACAGTCGGGGTCGACAAGATCACCTGCGACCCGTACTCGTTTGACGGCGGCAATTCACGAACCGCAGTGATCACCATGGAGCTCACCGGCGGGTACATCGAGGTGTTGTCGAATTCAAAGTTCGCCTGGCACGACACGCTTACTAAAACGTGTGTCGGGTTTGGTTGTGGTGATCTACAGTCAAAGGAGTGCAAGGTCGAATTCGCCGCCACCTACAAGTGGAACTGCAGCCTCGCGCCGTCGAATTGTCCTGGACAGGAGCAGAAGTGCGTGGGAGCAGACGCGGGAGACGGCACCACGTTCTTCAAGACTTGCAAGGCCACCATTGGCTCGGGACAGCTCGGCGACCCCTGCGAGCGACCCGAGGGCGTGTTCGGTGATGACACCTGCGCCCCCGGTCTATTCTGTGGTCGGTTCGGCCTTCCAAAGTCCACGCCGCAGGCATTTCATTGCGTCGCCTACTGTGAATCCAGCGATAGCTGCACCGAAGGCACGGTGTGTCGTGGACTCAACACCGGTCCCGTGGGCGCTTGTGCGCCATCGTGTACACCGTTCGAGGATTCCTGCGGAGTGGAGGGCCTCTCGTGCAAAGTAACCAATCACATTGACCCGGAAGAGGGCTCGCTCTTCTCGTGCGACTTCACCGGAAACAAACCCGACTACAGCGCGTGCTCAGATAGCGTGGATTGCGGGATTGACGCTTCGTGTCGGCCGAAGGACGGCATGAACCCGACCTGTTGCCCCTATTGCGACGCGACGCACCCGTGCAAAGACCCGGCGGCTACCTGCGTGGATTTCACGTCCAGTGCGCTGGCCGGCTTCGGCTCCTGCCAGAAGTGACGCGTCTGACGAGGCGCGGGCTCGGTCGAAGTTAAGTAGATCGACTTACCTCCCGCCGCATCCCCGCCCGGCTCGTTCCAAGTAGAGAACGTCAGCCTCGAAATACGGGGAGTATGTCTTCGGACTTGACCCGGGCGGGGCGCGACGCGGTCAACGCTCTCGCTTCCTTCGGCCGAGCCCTTCGCTGGGAAAGACCCGGGTAGCCCTTGCCGCCGAGGCCGACGGCGACCGACAGCGGGCAAACGCCGCGAGGGAGGTGAGCCGGCGACAGCGGCCCGTGCTGAGCCCGAGGCGACGTTGAGCGGGTCGCCATTGAAGCTCGGTCGCCATTCTGGTACAGCCTTCCCCATGGCCTTGACGCGGTCCCCAGCAGCCCTCCTTCTTCTTCTCATCCTCACCGCCGTCGGCTGTACGGATGAGGTGGACAGCCGACAGACGCCGACTGGTGATACGGCGGGGACGGGGCCCGACGGGGCGCACGTCGACTCTGGCGGGGACGGGGCGCCGTCGCCCGACGCCGATGTGGTGAGCCCAAACGATGGCGCCGGCCCGACTGGCGACGACTTAGGCCCCCTGACACCGCCGCCCGAGTGTGAAGCGGCGGGTCTTCGCGTTCGGCGCGTCACGCCGTGGGTCGGCGGCGGTGTCCAGCTCGTTCTGGACACCCCGGCTGCGACGCCTGCGCTTGAGAGCATCGACGGCGTTTCACTTCCGTCCTTCGCGGCCTCCATTTCAGAACCCCATGGAATCACAGGGATCATCGTCGTCCCTGGAGCAAATGAGGACGTCACCGAGCCCAGGCGCACCGCCGCTCAGGCCCTCGTCCTGGCGCTGCCGCCTGGTGAGCGAATCGCGCTTTGGCTCGGCACGTCCGAGCTGCCGTTGCTTGCGGACGTGACCACGAGCCGGTCGCACCTCGCGAGCCGAATCGCGAGCGTGGAGCCGGCGGACGCGGGGGCCATCCTGCCCGAACGGTTGGAGGAGGCGGTCCTCGGCCTCGCGGCACTCCACGAGGGCGGCGGACCGATCGTACGAACGCTTGTGTTCGTGGGAGGCGGAGAGGCCGCGGCGGTCCCTGGCGCAATTGACCGGCTTTGGCTCGGCGAGCCGCGTGAGGCGGAAGAGCCCGATCCAGCGCTCGCGTATCGCTGGTCCGAGACGGAGACACCCACGGCCGCGGCGTCCCGGCTCGCCGCGGACATCAGCGCCCGCCGTGGCGCGTTGACGCGGATCGGCGCGTGTCCACTGCCGGGTACTGCGCTGGTTCGGCTCCGCTCCGAGGTCGGGACGTGTGACATCCCAATGCCGGTGCCGCAGGGCTCACTCGCGGCAGTCCCATGCGATGGACAGGCCGCCGCTGACGACGCCTTTCCGTACGGGGAGGTCGCAGTGACGTTTACTGCGGAGGAGCGCACGCACTGGCAGTCGCTCGTGGCGGCAAAGGACAAGAGCGAGTTCACCGCCCGGGTCGCCATCGGTCCCGAAGCGCCGGTCGCCGCCAAGCTACACCTGCACGGCCAGACGTCACTCGAATGTCCACGAAAGAGCTATACTCTGGATCTCGACGGTCCGGAGCCGCGCCGACTGTTCCCCGGTGGACACGGCGACAAGCTCTATCTGCTCTCGCTGTGTATGGATGACGGCTACTATCGCCTGTCGTTTTCGGACCGTGCGATGGGTGACCTCGGAGTCTTCCCCCTCGGGTTCCACTATGTCCGGCTCCGGATGGACGGCCAGGATCTCGGCCTCTACCTCGCGGTGGAACAGGTCACGTCCGCACTGCGAACCAAGCAGCTCGCGGTCTCGACGGTCATCCGCCGACGTTACGACCCGGACGACAAGCCCGAAGAGGTAAACCATCCGAACGACCCGGTGGAGCAAGCCGATGCGCTCGCCCGGTATCACATGCTCGCCGAGCTGGCGCAGACCGGAGCGCCGAGCGGCCTCGGCGCGGCGCTCGACGAGCGGATGGACCTCGACGGATACCTGAGCTGGCTCGCCTACAACGCCCTGTTTCAGAACGGGGACTATGCCGACGAGGCCTACTTCTACGCGTCTCCCGAGCTCGATGGGACCTGGTACTTCCGGCTCCTCGGCTGGGACGCGGAGGATCTAATGGCCGGCTGCCACCACGGCGGGGTGAACGCCCTGCCGGATCCGAATGGCCTCATGTTCTGCGTGGAGGCCAAGATCGATGACATGCTGGTGCGGTCACCGGAGGTCTACGCCCGCTATGTCGCGGCGCTGGAGCTCGTCATTGCGCACTTCACGCCGGAGGTGGTCCTCGGTCACCTTGAGGAGGCGAAGACGGAGATGTTCACCGTCATCGACAACGACGACACGGCCCACGCGATGACCGAACTGAAGCAGCCCCTTGGTTTCGAGCAGGTGCGCGCCGAGATCTCGGCGAGCATGGACGCCTTCCGGGGGCAGGTCGAGGCTCGTCGGCAGTCGATGGCAAAGAAGGTGGCCACATGGCGCGCGTCACACCCCTGATTGTTCGCAGTGCAGCCGTCATCCTGGCGGGATGCGCGTCGACCGAGTCGAAGGGCGACTCCTCGACCCATCCGGCCGACGGGGCGACTCTGGAGGACACAGCAGCTACCGAGGACGCTGCGAACGCGGATTCGGGAGGCCCGCCGCCGCTCGGAGACACCGTGGGCGATCCGGACCCGGACTCTGATCGGACGGATGGCGAACTGGGCGACACGAACGCCGTGGTCGAGAAAGCGCTGCTGCTACGGGCGCCCATGTCGGTTCCACCGGGGCGCCCCTTTCCCGTGGCCGTCGATGCCGAAGGTCCCGTCACCATGGACGTGGTCCTCACAGCCGGCGCGGTACATAAGACTGTACATCTTCATCGTGGACGAGGCAGCGCCTCCTTCACGCTGGCCGAGAGCATCACCCTGCACGCCACGGCCCCCGGCTACGCTGGCTCGCGAGACATCGCCGTGGCGGCCCGGCCTGTCGTCGAGCTCGTCGCCGCGAACCTGCCCAGCCAGCGGCTCACCGGGGGCCAGCTCTTCTGGGACGCGACCTCCGACGTGGCCATCTCTGGGACCGTGGTCGTCGGGCCGGGGACGACGCTCGCGGTGGCGGCTGGAACCCGAGTCGTGCTCGGCCCGAAGGCCGGCATCGAGGTCCGCGGGACGCTGAAGGTCATCGGGAGCCTCGATGAACCCGTGCTCTTCACCTCAGACTCCGACGCGGCCTGGGGCGGTATCCGGGTCATCTCGGGCGCGGCCACGTTTGACCACGCCTGGCTCACCGCCGGCGGGGGCGATTCGGGGCTCATATTCGGCCACTCGAAGTCTCAGCCCGTTATCTACGCTGAGGACGCGTCGCTCGCATTCGAGGGCGGCGGCGTGGTGGACTCCCCCGGGAAGGCGCTGGGTTCCTTGAGGTCGAAGGTCACGTTGACTGGGGCCCTGATCAGCCGCTGCGACACGGGGGGGGAGCTAGCGGACTCAGAGGTGCTGGTGGACACCTGTCACGTCGTCGAGATCCCCGACGCCGATGGGCAGTACGATGATGACGACAACGACGCTTTGTACATAGTGGGGACGCAGGTGAAGGGCGGCGTGGATGTCCAGAGCGTCGTCCGGAGGAGCGTCTTCCGTGCAGGTGAAGACGACGGGATCGACCACAACGACGCCACGTTACGCATCGAGGATAGCTGGATCGAAGGCTTCCAACATCAGGGGGTCGCCGCGTCGCAGGGCCATCGGGTGGAGGTCGTAGGCTGTGTCATCCGAGGCTGTGGCCCCGGCGGAGTGGAAGCGGGTTACGGCGCCCCAACGGTGATCGTCGACCACTGCTCGATTAGCGGCAACGAGACCGGCGTAAAGTACGGGGACAATTACGACTGGGACGCGTTTGGCTCGTTGACCGTGACGAACTCGATCGTGGTCCAGAACCAGAAGAACGTGGAGAACTACGTCGTGAACCTCGGGGGGCCACGTGAAGGCGCGGTCCACGTGTCCTGCTCACAGGTGGACTCCGCTGATCTCGATGGCCTCGACGGCAACATCGCGGGCGATCCGGTGCTCGATGCGATCGGCTGTCCGCCGCCTCCGGGCGCGATGTGCGACGGCGCTCGCATCGGGCTCGAAATGTGCCCGTGATGCGGTGGCTCCTCGCCCTGATGCTCGCCCTCGCGGCGTGCGAGGACGATTCACACGTGGCAGCCTCCGCGCATGGGATGGTCGTGGATGCGGTCGAGGTCAGCGATACGTCGTCGCCGGATGGCGGGCATCACGATGGCGATCCGTCGCCCGGGTCAGACCTCGGGACGGAAGACGGTGGCCCGAACGATGGGTTGGACACCGACGAGGACGCCGACGTCACCGAAGCCGATCCGAACATCCGCCGAGTGAACCTGTCGGTGAACCAGATGAACTGGGAGGCCCTGCACCAAGATCCCGAGGCGGACGTGGAGGTGCCGTGTACGGTTTCTGTCGACGGGGGGCCCGCGCTCCTAGCAGACCTCGAGCTCCATGGCGGCTATGCGCGGAAGTTCGAGAAGAAGTCTTACCGTGTACACGTAAGGGGCGACGAGCCAGAATGGGATCTCTTCGGCGACGGGCCCGAGATTCAGGAGCGGTTCGTCCTCCAAGCGTCGTGGATCGACCCGACCTTCCTCCGAAACGAGCTCACGATGTGGCTGGATCGGCAGGTCTCGGTCTTGGCTCCGCGGCTCTCGTTCGCGGAGGTCACCGTGAACGGCGAGTATCACGGGTTCTACCTCGTGATTGAGCGAATCGACGAACGCTGGCTCGTGCGCCACGGGCTGTCCGTGGACGCTCACCTCTACAAGGCGGAGAGTCACTGGGCAAACTTCGCCGCGAAGGCGGACCCGCTGAAAGGGTACGACGTTCAGCTCGGTGATGCAGCTGACGTCTCCGACCTCGCTGCGCTACTCAGGATTCTGACGGACACCGCAGCCACCCATGACGCGTTTCAGGCGGCCGTCGCGCCGGTGTTCGCGCTCGACGACTTCATGGGATGGCAGCGCGTCCATAGCTTCGCGGCGGACCAAGACACATTCGACAAGAACTACTATCTCCACCACCCAGTCGGTGCAACGCCGGGCTCCGCGGTGGACATCTTCCGGATCATCGCCTGGGACGCGGACGCCACGTGGGGGAACAACTGGGACGGCAAGGCGCTCGACCCCACGCAGGAGACCTGGCACGGAGTCGACAAGCTATCCCCTCGCCTCCTCGGGATTCCGGAGTACCGGCAGAGCTACCTCGACGCGTACTCCGCGGCGCTCGATGGCCCGTTCTCTGTGGAGGCCCTGAAGGCGCACGTGAACGAGAAGGCGGCGATCATCAAGACCGCCGTCCAGAGGGACCTCGACGCCTGGGAGCGGGACGACGTGGACTTCGACGCGGAGATCGCCCGGCTCCTCGGTGCGATCGACAGCCGCTGGACGACGATGCGCGCGGTCGTCGACGAGCTCCTGGGCGAATAGGCGCTCCGATGGACCTCGTGGAGCCGGACCCATCCCGCGGTCCACCGAGCGGACGGACGATGACTTCGAAGCCACGGCTACCCAGCGCACCAGCGAGTGTTAGGTCAGTTGACCACCACCAGACTTCTCAGCCACTGACGGATCGGCTCGTAAGCCCTCGCAGTAGGACGTCCACACGACATCGCGACGAGGCGGGGTGGCAATGAAGGTCACGCTCATCGGTCACGGCGGCTCGTCGAGATGACCGAGAAAACACTGCCCTCGCTCATGGAGTGCCTCCAGGATCCCGAGGAAGGGCCTCTCCTCCGGCGACTGCTGACGCGCCCGGGCGACGACGACGCGCGCCGAACTTACGTCGAGCTGCTCGTCCGACGGGGGGACCGACGCGCCGCGCTGCTGAGCATGAACGCCGCGTCGTCCGAGGAGCGCGCTGCGGTGATGGCCGCAGTGGCGGCGGAGCCCGGCGCCACTTGGTGGCGGGCCGTGCGCAGCCATGCGTGGACGCTGAACTGCGGCCTGCCCACCGCGACGTCACGAGTGCGATTCGCCACCGAGTGCACGCGAGACTGGAGCACGCTGACGCCCACGAGCCGGGCCGGCGTACGGCACTGCGACGAGTGCCTCCAGCCCGTGTACGAGTGCCCGACGCGGGCGGACGCCGAGGGCCGAGCGCGGCTCGGGGACTGCGTGGCCATCCCAGCGGCGCTGGCGGCCGAGTTGGGTACCTCGCTCACCGCCACCATCATGGGACGCCCGCACGTCCCGACCTTGTGGGCTTCGGCAGCGGTCGCGGACCGGCCCGAGGTGCCGGCGGGGATCCTCTGGGCGCTGCGGGTCCGCGCAGGTGACGTGGCTTGGGAGCCGGGCACCGAAGCCCTCGGGTCGCGGCGGTTCGCGGGCGGCGTTGAGCTTATAGAGACCGGCCGGACCCGCTGGATCTTCGCCGAGGGCACCGAGGCCACCCTGGACCTGGGACCCGTGCCGGACAACCTCACGGTGCGTCTCGTCGACGGGCGCAAGCTCTCCGTGCGCGGCGGCGGGCCCGGCTTCGAGCCGACGCGCCCGTTCGAGCGTCCGGATGTGCCGTGGGCGGCGTTGCGCGAGGCACTCGTGGCCGACGGGCTGGCGGGCGGGGAGCCGCGGAGTTTGCCTCTGTCGGACGTCGACGCGGCTCACGTCAGCGTCGATGCGTCGGGATGGCGCGTAGACGTGGTGCGCGCAGGGGCACCGCGCCTCGCTCGGAGCTGGCTTCGCCGCCTCGGAGGCTGGCTACGGCCGCGCACCGGTCACTGACCGGCGCCATGGCGAAGACTACTATAAATTACATACATTATCCTCATGCGTTATTACATGTTTTTATGATTTTTTAATCTGAGCTCGCATGAATTAGACATGCCGGAAGCGAGGAGCGTCGCTTCGACTCCGATTCCTGTCCGGTACGACCTTCCTACCCAACTCCGGGGCACCTTGACGCGTCGGATCGTCGGAAGTACCGTCCTCGGCACAGAGAACGTCGACGATCCGGCGCACACTCTGTGGGTCTTGCTGTCGAGCCGCTGGGGAGCTTCCAATGATGCGCCGTCTGGTCACGATTGGGACGTGGGCAACTCTCCTCATGCCAGTCGTGGCGGGGTGTGCCACTGACGATGCGAGCCCGACGGGTGTCGTCGACGCGAGCGGCTCCGGTGAGGACGTCTCGCCTTCGGCTCTCGACTGCGATTGCACGAGCGAGGTTTCGGCCGCCGAAGAGACGGCCGCGGCGCCGGACACCCTCCCAGACATTCCCTCGGACACAGAGACCGCACCGCCGAGACCGGACGGCGGCTTACCGCTGCTCGGCGCCGATTGCGATCCGATCGTGCCCGGACACTGTGCGCTACCCTTCCCTTCGGACGTCTTTCTCGTCGACGACCCCACCGGTCGCAATAAGAGTGGGAAGTCGGTGCGATTTGGGCAGACGACGCTCCCGACGCCCGTGGGCGCCGAGACCGCCTGCCCGCCCGACCTGTTCTTCGATCACGATGGGTTCTCGCCGTCCCAGGCGGCCATGACCAACCTCCCGGGAGCGACCACAGCGGGGTGCGCGACCCCTCACAATATCGAGCGGTCGCTCGATCCCTCATCGCCTACGGTGCTGATCGAGGCTGAGACCGGCACGCGGGTCCCACACTGGGTGGAGCTCCAAGAAGCGCCCCAAGTCGACGGGGAGCCCGATCGGAGCCTCGTCCTCATTCGGCCCGCCGTCGTGCTGAAGACCAGCACCCGTTACATCGTGGCCATTCGGGACCTGACGGACGAGTCAGGGGCGCCCATCGCTCCCTCGCCAGTCTTTCGTGCTCTCCGCGACGGCGAGGCCCTCGCCGAGGGCACACCGGCAGCCCGGTGGAGCGTCTACGCGAGGCGAGGACTCTACGACGACATCTTCAAACGCCTGGGCGACATCGGCGTCTCTAGTTCGGGGCTCCAGATCGCCTGGGACTACACAACTGCGAGCCGCGACAACATCCAGCGCCACGCACTGTCCATGCGCGACAAGGCGCTCGCGGTCGTAGGCGCCGACGGCCCGACCTTCGTGGTGAAGGAGGTGACGGAGTACCTGGATCCGAATCAGAGCCCGGACATCTTGCGCCGCATCGAGCTCGTCATGACGGTGCCTCTCTTCCTGACGAACGCGAGCAGCTCCTTCGAGGAGACCGATCCGCTCGACCGGCTGAATCTCGACGAATCGGGCGAGTTGGCTCAGAACGGCACCATGGACCAGGAGGTGCTCATCCTGGTCCCGCGCAGTGTCGAGACTGGGGCCAAACACGGCCTCCTCCAGAACGGGCATGGGCTCTTCGGACAGCGCGTCGAGGGGTCGACCGGCTTCCTCGCTCGTGCGGCCAACCAGCATCACTACATCGCGTTCGCCACAAACTTCTTCGGCTTCGACAAGGTCTCAAGCGGTCTCGCTGCCCAGGGTTTCCTCGGGAGATGTGAAGTCGTGAAGTCGTTTCCGGAACGTCAGGTGCAGGGCATGGTAAATCAACTGCTCGCCATGCGTATGATGATAGGTCGCGTGGCCCGCGACGGAATCAAGGACGAGTCCGGTGCCACCCTGCTCGATCCGTCGTGGGTGGACGCCGCCGTGCGCGCCTACCGCGGAGACAGCCAGGGCGGCATCATGGGAGCGACCTACATGGCGCTCAGCACGGACGTCACCCGCGGCCTGCTCGGAGAACCCGGCATGCCCTACAACTTGCTCCTGCAGCGGAGTGTCGACTTCCTGAAGTACGACTTCCTGATGAACATGGGTTTCGGGTTCAACCCCGTCGCCAACCAGCTGGTCCTCGGGATGGTCCAGATGGCATGGGACCGAATCGAGCCCGCGGGCTTCGCGGCCCACATCGAGCACGATCCCTTGCCGGGGACCCCGTCGCATCGAGTCATCCTTCATGTCGCGAGAGGCGACCACCAAGTCTCGAGCTTGGGCGCTCATATCATGGCCCGGTCCATCGGGGCCCCCCTGCTCCGCGCCGCCCCCGGCGAGGCGGGTGTCTGGGAGAGCATCTACGGACTCGAGGAGCTCCAGGCGCCCGTACACGACCGGTCGGTACTCGTCGAATACGACTTCGGCCTCGAGCCGAATCCCGACGAGAACAAGGCCAACACCGACGGCTGCGATCCGCACGACCGGGTACGGATGCTGGCGCCTTCGTATGCGCAACAGGATGCATTCTTCAGAACCGGCGAGATCGGGTGGTTCTGCAATGAGGCCTGCGGCTGTACGGATGGCGAAATCGATCCCAATGAGGAAGAGGGCTGTGAAGAGAGCTACGCTGCCTTGTGCAAGTGACCGGATGGGTCTCAGGCGATTCGGTGTGGGAATGCTCCTCGCCCTCGTCGGCGCCGGCTGCGCGGGCGACGAGTCTACAGCCGTCGAGTTGGCGCCAGACACGGCCGCCGACGCGAGCGTCGTCGGAGACACCTCGCCGCCGACACCGGACGCCGTCGTCGGTCTCGACGAGCTCGACGAGGCGCTGGACGTACCCGACGCGCCGACGGACGTGAGTGACGACGACACGGAGCCGCCCCCGGAGCCGGATGGCCCGACCTTCCCGCATTGTGAGATGGTGCCTTCTCCCACGCGAGCCACACGGCCCGCTCCGACCCCGGCACCGCTCTCGGCGGGCGTCGCGCGGCGCGTCCTCGACCTCCCGATCGGGACACCGATGGGGGGCTACGGGGCGCGCAGCACCACTTTCGGGGGCAAGGGCAACTCGATCGTGCTCGACAGCCGGGTGGCCCGCTTCGCGACCCGGTTCATTCCCTCGGCCGGTGCCCATGATTCGCCCCATGTGGACGCGCTCGCCCTGGAGGTCGACGGCGAGCGCCTCGTCTTTCTGCAGACGGACGCCGTATTCATCAACGAGAACGCGCTCTTCGCGGTGGAGCAGGCCATCGCGCCGGACGGCTCCATGCGCGGGCACGTGGTCATCATGGCGTCGCACAGCCACTCGAGCCCCTCCAACTGGCTGCCGAGCCTCACGCTGATGCCCGGCATCGACCGTCCAGACCGCACGCTCTTCCAACGGGCCGTGGCCTCCCACGCCGAGGCCGCGCTCGCGGCGCTGGCGGCGCTGGAGCCCGCGCGCATTGGCTTCGCGTCCAACCCCAGCGCGGACATGACGGGCGCAATCAGCCACGACCGCCGCACCGAAAACAACCCGCTGCTCGGTCCTGACGGCAATACCGCGGGGAAGGACAAGGATCACGTGGTGTGGACCCTGCGGGTGGATCGTTCCGACGGCACGCCGATGGCGGCGCTGCTCTCCTTTCCGATTCACGGCACCATCGGCAGCGAGGTCAGCCCGCTCTTCACTTCGGACGTGCCCGGTGGCATCGAGCGGGCGCTCTCGAGCGCGCTCGGCTTTCCGGTGTTTCACATCCAGGGCGCCGGCGGTGACGTGAGCCCCACCTACATCCAAGGGCGCACGGCGTGCCCGAACGCGGCACGTTGTCTGGACATCCCGAACATCGAGGTCGTCGGCGACCTCGCGACGGCCGCGTTTGCACCCCTCATCGAGTCGGTCGTGACGGAGCCGGCCGTGGCCATCGAGGTGGTCACCCGGACTTTCTTCGTCGGGCACGCCGCCGTGGTGACGCGCCCCGGCGGGGTCACGCTGGCCTACCGGGAACCGGACGACTACACCCCGGATGGGGACATTTTCGCCGCCGACGGGTCGCTCGAGAGCCCACTCGACGAGTTCAATGCCGCCTCAGGAGCCGTCTTCTGCGGCGACATGGAGAAGAAGGCCATCGTCGGCATTCCCGGCGCCAGCGGGATGGGCGCCTACTCCTCCTGTGAAGATGTCTACATGCTCGCGCCTCTCGTCGGCGGCCTCTATGACGTGAGCCCGCCGGAGACGCCCATCTGTGACACGGTCCGAACGACCGCGAGCGCCATTCGCTTCGACACCGCGCTGGGGGGGTCGACCTTGCTCCTCACCGTGCCGGGTGAGCCCATGGCGCCCTTCGCCGCCTATCTTCGCGGCCAATCGCCGGCCGGGCCCGAGCGCTCCCTGCTGGTCGGATACGCACAAGACCACGTGGGCTATGTCATGACCGCCGAGGACTGGCTGGCCGGAGGCTACGAGCCGAGCATCAACGTCTGGGGGCCTCTGGAGGGGGAGATGGCGCTCGGGGGGGTGCTGAAGGCCGCCGCCCTCGCCTGGACCCCAGAGCGAGAGGATCCCGAACGCGGCACCTCGCGCTTCGAAGCGTTCCCGTTCCCGGACATCGCTCCAGTGGCGCCCGTCGTGACCGCGGACCACGGCACCGTTCCCGTGGCTCTCCCCAGCGGCTTGTTCCTGCCCGACACGATGGCGATCCCGTCGGGCGCCCAGCCCGCAGCGACCCTCCCGCGTGCCGTCGGCGCGGCCCGCTTTGTGTGGCTGGGGGGCGACCCCGCCGTAGACTTTCCGCGCGTCGAGGTCGAGCGTGAGCTCGCACCGGGCCAATTCGTCCCGCTCATGGGGAGCCGCGGGGAGTCGGCCAGCTCTGAAGATGGCGCCGTCGTCCTCACCTACACGCCGGATCCCATCGACGCCGCGGCGCCGACCCAACACTACTACGCCGCTACCTGGCAGACCGTCCCCCCCGAGCCGTTCGCAGCGACCGTCCCGGGTCGCCCCTTCTCTCTGCCCTCCGGTCGGTACCGCTTCGCCGTCGTGGGGCGCGCGTGGACCGACGGCGGTGCAGTCCCCTATACCATCGTAAGCCAGCCTTTCGCCGTGACCCCCGCACCGCTCGTCGGCGCGAGCGCCAAGCGCACCGACTCGGCCGTCGTCATCGATGCCCGGCTCGGTAACGCGCCAGGGCTACGCGCGCTCGGCCTCGGGTCGAGCGATTCATCGATCGCGCTCCCGGGTCCCTGGACAGTGACGTTGGACTTTGGTGAGGGCGGGACCAAGACGCTCGCCGTGACCCCATCCAAGCCGGGGGTCGGCGAGGTAACGCTGACGTCGGCGGAGCTCGCGACGGTCATCAGCGTGCTGGTCATGGACCCCGCCGGAAATGGCGGCGACCTCACAGTCGAGTGAAAGCCCCGACGGCCTGGCGAGGCCGAGGGCCACCGAGCGTCGGCGCTGCTCGCCCGACAGACTCGGCGCACAATCGAGATCATCGAGTGCATCACGACCCCGTGCGAGCCGGGAACGGCATGTGCGCAGAGAGCTCCGCCATCGGCTCCTCCATTATGGGACGCTCCGCCTCGATCGGTCTGGCGACGGACTTCCAGAGCTTTAGTGCCTTGACAACGCGACAGCGACGATGGTCTGATTCGATATGCTCTGACATAGTCGCGCTACGATGTCCCACGGCGCGATGATGGAGAATCCATGGCAGTGAATGTGAGGAAGGATCGGCCCCGCGCAACCGTCGAGGAGATGGGCGACTTCACCGAGAACACACGTGTGCTGATCAGCTTCGGCGCGTCGGAAGGGGGTTTCGATTACTCGCTCGGCTTGCGCTGGGCTATCTACCAGAAGTTCAATCGGCAGCCGCAGAGTGATCCGGCGTTTGTCTACATCGACGCCGTCTCGCTCGAGTCGGCGACCGGCACCGCTTACAACTACTCGCGAGAGTACGATACTCATCACATGTCGAATCCGACGTGGGACGGCTTCTACCAGGCCGCCATGCGCCAGTGTAAAACGATGATCTTCCTGATCTCGAGTCACTGGTTGCGGTCGTACTGGTGCTGGAAGGAGCTCGGGTGGTTCATGAGCGGCATGAAAACAAGCAGTGTAAAGCCAGTCTTCGTTCTCTTCCCGGACGCGCACAGCGTCTTGCTTCAACAGTCTCTCATGACCAAGCAAGGCAAGCGGGTTCGCCCCGCGGAACAGTGGCGCGACATCCTGTTGTCCCGCGCGAAGATCATCCACATCCGCACGGTCGCGAGCTCGGAGGTGCGCAACGCGACCTTTCATAAGATCGGCCCAAACCAGAAGCACGAACCGTCGATGGGCACGCTGGCGTTCCACTACGCCACGTCCGAGGCAGAGACGACCGAGATCATCAACAGTATCGAGGTGTGAGCATCGCGGTAGGGCGGGCACGTCTCATGGCGAGTCCCCTGCTGAAGCGCGCCGACTCGCTTGGCCCCCTCGCTGAGGGCTCGGTCGAGATTAAGTGAGAGAGTTGACCGCGCCGCGCCCCGCCCGGCTCGGGCCAAGTCCGAAGACATACTCCCCGTATTTCGAGGACTTGGAACGAGCCGGGCGGGGATGCGGCGCGAGGCAAACCGAACCACTTATTTTCGACCGAGCCCTAAGGTCGTTCCCCCAAACAGCGACTTCTTCCTGCATTCCGGACAGCCCCCAACGTCGCTGTCGCTCTCGCAGGATTGACAGCACAGAGCGTCGATCTCGGAAGGCACCGCGGGTCGTTGCTGGCGCGAGGATTGCTTGCGTTGGCGGATCCGCCGAGCGCGCAGGCGATCCGGCCCCAGCGAGTTGGGTCCGAAAAGCGCAGCAAGTAGGAGCTTTTATGTCCCAAACACACGCGCAGAACAACGCGAACCAGTCCGGGTCTACTCCGGGGTCTGCGGCTCCCGAGGCGGGGTCTGCGGCCCCCAGACCGGTGCCACTTGCCGGCTACCAAGCTCAAACCAATGCACTCCGACCGCAGGCGCAGCCCACACTTCCGCCAGCGGTGACCGATTGGTCACGCCGCGTTCGCGCCAATTTCGCGCGTTGGGACACCGACTCCGACGGCTGGCTTTCTCTGCCGGAGCTAAACGAACACTTGGCCAACCCAGCGCTCCAAGGCGACGACGCGGCGGCGCTGTCGGCCTTGCACCACAAGATCGCGGACCTCGAAGAGCTGTCGAACGACGAAGTCGGTGACGAGAACGACGGCGTCACCGTGGCCGACCTCCGCGCCTACGAACAAGGCCGCGCAGCGACCCCCGATCCGAGCGTGGCGTCGGTCGAAGCCGAGCACGCCGCTGGCCAACGCGCCGTGACTGCTGCCGCTCAGGTGCGCGCCGCACACGGCGGCGAGCACGCCACCGCCAATTCGAACGAGCTGTTCCCGAACGGCCTCCCGAGCCTCGACGCACTCCGCCAGGGCATGCTCGGGGACTGCTACTTCCTTGCGGCACTCGGCGGCATGATCTCACGCGACCCGTCGAGCGTCGTGCGCATGATTCGCCGCAACCTCGATGGGAACGCGGTCACGTCGTACACGGTCGCTTTCCAGGGCGAGATCGGCACGCAGACCGTCGCGCCGCCGACCGATGGCGAGATCGCCCGCTACTCCAGCTCTGGTGTCGACGGCCTCTGGTTGCCGGTTATCGAGAAAGCCTACGCGCAGGGCCGAGGCGGCGCGTCGGTCAACCGGCAGTCCGAGATCGGCGAGGGTGGCTCCATCAGCGAAGGCATCGACGCCTTCACGGCCGGTGGCACCGACTCGGACGATCTCTGGTGCACCGACGTCGCCACCACGAAAACCAAGCTTCAGAACGCGCTCAATGGCCGTCCGGCCAAGATCGTGACGGCGAACCTGCACGCCGACAACGACCTGCATCTGCCGTCCGGCCACGCCTACTCGGTGCTGGCCTTCGATGGCGCGGTGATGACGCTACGCAACCCCTGGGGACATCACCCCGCCGAGGTGCCAGCTACCGCGACGGGCTTCGTGAAGCGGCCGAACGGCCAGTTCACGATGACGCCCGAGCTCTTCGACGACATCTTCTTCCAGATCAGCTACCAGGAATAACCGGTGGCCACCC
Source organism: Myxococcales bacterium (assembly GCA_018780435.1). GTDB lineage: Bacteria > Myxococcota_A > UBA9042 > SXOO01. Next base: position 16,230 of record JADMJS010000239.1, read on the forward strand.
CTCTCCTCTCCGCCCCCGTGCCGCTCTCGTCGGCGGCGCTCGATCGGTGTGTGCGCGATCTGGCCGCGCCCCCCGGTTGGGGCGTCCTCCGTGCCGAGGCCGTCGAGCGCGGCGGCCAGGTCATCGTGGAGCTTCTCCTGGCCGGCCCGCTCGACGTGGCCCCAGACATCCGCTTCGAGATCCCACTGTCGGTCACGCTCGGCACGAACCAGGCTCCCCCACCGGAGGGCCGAGAGGAACTCGCTCATGCGCTCCGCCTTTGCCGACGCGCCGCGGAGAACCCGGCGCTGGCGGCGTGGGCGGTCGGGCTGACGGACTGCGTCGCGCGCCTCGATGCGATCGGGGACGCGGGGCGCCTGCTCTGCCGTGGTCAGGGCGACGGGATCGCCGCCCAGCCAACATGGATCTGAAGCGAACCTAGCTCCGCGCCGGCGACCCGCTCACCGCGCCTTGTAAGCGACGACCCGCGCGTCCGCCGAGTAGGCGTCGGCCAACGCATTCAGGAGCGGGTACGGTTCGAGCATCGCGGTCGTGAGGCCGTCGAGGATCCCGCTGCGGATTTGGAGTACCTGCAGCGCGATGACGATGTCGGCGATCGACAGCGTGGTGCCACTCACAAAGGGGCCGGCGGACTGACCGACGAGGCCCTCGCAGTACGTCATGACGCGCGCCATGGGGCCCGCCGCGAATTCGGCACGCATCGCGAGCTTCTTGCTCGCGTCGCGCTCGAAGAGGCTCGGCATCAGGGCCTGCGACAGCGTGTCATTGAAGGAATCGAGCGCGCTGTCGACCAGGAGCGCCGACCACGGGTCGGTCGGATACAGGGTCTGGTCTCCAATCCGGGCGACGTAGCGCAGGATTGCGGCGGTCTGGACGATCTTGACGCCGTCGACGTCGAGCACCGGCACCGCGCCGAGGGGGAAATCCCCTTGGGCACGCGCTTCAGCGAACTCGGGGAACTTCAGTCGGCGGTCCTGGAAGGCGAGGCCGCCCATGAAGAGGGCCACGCGAATGGGCTCCGCGCGACCCGGTGAATCGAAGTAAGTGAGCTGTAGTGTCGACATGGGGCTCCTCAATCGGGATCGCACGATGGCGACTGTCGCGCACCGCAGGCACGCTTCTACCTCGATTCCAGGCGCGGTGCGACCGTGACGACCTCTTCGGCCTGCGCGTCCGATTTCGGCGCCTTCGAGGTGGGGCCGTCGCCGCGAGCCGCGCACGCGACGGGGTCACCCACGCCCCATCGCGTGCTCCGGTGCCGTGATGGGGCTCACTTGGACGTGCGGGTGCGCCCGTTCGCCAGCTCGAACGGCCACGACAGCGACCGGGCTGACTACTGGCCGCTTGTCGGCACGACCGCCGTGAGCATCTTGGCGATGAGCACCTGCGCGAGCCCGGCCCCGTCGCCGCCGACCGCGATGTCAGGCACGAGCTTGACGTGGTGTTCGCCGAGGATCGCCGCGAGCTGCATAGCGCCGTAGTTCTCGGCGCCAACGGCGTCGATGCCCTGGCGGTACGCGTCTGCCTTAGCCGCGCCTACCGCCCGCGTCGCGTCCGCTTCGGAGTCACCGCGCAGGCGTTGGCCCGTCGCCTCCGCCTCGGCCTTGAGCCGGTAGGCAGCCGCTTCGCCCTTGGCCTGTTCAGCCGCGGCGAGTGCATTCTTCTCGGCGATACGCACGAGCTGCTCCGATCGCACGACCTCCTCCTGCATGTTGGCGATGGCGGTCTCGCGGGCGAGCTCCTGACGCCGTTTCTGCGCTTCTCGTTGAGCGTCGTAGGTGCGGGTAAGCTCGTCAGCGATCTTCTTGTCGGTCTGCGTCTTCATGAGGTCGGCCGGTGGATCGATGTCGCCGATGAGGGTGTCGATGCACTCGACGTCGTAGGCGGCGACCGCCTTGGTGATCGCCTCGTAAGCCTCACGTTGGCGTTCGCTGCGCTCGGACAAGAACTCGAGGACCGTCACTGCCTGGGCCGAGTTTCGGAAGTAGTTCGCGACCGTCGGTTGGAGCACGTGGTCGACGAGGTTCTGCATGGAGCCGACCCGCGAGATGACCCGGGGCGCGTTCTTCGCTCCGATGTGGATGATCTGCGAGACATCGAGATTGAACGAGAAGCCATCGCGCGATCGTACTGTGATGGGCGACAGGTTGGCGTCGTACTTGTGCGCCTCCGTCCGTTTGGCCCAGTTGAGGACGATGTTCGTCGTCGGGACGAGCTCGACCTTCATGATCCGTGTGTTGATCGGGTGTTTGCCGGGCAGAAGGGGCTCCACCCAAACGCCCTTCTTGCCCTTCTCCACGAGGTCGCCGTGGGTGAACGCGTCGCCGGAGACGTCGACGTGTTCACCGCCCACGTAGCTGACGACCACACCGACGTAGCCGATAGGGATCTCCGTCATCGCGTTCGCCTCGACTCGCACGAGCCACGGGTTCAGGTTCCAGGCGCCGGAGAGCAGGACCTCTTCCTGAAGGCCGCGGCAACCCCCTGCGGCTACGAAGCGAGCCCCGTTCTGAAAGGCGTCGTGACCGGACACCGCGGGGCCGGCGAGGTCGCCCGCTGAGATCGGTCGACCGTCGGCCGTCGTGACGATGCCGACGGTGTCCGGGGGGACCTCGAAGACCCTGAGATCCTGCGGCTGCAGGCCATGCTCAGGCGCATTCGACGGCTGAATCACCTGGAAGAGCGCGGGGTTGATGCGGTACTTGCCCGCCCGGAGCACGGTCATCTGCCGGCCCTTCTCGCCGCCATGCTGGATGAAGGCCTCGGCGTCCTGAAATCGGTCGCAGGCCACGTCGCGCCCGAGGATCCGGTCCGTTGGGATCTCCGCGCCGTCGACGGCCACGACGAGCGCCAGCTCTTCGGGGCGCACCACGATCATCTTCACTCGCACGATCTTGAACTTCCACGGCCAGTAACCGAAGTGCCAGCCGGGCATGAGGAGCTTCGCCTGATAGCCGGCTTCGCCATCGAGCGCGATGAGGCGCCCCGGCGGGAGGTCGCGGCCGTACCGCCGAACGAGGAGACCGGACTCGTCCTCGCCGATGACGACGAGGCCGATCCAGAGCAGGACGAGGATGATGAGAGCCAGCAGGCCGACGTCGACCGGCCAGCCTTGTCCGAGAATGGAGAGGAGGATCATGGAGAGGACCTTCGCGAAAGAACGTCCCTGAACGGCCGGACCGAGGCGAATGGGCTACGACGTAGCGGACGTCGGCGCCGTTGCCCTCTTCGGGGCGGACACGTCGACGGCCACGACGACATCGAGGCCAAATACACAACTGAGAGGCTGAAGGGGGCGTTCGGTACGTCCCAACGACCGGCAGGTTCGTGCATCAGCGCGAACGTCACCGCGAACGAGAGGCCGGCCTGGGTGCTGGCACGGCCGGGACGTCAGCGTCCCGTCAGGGCCTCGTTGTTCGCGGGCATGAAGCCGGCGTCGGAAGACAAAGCACCCAAACGATCAGGTTAGGAGGCGAGGGGGGCGTGTCAAGGCCCTCTCACATGAGGATTCTCTCACCCAAGCGGAGGATGTCGCTGAGCGGCTTCTCCGGCCTCGGGGCCGCCGTGGACGGGGTGCCCGCCTTGATGAAGACGGTGGTGATGCCACCGTCGACGAGCCCCGCTCCGGGCGCCGCCGCCAGGCATCCGTCGCGTGTTGGCGCAAGGAATCGGGCAGGCCATGAAGGTTCACGATGCCGCGACGTCGTGGCGGACAACCACCCGAAAGGAATGATGAGACGAAACACCGGAGTCGGCGAGGCTCCGTGATCTACCGTCCCTGTCCGTGCAACCAAGCGCCAGAATCACAGTGGATTCGGCCGAGTCGAGCGACGGAGGGGTGCATGAGGACGCGAGGATGGGGAACCGCCCTGGTGGCGACGATGACGATGGGATGTGGGAGCGGCGCCGCGGGGTCCAGCCCGGTGTTCATCTGTCCCGACACGCACGACAGCACGGGCGCCGACGCCACCTCGGAGGTGAGCGAGAGCGACGACATCACCTTTGCAGAGGTCGGTGCCGGCTCTGACGGGGTCGATGGCGGCGCCGACGTCACCGCAGTCGACCCCGACGTCGGGGCGGTCGAAGACGCACAGGGGCCAATCGACATCGTCGACCCCGTCGACCTCGTCGAATCTGGCGACCTCGTCGACCTCGTCGACCTCGTCGACCTCGTCGAACCCGTCGACGTCGCCACGGACGTCGAGAACCCGCCGGAGCTCCCAACGACCGATGTGGAAGCCCCGCCGCCGGATCTCGGCCCCCCGCCGCCCGTGTGTCCAAATGGCGTCGTCGAGCCCGGCGAGGTGTGTGACGGCGCGGTCCTGTGCGCCGCTCTGTACGGCGATACCTGGATCGGGACCGCGACGTGTTCGGACGACTGCACGACGCTCGACGCGAGCGCGTGCCGCACCGTCCTCGGTAGCATCGGGTGGCCGGCGGCGTCGTGCGCCGCGATCCCGAAGGCTGGCGTCGTCGACCCCTCGGCCGTGTTCTGGATCGACTCGGGCGACGGTCCACGCCAGCTCTACTGCGACCTCGACGGCGACGGCGGCGGCTGGACGCTCGTGTCGAGCCGGCCTTACCTCAAAGTCCCGGGACCATGGGGGATCTTCACGGAGGGAGACCCGGTGCCAACGCCCGAGAGTGCGGGAGTGCTGGCCTTCCTCGACGTCTTCCCGGTGCCGACGGCCGTTCGCCTCGCCTACCACAGCGAGGGCGGCGGGAGCCTCGTGCGCCAAGTCGCCCCCGGAGCGGCCTGGGAGTCGTTCGAGAACGGCCTCCGGATCGCGGTGGACGCGGACGCCTACCTCATCTTCTCAAACCAGCCGAGCGCTCAAGGCGAAGCGGTGTGCGTCACCACCGGCGACTTCGACTCCGGGTTCAAGTGCGACGGCAACGAAGGCCAGCTCGAAGAAGGTCAGGGGCTCTTCTCGCTCTTCGCCGAGGACGAGTTCTGCAACTGCGACTCCTACGGCTGGAAGGCCGAGGTGGGCGGGTGCGAGGCCGATGTGTGTGCTCCAGATGGGCTCATCTCCGTCTACTTGAAGTAGGGCTCAGGCCCCCGCCGCGAGGTTCTCTTCGGCGAAGTTCCAATTCACGAGCTTGTCGAGGACGGCGTTCACGTAGTCGGCGCGGCGGTTCTGGTAGTCGATGTAGTAGGCGTGCTCCCAGACGTCGAGTGTGAGCAACGGCGTCTTGCCCGTCGTGAGGGGCGAGTCGGCGTTGCCGGTCGTCGTGATCGCGAGCGTGTCCCCGTCTTTCACGAGCCACGCCCAGCCCGAGCCGAAGTGCCCGACCGCCGCCGTCGCGAGGTCGGCGCGCGCCTTGTCGAAGCCGCCGAGGTCGCGATCGATGAGCTCGGCGAGGCGCCCGCGGGGCTTGCCGCCGCCCTTCGGCGAGAGCGAGTTCCAGTAGAACGTGTGATTCCAGAGCTGCGCGGCGTTGTTGTAGAGCGCCTTTCGTTCCGCCTTCCCGACGGTCGCGGCGACGATCGCCTCCACCGTGGCCCCGTCGAGCTCAGTGCCTTTGATGAGCTCCGCCGTCTTGTCGGCGTACGCCTTGTGATGTTTGCCATAGTGGAAGTCGAGGGTGCTGCTTGAGATGACGGGCGCGAGCGCGTCGCGGGCCCAGGGGAGCGGCGGCAACCCCACGGGCGACGCCGCGAGCGCCAGTGTCGGGAACGCCGAGGTAGTCGCGAGAGCCGCGCCGGCGGCAGCAGCCGTCATCAGGAAGTCACGTCGGGTGGGAGTGGTCATGGCGGATCCTCGGGGTCGGTGAGTCATGGCTAGCGAGTATTCCGGGCGCTGGGGGGCTTGGCAAAGCGCTCCCACCATTCAGCTGGAACGCCGACCACCACCAGCGCGGGATCCAATGGGAGCCGCACGGCCCGGGCACCGGACCTGACCCGATCCTGGCGACGAGCCTCGAGACCCGCTACGCCGCTGAGGTCGAGCGTCGGGCCTACCTCGACAGCGATGTCGAGGCGATCGCCCTGTGGCAGCAAGGCGACCACGCGGTCATCTTCGCCTTCGGCACCTGGAACGTCGTGCGGCACCACGCCGCCGTCGTGGCCGTGTCACCTCCCGACTTCCGCCGGTAGCCGCCTTCCGCGGGCGTGGGCAAGGTGGGCTGGACCGGCCCGACCGGGGTCGCCTATGCAGCCAATTCAAGCATGCCTCTATATACGTAATCCGACGGCAGATACCGATTTCACATCAGCTCCAACCGCCTCCCACTCGGCCCTCAAGCCAGACCTTGAGCGCAACTCCCGAACACTACTGTCAGCGAGATCTTCCAGAACCTGCACGGAAAACGAGGGACGAACGGCACCAACCGGGTGGTCGGCCGACCGGCAGGGCGGGCGTCAGCCTGCGGAGAGCTGAAGGGGCGGGCGGTGCAAACCCCAGAAGTCGATGTCTGCTGACTCCAGGTTATCCTCGAATGCGTCCCAACCGCTGCGCTTCACGAACTCGGCCTCACTCCCATGGAGGGGAATCATCCATACGAACACCGTAGGCGGGGAGGTACCGTGGAACGTAGCGAACTCGCCCGGGAAGAACACCGGCATCGCTGCGTATAGGGCGTTCATCTGGACGCCCGCCATGAGGGGAGAACTTGGCCCGACAACGTCCCCCCTCAGAAGGGCACGGTCCTGAGCAGCGATGTACTCGCCGAAGGTCATGAGGAGGCTGGCGATGTTCGCTGGGTCATGTCGCTCGTGGGCCGAGAGGAGGAGTTCCTGGCGCACTTTACGGCCGTTGGGCATCGGTAGCGCTTGCCGACTCAGCCCCAGGGTCACGTACGTCACGACGTTGGGCTCCGGCTGGCCACGGAAGCGAACGACCTTGATCGGGGAACCACCTCCCGAGCCGCCCTCGATCACACCCAGGTACTTCTCCAGATGGGCAACAAGAGGCGTTGTCATGGGGCCGGATCGCCTCCTCGTGAACGGTTGCAGCCGGGGCACTCCAACCGGGTGCCGGTGTTGTAGTCGTCGAGCACCTCCTTCCTCGTCATGTCCGTGTGATCACGCTTGCTCCACGGTGGCTGATGATCCACGTCCCAGTCCCGACGGCCCTGCCCCGGGGCAACCTTCACGTCCTTGCCACACGTCGGACAGGCCTTGGTGCCCGCTTGCGACCCTGAAGCGGCATCGTCCCAGGCGTTCTGAACGGTGTGCTTTCGGAAGCCACTGGGCCTCTTGGCTACGTTAGCTGCTCCCTTTGAGGCCAGATCATCGGCTGTCGCCAAAGATTGGCCAACACTCATCGTCTCATCGAGTGCGACCAAGTGTGTAGCGGCGGTGATGGCCACCTCAGCCGCGCCGCTTTCAAACTTGGCGATACCCGTCGAAATCTGGCGGTTGGAACGCTGGGATGACTCGGCGCGCGACGTCCAATCAGGTGCGAAGCCGCCTTCGGCCGCCGTATTTACAGCCCCTTGAACAGCCTGTGCTCCGCCCTCGTACATTTTTTTCGCGCCGTCTACGATCGGCCCATAAGTTACTCCCCAGATTGCCTTGCCAACCACCTGTGTCGCCGTGCTGAATCCGGCTACATATGCCTCACCTATATCCTTGGCCGTTGGGGGCAGGTGATCGCCGCCATGATCTGTCAGAGACCGACCATCCGGATCCCAAAGCAGAGTCGGAGCCCCACCCACATAAGCAAACGGCAACTGCTCCATGGGCGCCGCCCATGAGAGCGGATCGGACGAAAGCCAGCGAGCAATCTCCGGCGAGTACCAACGCGCCCCATGGTCGGTCCAAAGCGTGTTGGGATCGACGGGCTTGTTCAGCCAGCCATAAGGCTCATCCCCACCTGGCCCCTCTGTCGCCAGCAAGGGGCCATAAGGCTCATAGATCCGCTCTTCGAGCAGCGACGCATCCGCTCCCGTGACCAGCACGGGCCCGGCGGACACGCCTTTGTTCAGATAGCGAACTTCCACGGGCCCCGCCGTGGAGGGCACCTCGTCCGGCAAGTCGATCCGAGCGACGGGACGGTCCCCGACCTGGAGATAGAGCTGAAGCTCCCCCTCCACCGGGCGGTGCAGCAGACTGGGCCCAAAACGCCGCTCGGTGAGGACATCATCCTCCCACGACGCGATCCGCTCACCATCGGCGCCATACTGATACGAGAGCGGGTCCAGCCCCGTCCGCACCACACTCCGAATGCGGTCATCGGCATCGAAGCGCTGATCCCAATCGGCGTAGGAGGTGGTGCGCCCCGCGTCGTCGTAGCCGAGCGTGAGCCCCGCCGCGCTGACGAGCCGCCGAGGGTGCGCCGTCCCGCCATACGTATAGGTGCCGAGCCGCGCGACGAGCCCCGACACGCTCGTGCTCGCCGTGCGCGATGTCAGGTTCTGTAAGGCATCGTAACTATACGTGAAGGTGAGGGGTGATGGCCCGCTGCCGAGCGCCGCACCGACGAGTCGGCCCGCCGGGTCGTAGGCGTAGCGGGCGGTCTGGTCGAGGCCCGTGCTCGAAGCAAAGTCGGTGACGTCGACCGGGGCGCCGATTCCGTCGTAGCGCACGCCGAGGTCGAGTCGCACGGCGGGTGGGGGCAGGTCCCAGAGGGCGGCTTCGAGGTCGGCAGCTGCACCCGGGCTCGCGCCGGCCCCGACGACGGGGGTGAGCGCCATGGCGTCGCCGACGCGCACGCGCGTCACGAGCCCGAGGGCGTCCCGCTCGTAGGCCGTACCCGCGCCGCTGCCGAGCTGTTCCCCCCGCAAAGCACCGTTCTCGTCGTAGCCCGTCGCGGCCCAGAGGAGGACCGGGTCTTCGTCGAGGCCCGGCCGTTGGACGTCCACGCGGAGAAGCCGGGTCGCCGCGTCGAAGCTCTGCGACAGTGCCAGGCGGTCCGTGTCGTCGTCGGCAAGCGTCGAGGCGAGCACGAGACCCGACGGCGAGAAGGTCGACTCCGTCGAGAGCGTTTTGCCGAGAAGGTCCCGCGTCGAGCGAAACTGCCGGCCGTCGGGCCCGAAGGACCAGCAGGTCGTCTCGAGCCGTTCGGTTGGCGTGCCCGACTCGACGAGGTCGAGTGTGACGCCGAGGAGTCGTCCGAGGCCGCCGCCCTCGCCGGCCGAGCAGCCCGAGAGCGGCGTGTCGTAACGAAAGGTCGAGAGCTCTTCGAGGGTGGCGGACAGGAGGCGCCGCGAGGTCAGGCGAGCAGCGCTGTCGTAGCCGTACTCGATACGGTCGGACTCGCCGTTCTCGGAGGCGACGAGGCGCCGGTCGTCGTCCCAGGTCCAGAGGCGGACACCCGAGTCCGGGTCGCTCGCGCGGCGGAGCCGGCCCAGGCTGTCGGTCACAAAGGTCCGGACGACGCGGCCCTCTTGCAGATCTTCGGTCAGGATGGCGCCGGCGGCGTCGTAGACGGTCTCTTGGACCTCCGTCTCCTCCGGGGCGCCGGTGACGAGCCGCGTGGCCCGAATGGCGCGCCCGAGGCCGTCGGACTCGACCGTGCTCACCGCGCCGCTCATCGCGACGGGCGCGCCCGTGGGGCCCTGGTAGGTCCAGGTCTGGCCGGTGGAGACCGTGAAGCGGCCGATGGACGCGATTTGAGTGACGCCGTCCGGGAGGCTGGGCGTCGGGGGCAGGTGATGTTCAATGACGCGGCGCTGGGCGTCGTAGACCAGCCTTTGTGACGGATGTCCCTCGGGGGGAGCCGGCGCGGCCGCCTCTCGCGGGTCGACGTTGGTCGCGTAGGGGCTGACGAGACGCGTCGTGAGGCCGAGGCGGTTGCGCTCTCGGTAGCCGCTCACGAGCCAGGGGCCGGCCGTGGTCCCCGTCGTCCCGGTGAAGGTCACTGTGTAGCGCGGCTCGCCGAGCCCGTTCACGGCGGTGACCGAGAGGCCGTCGTCGGCCGCGCCGTACTCGTGTCGGCGGGCGATGACGTGGGGCCCGGGACCGCCGGCGCTCGTGATCGGGTCTGTAACGTACTCGTACTCTTCGAGCACGTCGGGCGTGCCATCCGGGAGCGGGCCGATGCGCGCGATGACCCGTCCGAGGGCGTCGTAGGTGAGCGCGGTCTCGAGCCCAGTCGGATCCGAGACGCTGGCGATGAGATCCAACGTCTCGTTCCATGTGGCGCTCCAGGTGAGGTCCGATGGGCCGTCCACCGTCTCGGTGAGCGGGTGGAGGAGGTCGGCGTCGTAGGTGAAGGTGCGCTCGACGCCACCGCTGCGCTGGCGAGTCGGGAGGGCGAAGTCGCCATAGTCGGTCTCCGACTGCCGTACCCAGCGCCCAGTCTCCGGGGCGGTCTCCGGCAGGTCGATGGGGCCAAGCCAGGCGTCGGTCGCGACGACGAGGCCGGTCGTGACCGTACACGCGCAGAGGGACTCGCCGTCCGGATCGCAGCCCTGCACGCTCGCGAGCGTGGGGCGGCTGTCGTAGTGGGTGCGCGAGTAGCGGCGCACGGTGCCGTCGAGCTCCTGGAGGCGCTCGGCGCACACGACGCCCTGGACGCCGGTGGTCTCGTTCGAGGCGTAGCTGCGGTCCGTGACGACCTCGTCGCCATCGAGGTCTTCTCGGCCGTACTTCACCTCGCGGATGGGCTGGCCGAGGGCGTCGTGGGTGATGGTCGTGCGCGTGCGGAGCGGGGTGGGCTGCCCCTCGAAGACGAGAGTCCGGGTCTCGACGGCGCGGGCGACGCGGAGGCGCGCGTCGCCCGCGGGGAGGCCCTCGACCGGGAGGGCGTCCCAGAGGGTCACGGTCTCGGCGTAGAGCTTGCCGTCGCCGTCGGTCGTTCGCTCCCAGATGGGCTGGCCGCGGAGGACGCGGGACGCGCCGCGGCCCGACTCGAAGGCGGTGTCGATGATGCGCTCTTCCTGCGCGTTGCCGGTGCCGGCGACGGTCACGGTGCGGGCGCCGAGGAAGCCGCCGAAGACGCGCTCGTCCGTGTCCCAGAAGCCGTCGCGGACGCGGTAGACCGTGATGCGGTCGGGGTCGCCGGCGTGGCCGGTGTGGACGGTGGTCCGCCAGGGGACCGGCATGGCCATGGGGAGGCGCTCGGTCCAGGGCTCGTGCCATTCGGCGGCTTCGACCATCATCTCCGCCGAGCTGGCCCAGTCGAAGCGATGGCGTGCGCCGAGGCCGTTCCAGACGGTGGTGAGGAGCCCCGGGGTAGTGACGCCGACGAAGTCGATGCCGTGGATGCGGCCGCCGCCCGAGAAGACGAGGTCGGTGCTGCCGTTGGCGTTCAGGTCGGCGAGGGTGACAACGTCGTCGTAGTGGACCTCCTTCGGCTTGCGCACGGTGGCCGTGGGGTCCTTGGGGAAGCCGGTGGGGCGGCCGAGCCAGGCGAAGACGTTGCTGCTGCCGATGCGGACGAGGTCGATGAGGCCGTCTCGGTTAAGGTCGGCGAGACGGACGGCGTCGAGGTCGAAGTTCCCATCGCCCCAAGGGTATTCGAAGCGGACTGGGGGGGCGAAGGTGCCATCGCCGCGCCCGAAGCAGACGTGGAGCCGGGAATTGCCCCAGAAGACGACGTCGGCGAGGCCGTCGCCGTTCCACTCGTGGACGGCGGTGCGCGGGTCTCCGAGAGCGATGACGGGCTCGTTCGGGGCGATGGGACCGAGGTCCGAGAAGCGTTCGAGGCCCGCGTCGCGCATGAAGGCGACCGCGAGTCCGCCGGCGCGGCCCCAGAGCACGTCGGTGCGGCTATCGCCGTCGACGTCGGCGAAGGCGTAGTCGGGGTGGTTCAGGGGGACGCCTTGGGTACCCGGCCAGCGGCCGGCGTCCGCGTAGTGGGGGACGCGCTCGTCCGGGAGGACGCTCGCCGGATCGGCGGGCATGACGCGTAGCACCTGCCACTCGTCCGAGACGACGGAGAGCACCTCGGCCACGCCGTCGCCGGTGAGATCCATGAAGCGGAGGTCCGAGAGGTGACGCAGCCCGCCGCCGGGGAGCGGCGCGGTGGGGCCGAAGCGGTCGATGCGGCCGGGCTTCCAGGTCCGCTCGCCGAGGTCGAAGCGGGCGAGGTCGAGGACGCCGTCGCCGTCGATGTCGGCGAGGGTGGTGCCGCGCTGCTCCAGGGTCCAGCCGAAGGTGTCTTCGGGCTCGATGAGACGTGGGGCCCAGGTGCCGCCGTACTCGAAGGTGAGTGGTGGCGCCTCGGTGGTCCCGTCGGTCCCCGACATGCGCACGCCGGTGAGCCGGCTCAGCGCGACGCCGGGCTGGCCGTGGGGCGTGGCGCCGCCGGCGTCGTAGTCGAGCATGTAGCGGCGAAGGCGCTGGGGCTCGCCCCCGCCCGCAACGGTCACGGTCACGCCCACGAGGCGGAGCCTGTTCACCTCGCGGTAGCCGCGCCGGTAGCTGACCACCGCGTCGCTGCGGGACTCGTAGTCGAGCTGGGCGCGGTAGCGGCGGATGCCGCCGGTCTCGGGCCCCCAGTGGAGGCTAACGAGGTAGGGCACGCCGCCGTCGATGGTCCACTCGCAGGCGTACTCATGGCCGTGGATGCTGGTCGCGCGGGTGAGGAGCCAGCCGAAGGGCCGTACGCCCGAGCCGGGCGTCTCGGCGCCTTCGGGCCCGAAGGGTCGGTCAAAGACGTAGAGCGAGCCATTCGGGAGACGCACGTCGAAGCCCCCCGCCGTCCGCCAGACCCGAACGCGCTGGCCGCTGCCCTCGACGCGCCACTGCCCGCCGGGGGGCGAGACCAGTCGGCCGCCGCCATCGAGCCCGAGGAGCTCGAACTCATCCACTCGGCCGCCGTCCGCGTCGCCCGGGTCGACGTAGACGGGCACCCCATGGCGAGTCGAGCGGACGATGCGGGGCACCTCCATCTGCCAGCCAATCCCGAGCGGCCCATTGCCGAGCCCGCCGTCGTACTCGAGCGAGAGCGACGGCGCGAAGCCCGTGGGACCCGCCGGCAGCGCAATCGGGACGGAGTAGGTCACTTGCCCGCGGAAGGCCGACACGGACGGCGAGTCGGCGAGGCCGCGGATGGAGCCCGGCCCCGACGGCAGCGTGACCGTCTCGGCCGTCGCGGCGCCGGCCGAGGGGCGCTCGAAGGCCGAGGCCGAGCTGGCGCACAGGAGCGCGGCGCCCAGGGTGAGGAGCGCGCGGGCCCTAGCCTGCCGTGGGCGGGCGACCGTCACGGGGCGGTGCACGCATTCGAGACGCAGCTGCCGGACTGGCACTCGTCGCCGTTGTTGCAGCTCGCGCTCCCGGCCTTCTTCGCGTTGCAGGCGCCGTTCGTGGCGCAATCGTAGCCAGCTTGGCAGCAGAAATAGCCGGTGACGCAGTGAGACGATGTCGTACAGCTCGAACGGCACGAGGACCCATCTGCACAGGTGAGCGAGTTGGCACAGGCCGACGCCGAGCCAGCGGAACACTGCTGGGTGCTATTGCACTCCGGCGGCGGCGTCAATTCAGCGTTGCTGCAGCTCGCGCTTCCGCAAGTGGAGCCGGCGGCCTCTGCGGTGCAAGTGCCGAGTGAGCCCGCGATGTTGCAGGCGAAGCAGGTGCTCGTACAGGTCGTGTCGCAGCAGCGATCATCGACACAGTTCCCTGAACCGCATTGATATCCAAGCGTGCATGTGCTCCCCTGAGCCAGCTCCTCCTCGCACGTCTGCGTCGACGGGGAACAGTAGTAGCCGTCCATGCAGTCCGAGTGGGTGTCGCATGCCGCCGGACAAACCCCGTTCGCCTCACAGAGGAAGGGCGCACAGTCGACGTGTTCGGAACCTGCCGCGACATCGAGGCACTGACCTTCGAAGCTCGGTTCGCTGCACGTCCGACAGACCTCGGCACACGCCGAGTCGCAGCAGGTGCCCTCGGCGCAGAATCCAGACTCGCACGCCTCGGGTGAGCCACAGTTCGCACCAAGCCCTTGGACCGGCTCACACGCGTGGGATACCGAATTGCAGTAGTGACCAGCAGTGCAGTCCGTGTGGCCTTCACAGGACGTCGCGCAAGCCCCCCCCGCGACGTCGTCACAGTACACGTAGGCTCCGCACAAGGTCTCCTCGGAGCCGAGCGGCACTGGAACGCACTGACCGACGTTGCCTTCTGCGGCACAGGTCACACACGGGCCGTCGCACTCGGCGGCACAACACACTCCGTCGACGCAAGCCCCGCTCGCGCACTCGACATCATCCTCGCAGCCCTGGCCCGGCGCGTACTTCGCGATGCAGGTCCCGGTGGGTGAGGGCCCTTCGCCCGGATTGCAGAACGCTTGCGTCGAGCAAGTCGCGTGATCTTGGCACGACGTCATGCACTCACCCCCTCCGCCGCACAACGCGTAGTTGCCGCAGCCACTCGTGGGCGTCCCTGGCGGGCGCGCTTCGCACTCCCCGCTCAGATTGCACGACCGACACGCCCCGGTACAGGCTGAGTTGCAGCAACGCGCGTCAACGCAGAAGCCCGTGATGCACTCGTCGGGGTCGACGCAGAGGTCTCCTGGCGGAAGCAGCGTTGGTGAACCGCCCGAGAGACCACTCACTCCAGCAAAGTCGACGCTCTTGGAGCCGTTGCTAACGGAGATGTAGTCGAACCGAATCAGAACATCGTCGATCTGGTTCAGGATCGCCGAACCCTGATCGAGTAGGCCGTGATACGGGAACACCAGGAGGTAGTTGCCATAGAGTCCACGCCCGGCGAGCTCGTCGGAGCCGCCCTCGGCGTAGCCATCCTTGTACAGGTCGCTCCTGCGGACGTTTACCCATGCGTTCACGTGCGACCATGCATACGTCTCGCCCATGGGCATGGAAGCGTCGTCGATATCCCTGAAGTGGTTGATCATTGGGCGCCAAGAGCCCACCTGCCGGGGCAAGTCGCCGTGCGCGGTGGGGTCGCCACACCACTGACTCTCGAAGCTGTTGTGCTTGAGGATGAAGAGGGGCACCGATGGCGACGTTAGCGACAAAAGGTCGCCCTCAACCGAAGCGGCTACGGACCAGACCCTCTCGGCGCAGCGGTAGAGAAGCTCCGATTGCGGGGTCAGCGCAAAGGGAATTCCTCGTCCAATATACTTACCTTGGTCATCGTATAGCGCGTGACGTGGGTCAGTGAGTGCTGTTCGAAGGCGGTCGATTGGGTCCGGTCGGTGTTCTGCCTCGCACTCAAGGGCACACGTGAAGTCGTCACAGGAGTGATCAGACAAGGCGAGCAGGTCGTCGCGCAGAGACAAAACCCCCGCTTTCTCGTCGGGTCGTGCGCCTCCGATCGAGCGTGTCGCCAGCTCGATTTCCACGGCACGCAGAAGTGCGTCCAGCTCGGCCAGCGAGACGTCGGTTACCACGTTCGGGTCCGTGCCGAGTCGGTGGACCGCGTCCAGGGTTCGCGAGAGCACCTCGTCCGGGAAACTGATTGTCGACTGGCCCTCATGCTCAGCTGCTCGCACAACAAGACCCAGCATCTTCATCGCCCATTCGAGCTGCCTCACCGCGCGTTCTTGGTCCGACGTGAGCACTTCGCTTGAGAGGGCTTCGATGGTGCGCAAGGAGATGTCTTCTGCAGGGCGGAGTTCATCCCACGTTGCATCGGGATCTGATGCACCTTGAAGGCGTTTGTGGCGGCTCAAGGCCTGTGATAGCGCAAATGCGCCGCCGTCGCGTTGAGATTCAAGCTCTTGCTGAAGCTGGTTTGCCACTACCATGCTGCGAGCACCTTCGAGGAGGTCCGTTTGAATACCGGTGGTGATCGCGTCGATCTGGAATTTGCTTCTCGCTACCTCCAGCCAGCAACCTTTCGTTTCCTTCACCGCAGTTATTTTTAACTGAAGTGCTTCAAATGCGTTCTCTGAACGAAGAACTGAACGGTCGATTTCATCAGCGACGAGTCCAGCGGCCGTGCTGGCTGCAGCACTTGCTGCCGATGCGCCCAATGTTGCGAACGAGTTGAATAGACCGTTCAGAATTCCGACAGCGGCTCCAGACGCCTGATGTATCTCCATTTGCCGCAATCGCAGGGCAGCTAGTTCTGATTGTGCCTCAATCACAACCTTGCTGGCATTCTCCAGCAGAATGCAATACTGAGATTGCGCAAAAATTGAATTCAAGGCAGCCATTAGTGACGCGCGAGCCGTTACAATCCGAGAACGAGCAGCATAGACCCCGAGAAGTGCTTGTCCCATGTCTCCATGGAGACACTGTCCCAGCAAGGCAGTGTCGACCTGTTCTCCAGAGACCTGGGGTGAGCCGTCATCAATCACAAACTGCTCGGCCAATTGTCTGCAAGTCGAGTAGATCGAGGCCAGGGATCTACCGTGCAGGTATGCTTGACATCCATCGGCGCTCGGCGAAGGGACAAGATCGGGGTAACCAGAGAGTTCGGTGGCGATCTCAGGCTGGTACGCAACGTGCCGACCCTCGAATCGCGAGTACACCTCAGAAAAATTCGGAGTGCTTGGCGTATAAAACAATGGAATCCCAGAAGCGACCGTTGGCACATTCTCGACCGCACCAAGGCCAAGGTGCGTGTCGAGTCTTGACCAAATATCCACCGGAGATGCTCCTCCCTCGCCACCGATTGAAACGGGAAGTAATGCTGCCGGATTGTAAAATGAATCCATTGTGCTGCCTACCCAGTGGCATTCAGGGAACCCGTTGAGTTCTAAAACATTCCACCACCCATCCGTAAGTTGGATATCGTCGAAATATGGAGACGTCATCGTAGGTACTCCGTTCAGTCCACATTTGATGCCAATGGCGCGCAGAGTGGGAAGGTCAAGTGGTAGGAGAGGATCCTGAACTGGCAGTCCGAAATGCTTCTCTGCCTGCAGCAACTGATCGCTGTGCGAACCAGCGTCTGCCTCCTGTCGCAATCTTCCATCGGAAAGCCAGTCCGCCGAACCATAGACCGGCCAGACGATCGGATCCCCCGACCTTAGCGACGGCCTACTATTGTCCTCGTCTCTCTCCGCCTCGCTATAACTAAATATGCTCCAAGTGTTATTGCTATACTTGTACTCAGGCTCACTCGGGATCGAAGTCGCATTAAGGTTCGATACGATCTCGTTCTCAATTTCACTAATTATGTCTGTTGCAATCCAACTGTCTTTAACCCATGGTATCCACGTCACCGCTCTAAAGAATCCTTTGTTATTATAATTGTCTTGCTCAGACTCCCTTTGGTATTCAACGATTCCATTGCTGCATCCTGACGTAGGTGACCGCTCGAAAATATCGCGAGCTGTACGTTGCTGACATCCATCGTCGAGCATTCTCTCCGCTGCATTCTGTCCCAGCCGCGACATTGCTCGCATCGAGGAGGCCGTGCATACCAGGGCCCTGAGTGCCACGAGCTCGGTCGCGCCGGTAGCGGCGCATCTCGCCTGATTGGCCAGCGATAGTGAGTATGCGTGCATGAATTGACCGCATGTTGTCCCGTTACCACCTACTATGATACCCTTGTTATACTCTATAAAGCACTTCATGGCGGAGTTAGTAAACGGGGTCTGTTTCCCTCCTGGACCTTTCTGTTGATCGTTTGACGAGTCAAAAATTGCTTCCGCTATGCTTACCTGAAGCTTCCGATCGTTCAGTTCTAGCTCAACACGTCGTCGGTCATACCCGCACAAGGCAGCCAACCGACTGCCGTAACGTTCCTTGATGGAATGCACCTCTGACTTGCGGTCTTCCTCGGCACGCGACATTGAGAGTTGCCGCTCAAGATGGCTCTGAAGGGTACCCCGAAGTCGTTCGACGCCCGCGGAAGCCTCCGCGAAGGCGGGCCGCGCCCAGTTGTTGAGCAAATAGTCCGACGTTGCGAAGAACTTCGAGTTGGTGCCCGCGGGATCGACGAAGTAGATGGGAACATCCGTGGAGTCGCACAGGCCGGAGCCGTCGTCCCAGATATCACACGGTGGAACGTCGAAGAGCCCGGAGGCGATCTTCTGATTGAGGCCCACGATGAGGTCTGACCAAAGCTCCAGCACAGGCGCAGTGGCCTCGCCAGCCGTGTTGACCAACGAAGCGAAGATGCCGGCCATGCTCAGGCTCATGGTGAATGTCGCGGTCTCCGCGGCGTCGTCGCCCTCCACGACTGAGACCTTGTTGCCGGTTAGCCGGCGGAATGCGACCGAGAGCCCCTTTACGGTCCCGAGCAGGCTGTCTCTCAACGTCACGCCCCCGACGTTGCCAAGTCCCACGGCATCCAGGAAGCTCTGATCCTGCTGCGATGCGGGTACGTCCTGGACTGCTCGGAGGTACCCTGCGGCGAGGCGCTGGACTGACTTTGCGAGTTCGATCACCGGTGCTTCCGGCTGTGGCTCGAACTCCCCCGCGTCATGGTTGCCAATCAGGGCCTTGGCCTTCCTGGAGTTGGCAGCGTAGTCGATGGCGAACAGAGCCACCTGTAGTACCTGCGTGACGCGCTTCATCAGCACGGCTCCAGCCGATGCGTGACCCGACTCGAATGCCCGTTGGGCCCAGAACATGGCTCCAACGAGCTGAACTCTGCCGATGCAGTCGCGGGAGCGGAACAGCGTTTCCATGCGAAGCTTGAGGTCTGGATCCGTCGTCGAGTGACTCGGTGGTGGCAACGGTGATGAGAGGTCCTGGATGCAGGCCTGCGCCATCTTCTCATAGGTCGCTTCGTTTTCGGTAGCTCCGAGCCCAGCTCTGTCGGCCCAGTGCGCGAAGCCGAGCGCGACCGGAACGATCGAGGCACCGTTGTGGCGTTCGAGCGCCGGCTCGCGGCTGATCGGAAGGATGGTCGCAGAGAAGTCGTCGGCCGCGCTCTGCTCGAATCCGGCCGTTGGATCGTAGGCGACGAAACGATGCGAGCAGGCCATCGCACGCCGCGCCTGCCAGTCGGCGAGAGACTCCCCCGATGTAGGCTCGAACTCAGGGCGGTCTAGCGGACAGAACCCGATGGTCTTGGCCCCCGCACCTGGGAAGATTACGGATACGTCGAACTCATCGCTGCACGTCGCGTCGCACTGGGTCTCCAGAGTCGATCCGCTCGTTCGGTCGCACGGAACGAGGAGGTGCTGGGAAATCTCGTAGGCGAATGGCGGTGTAACGAAATGACCGTCCTCAAGAGCCTCATAGGCCAGAGAGCAGATGGCCTCGGGGTCGGCCTGGGTGGAATCGAGCTCGCGGCCGAGCGAATCGAGGCAGGCGGCGAAGGCTCCGGGTTCTGGTCCCATGCCCACACCGCAGGAAACGACCGTCCCCGCACGAGCGGCCGCCATCCAGCCGGTCCACGACGGGAAGTAGCTTGGAGAAAGCGCCTCGGCAAGCTGGTCCTCCAGACGCGATACCATGGGTACTGCGGGGAGTTCGTACACGGGTGAGGTTCCGGTTGGCACGCCTCCGTCACACGTCAGGTCGAGCGCCACTAGCAAGTCGCCGACATGGCTACCGCTGGACCGCAGGTGCTGACGCAAGACGAAGCCGCCCGTCAGGGCACCCGACTCGCTGTCGAAGCTAAGCTCGCCCTCTTCCGGCGACTCACGCAATTCCCAGTCGAGCGAGTCGCTCCAGACGAAGGGGCCATCGCCTAGAACATCAATGGTCCTGGATAGCTGCGTTCCCGTGACCTCCGACGCCGGTACTAGCCACGTCCTTGAGAAGTGGCCTGACTGGGATAGAGAGTGACTCGCGTCCAGGAATACCATCCGCACCGCCTCACCCGTGTACTCGAAGCCAGGCCACGCCGAGTTCTCGATGGTGACACGTGCCTTGATCGGAATCGGATTGATGAGCAGGCGGTCGCGACGGGCGTAGATCGATTCGGGGACCCCAATACCCTGGCCTTTGACCACCGCCGGTACCAAGCTGAGAGTACCCGCACATTCCCCTTGAAGTTCCAGCTCCTCAGGTTCGAGCGCAGGGTCGGTCACCACCACGAACGCTTCAGCTTTGACCAACTGCGCCCCAGCCACCAAGCGCATGGCGACTTCATGCACCAAACGCCCAACGGCGCCCAGAGGCTCCTTCAGCCGAACCCAGACGCTGCGGCTGAACTTCGGCTCTGGCTCACCCGCGAATACGAGGTCGCAGGCTTGCACGAAAGACGTGGCGGCCGGAACGGTCCCTTCCGGGCCATCGACGCATGCAACCGTGAGTCCCCGTGGAGCGACCACTCGCACCGTGACCTCGTCCATCAGCCCGTTGCGCGACAGGTCCACCCGGAAACCGGACGTCGAATCGATCGAGGCACTGCGTGTGATGTCAATCGACGTCGGAAATACGCTAAGCGCAGGCAGATTCAGAACCGGCGTCAGCGCGGAGTTGAAGTCGGAGGCGACGCATCGCCCTCGGCAATCGCAGAAATCTCCGGTGCCGCAGCACTGCACGCCATCGGGCGCAGCAGCTTCGCACGTGTCGTCCGGGAGGCAGGTGAATCGGCAGATCCCCCCGCTGGCGAGATCGCAGAAGGACCCGTTCGGGCACTGCTCGTCGGTGGAGCAGATTCGCTGAGCCGGGCGCATGCAAAGGCCCGTGGCAGGCTCTAAGACGCTCGGCGCGGGGCACACCCCCTCTTCCGGTGGCTGACGGTACGTGCCGGAGCACGTCATCGAACGGAGCGGGTCACAGACGAGGTCGAGCGCGCCGCAGGCTTCGTCGGTGAGAACGCACTCGGTGTCGTCCTCATTACACTCGCACCGTGGCCCCAACAGTGCCTCAAGCTCCTGCTCGTTGCGGCAGCACCGGTCGGTCTCCGCATTGACGCTGATGACGCTTCCCGGCGATGCCCCGGGTAAGCTTGGGCTCTCGGAGCCCTGTTCCGCGCAACCCGAGGCTAGCAGGCCGGCGAGCGTGAGAATGATGGAAGGCAGCGTCCTCGGTCGTCGACCTGGCATAAACCATGCTGGGGGGGGGGGTACCGTCGTCGTACTGACCATTCTGGGAATCCTACTAGATCGAAGACGCGGACATTCGCGGGTAGTTCATGCGAGCACCGTGACGTCGCGAAGATTGGTTTCGGACGAAACAAGGAGAATAGGCTGAATTTAGGCATGGACGTCACCTCTTCGACCGCTCGCCGCCTAGCTTCACCTTCGACGGACCACGATTGACAACTTGGTACTACCCGTTCAGCCTAAGCTCATCCGCTTGGAGGTGTCCAGTGCCTAAGCAAGCTTTTCGTCTCGCGAGATTCATAGCTGTGAGCCGCTTTCTCGTCCTTGGCCTACCTTGGAGCTGCTCATCCACTGATGCACGCGCACCTACCTCCGCGAATACCTCACAGCCGTTACCGGGCGGGGAGGTTCGGTGCGGCGAGGGCCAACTAATTCGTACTACCCTCGGAGAGCGCTTCTCGCGCCTCGAATGGACCGCGTGCGCCGGCCCGGCGACCTACGAGGTCCACGCTAATGGTTCGCGCGTGTGGACGACCGTATCCACCTCCGCTGTGGTCGAAGTTGAACCTCATGCATCGGTAGTGGTCGTTGGCCTGGGCTCACCGCAGGGACCAGTTCAGATCGGGGCTTCTGACGGCGCTGCCCCGCTGGCCGTCTCACAAGGAGTCGGCCGGTCACAACGGGCTTCACGTGCACCGTCGACCATGGGGAGATAGGTCGGCCTCGGTTGCAGCACGGCCGAGCCGCCCGCGTCAGGCCCCCGACCCCTTCCGAAGCACCAGCACGAGAAAACCCGCGTAACGGCGCAGCGGCGACCGCGACAGCAGATCTTCGAGGCCCGCCCAGGCCGGGCCCACGGCGGGGAGGCGGAAGACCTGGGGGAGCACCGTGGCGACGCGCAGGCCCTCGACGCGCTCGACCGTCACGCCGCTCGGGAGCATGTCTCTCAGCTCGTCTTCGTCGTAGAAGCGCGTGAAGACGTCTTTCTCGTCCGTGTCTTGGCCGACGGTGCCGGGGGACCTCAGCTTGCGGATCCAGTAGCGGGCCGAGCGTTTGTTGTAGAGCTCGAGGACGA
>JADMJS010000594.1 GCA_018780435.1 Myxococcales bacterium
TCGGTCGGGACGAAGGTCGGGTCCTTCAGCGCGATCTGCCCCTGGCGAGCGAGGTCGACGGACTTACCGAGGATGCGCGCGGCTTCACCGGGCGCGTGGAAGCCGGTCGAGTTCTCGGCCTCGATGAAGTCGAGCAGGAACTGCGCCTTGCGCTGCATGGACTGGGCGACCCAGAGCGCATTCTCGGTCGCGCCAGCGGCCTTGGCGGTCGTGATATCGCCGATGAGCTTGACGACGGCGTCCATCGCTCGATTGCGCATCTCGAAGGTCCGCTCCTGAATCGCTTCGACGCGGGCCTTCAGCTCTTCCTCCGGGAAGCGGTGGCAGGTCTGACAGGCGCGGTTGATGTTCAGGAGCGGGCTGCGGACGTGGTGGTCGCTGATCTTCTGCGCTCCGACGCGCTTGTAGGGCATGTGACAGTCGGCGCAGCTCACGCCGGAGCGCGCGTGTACGCCCTGATTCCAGAGCTCGAACTCGGGGTGTTGCGCCTTGAGCGCGGGAGCGCCGGACTTGGCGTGCGTCCAGTCCTTGTGCCCGTTCTCTTCGTAGTACGCGAGGATGTCGTCGGCCCGGAGGCCCTTGTTCCACGGGTAGACGAGGCGCTTCTCAGGCCCCTTGAAGTAGTACTCGACGTGGCACTGTCCGCACACGAAGGAGCGCATCTCGGCGCGCGTGGCGTCACGGTTGACGTCGTAATCCGCGCCCTTCCACGCCTTCATCCCTTCGATGAAGCCAGGGCGCGTCACCCGGAGCGCCATGGTGGTCGCGTCATGGCAGTCGATGCACCCGACCGGGTGCTCCGTCAGCTTCTTGGCTTCGGCGTAGGGCATCGGGTTGACCTTCTCGAAGCCCTTGATGATGTCGCCGTCGCCAGCCTTCTTGTAGACGTTATACATCGATCCGTGGCAGTGAAGACACGTACCGGGTTGTTTCGCCACGTTCTGTCGCTCGGTGAAGACCTGGTCTTCGAGCATGTGCGCATGACCCCGCTCCTCGCGGAAGTCCTTCGCGAAGGCGTAGCCCTCCCAGATGGTCTTGAGGCGCGGGTCCTGCTCGATCTTCGACTGTGCCACCACACTTCGCGGGTCGGCTGCGGTCGGTGTGCGGGGTTCGGCCTCGCTGCCGCCGTACCGGGTTCGCACCATGTCGACGGTACGTTTGTAGTCGTCGTAATGTTGGGGGAAGTTCTGCCCCCAGATCGCGGGGTCGGCGGTGTCGTCCGTGAGCTCCACAACGCGGAAGAAGAGGCTCTTGCCCTCCCCCTTGTGCTCCGCGATGTTCGAGAGCAGCGCGGCGAGTCCGGCCGCGAGCCCCGCGGCGGCGAGCGCGGCGACGCCAGCGATCCAGAGTGGAATACGTCGTCCCGGCTTCTCGGACGTAGCGGTCGGTTCAGTCATGGATCATTGCTCCCGGTTCGCATGCCCGACTCGGGCGTG
>JADMJS010000223.1 GCA_018780435.1 Myxococcales bacterium
GTGCCAGGGGTGGAACGCGGCGAAGTCTAGTCGGGGTCCTTGGGGGCGCAAGGGGGTGCGTGAGATTTTTCTTCGACTGGCCTCGCTGGCCTTCCGAAGGGGAGAGGAGGCACGCGCCTTTTGCACCGGGGGCGGTACGTCTTCTATACTCCCGGCACCGGTCCAGTGGCGCATGCCCCGACTGGCGAGTTTGCCGCAGGTCGCCGCCTGGGGAGTGCCGTCCGGCATCCTCCGCCGCGCCTCGAGACGACACCGAGGGACACCTTGAACCTTCAGCCGCCACGCCCATTCCACCGCCTCTCCACGGCCTCAGCGTCGGTACGTACTGCGGCCCGACGCGGCTGGCTTGCCCTGGTCTTGGTCGGCGCCCTCTTCGGCTCGCTCACGTCATGCGAAGGCGAAGTCATCTATTCGTCGCTTCAGCTCGCCATCAAGGCCGACGCGCTCGACGGAGGCGCTCGTATCAGCCGGCTCGTCTTCGAGTTCCGCAAGGTGGAAGGCACCTCGGTCGTCCCGCTCACCACCGAGCCCGCCGACCAGCGCTTCGAGTACACGGTCCCCGGCACCGTCGACCTTTCGGCGGTCGAGTGGAAGCTCGACCTCCTTCCCGGCGACACCGTGAAGGGCCGAGTCCTGGCGTCGGCATTCGGCCTCGTTGCGGGTGACGATCGCCCGAAGGCGGTCTGGGTCGGGCGGATCGATCTCGACGCCCGCACGGCCATCCCCGTCTATTTGAAAAAACTCAGCGCCGATTGCGACGCGGATGGCGACGGCGTGAAGAACTGCTCGAAGGCCGGATGTTGTCAGGGAGACGAGACGCTCGTGTCCGACTGCAACGACGACGGCACCTCCGGGGTCGTGTCGAGCCCGCTTCAACCGCTACCCGAGTGCGTCCCGTGCGCGCCGGACGGGGCCGCCGTCGACTACGACTGCGACGGCACCGTCGATGTGTGTTCCGACGCCGACCAGGATGGGGTCGCCGACTGTGACGAGGCCGAGTGCGGTTCCGAAGGCGATGGCACCGTCTACCCCGGCGCGACCGAGGTCTGCGACGGCAAGGACAACGACTGCGATGGCACGACCGACGAGGGGTCGACCGACCTCGACGGTGATGGCGTCAAGGACTGCGTCGACGATGACCGTGACGGTGACGAAGACCCGAACGGAGCGGACTGCGCACCTGATGACGACGACATCCACCACGGCGCCACCGAGCTCTGCAATCAGGTGGACGACGACTGCGACGGGGACACCGACGAGGGCCTGCCGAACTGCGGGACGTGGGACGGCGACTGGGATGGGGACGGCTACCTCGCGACCGAGGGCGAAGACTGCAACGAATACGACTCCCGCGTCTTCGAGGGGTCGACCTATGCCGGGTGCTGCGATCCGGCGCTGAAGGGCTCCCTCACCGTTGGCGAGTTGGCCGCGCGCTGCGACTTCGATTGCGATGGCGCGCCCACGCTGTGCTCGGCTGGCGACAAGGACTTTGACGGCTTCGACGACAACAGCTCGAAGGACTGCCCGCCCGTCGGACCCGACGTCTACAAGGGGGCGGCGGAGAAGTGTGGCGACGGGATCGATCAGGACTGCTCACTCGGCGATGCGGCCTGCTCGACGGGCACCGACGCCGATGGTGACAAGTACTTCGCCGGTCCGGACTGCAATGACGGAGACCCGGACATCCATCCTGGGGCCGTCGAGGTTTGCAACGGTAAGGACGACGACTGCAACGGCTTCGTGGATGACGGCAACCCGGGCGGGGGCGACGCTTGCGATCACCCGGCGCGGGCCACGGGCGTCTGCCTCCTGCCCGAGAACAAAGGCACGACCGTCTGCGCACACGGGCTCCTCACGGAGACCGCGCCCGAGCTCGCCAAACAGCAGGCGGGTGACAAGGACATCGCGATCGTCTGCGTCGACTTTCTCGAGCCTCCCAGCGCCGAGTCCGCCTGCGATGCCCTCGACGAGGACTGTGACGGTCTCACCGACGAGGACTTCGAGTGGATCGAGAAACATCAGGACGCGGGCGGGGGCGTCATCACACTCGGAAAGGGAGACACGTGCGGCACGGGCGAATGTGCGGGTGGGACGGTCGTCTGCGACCCCGCCGACGCGACGAAGCTCGCGTGCACCGGCCTCGAAGACGTATCGCCCGAGACCGACGGGGGCGGCGCGGCGCTCTCGTTCTGCGACGGCAAGGACAACGACTGCGACGGCGTCGTGGACGGGCACACCCTCCCGCTGGCCATGACCACCTGCAAGCAGCTCGGAGTCTGTGGCGCGTCGGCGACATCGGTCGTGACCAAGTGCCAAGCGGGCGTCTGGCAGTGCGACTACGACGCGCTCGCTGACTATGACGGGACCGCTGAAGCGCGCTGCGATGGCAAGGACAACGACTGCGACGGCAACGTCGACGAAGACTTGACGTGGAACGGAATTCTATTTGGGACTGAGTGCGACGGTACGGGGCAGTGCGCCAAGGGGGAGGTCGAGTGTTCGAGCTCGGCCGGGTCGACGGCGGCGACCTGCTCGACGAACCCCGACGGTTCCGACTATGTCGCTGTCGTCGAAGTGTGCGACGCACAGGACAACGACTGTGATGGCGTCGCCGACGATGGGCTCACGTGGACTCAGGAGGACGGGGCCGTGGTCCCGCTCGGTGGCGATTGTAACGGCGTCGGCGAGTGCGGGCCGGGCAAGGTCCAGTGTTCGAGCTCTGCGAACCCGGTCACCACGTGTTCTTCGAATCCGGACGGGATGACACCGGATGATAAGGGTGAAGTCTGTGACGGGAAGGACAACGATTGCGACGGGCAAGTCGATGATGGCATCAAGTTCCAAGGCACGCTGGCCCTCGGGTCGGCTTGCGTGGGCGTCGGCACCTGCGGCGCCGGCGTGGTGGTGTGTTCGACCGATCTGACGAACCCAACCTGCTCGACCAACCCGGATGGGACCACCCCAGCCGATGTCGACGAAGTCTGCGACGGTCTCGACAACGACTGCGACGGCGACGTTGACGAAGGTCTCACCTACCTCGACCCGGTATCGGGCGCCGTCGCCCTCGGCGAGGACTGCGAGGGTATTGGTGAATGTGGTGACGGCATCGTGGTCTGCAGCGAGCTCACCAAGAAGGCGACGTGCTCCTCCAACTCGGACGGCTCGGTCCCGGAGAGCTCGAAGGAGATCTGTGACGGGAAGGACAACGACTGTGACGGTGCCGCGGATGATGGCATCGTCTGGGTGAGCCCGGTCACCGGCCTCGGAGCGGCTCTCGGCAGCCCCTGCCAAGGTGTTGGCAAGTGTGGCAATGGGACGGCTGGTGTCGTTCAGTGCAGCACCAGCGGCAGTGGCCTCGCGACGTGTTCGACCAACCCGGATGGGACCGAGCCGCGCAACGACCCCGCCGAAAAGTGCAACAACATCGACGACGACTGCAATGGCACGGTCGACGACGTGCTCGGCACGAACGCGCCCGACGTGACCTGCAAGCTCGTCGGTGTGTGTACCAAGGGCAACGTCGTCGCGACGTGCCTCAGCGCGGCGTGGCAGTGCAACTACGCGGGCGTGACCGACTACGAAGCCGACACCGAGTTTCAGTGCGATGGCAAGGACAACGACTGCGACGGTCAGACCGACGAAGCGACGTCGATCATCCCGACCGTCGTCTGCGACGCGGATGGCGTGTGCCAGGGACTTCAGCCGACCTGCCTCGGGCCGAATGGTTGGGAGTGCCTCGAGGAGACGCTACCGGGTTATGCCGCCGTCGAAGAAGACGGCGCCCTCTGTGACGGCAAGGACAACGACTGTGACGGTCAGACCGACGAGAAGTACGTTGGCAAGGGGGAGAGCTGCTCCGCTGGTGTGTCTAATGATTGCAAGAACACGGGATCTCGAATCTGCGATCCCGTCTCGAAGAACGCGCTCGTGTGCAGCGTGACGGGCAAGCCCGTCGGGACCACTTGCAACGACAACAACGCGTGTACGAAGGCCGATCTCTGCTCGGGTGGAGACGCGTCGCTCTGCGTCGGCACCGTCTACAGCTGCACTCCAGACGGGCTGACGTGCACCGCCGACACGTGCAACGGCGACGGGACCTGTCGCTACGATCTCAACCCGAACACCTGCCTCATCGGCGGCGTCTGCTACGCCAAGGACCAAAAGGATCCGCAGAATGACTGCCGCGTCTGCAGCCCGGCGACGTCGACGTCGACCTGGACCAACGTCGTGGCGAACACGACCTGCAATGACGGCAATGGCTGCACCAACAACGACAAATGTAACGGGTCGGGGGGATGCGCGGGGTCGGGCAAGGACTGCTCCGACCTGCTCGAGTGCACTCTGGACGAGTGCAGCAACTCGATCTGCTCCAACGTGAACTTGAAGCCCGACACCTGCCTCATCGCCGGAGCCTGCTACGCCAAGGGGCAGCAGAACCCCCTGAACGAGTGCCAGGTCTGCGAGCCTGCGACCTCCAAGACGGTGTGGAGCAACCGCACGAACGGGACCGTCTGTACCGACGGCAATAAGTGCACCCTGAACGACGCGTGTCTCACCGGGGCCTGCGTCGGTGCGACAAACCCCTGTGACGACGGTGAAGTCTGCACGACCGATAGTTGCTCGAACAACAACGCGACGGCCGACGGCTGTGCCAATATCCCGAATTCGCTCACGTGTGCCGATGACGGGTTGACGTGCACGAACGACACCTGCTCTGCAGGTGTGTGTACCCACCCCACCAAGAGCAACGTCTGCAACATCGATGGGATCTGCTACGCCGCCAACGTCGCGAACCCCGACAATGTCTGCCAGAAGTGCGACACCACGAAGAACCAAGGCAACTGGACCAACCTCGCCAATGCGACCGCGTGTAACGACGGCGAGCCGTGTACAACGGGTGAGGTCTGTAACGGGGGCGTTTGCAAGAACGGAATCGCCACGGTTTGTGACGACAGTAACGAGTGTACGCTCGACATCTGCATCCCGGGAACGGGCTGCAATTTCCTGGCTACGACGGGGAGCTGCACCGACGACGGAAAGGTCTGCACCATCGACCAGTGCGTGAACAAGGTCTGCAAGCATGACACGATCGCCGTGGGGACCTGCCTCATCGGTGGCGCTTGCCGGCTCAACGGCGACGCGGATCCCGCGAATGCCTGCAAGGAGTGCAACCCGAACCTGTCTAATACGGCCTTCTCGAACCGGTCGAATGGCTCGACCTGCAACGCCGACGGGAGCGGTTGTACGCAGTCCGACTCCTGTCAGAGCGGCACCTGCACGGCGGGTCCTCTTGCGGATTGCTCCGCCTCGACGGACGAGTGCAACACGGGGGTGTGCATCTCGGCGAGCGCGACCTCCTACAACTGCGGCAAGTCAGCGAAGTCGAACGGGACGCCGTGTTCGGTCGACGGCTTCTCGTGCACGGTGGATCAGTGCGTTGGTGGCAAGTGTGATCATGCGACGATCTCGCCCGCGAACTGCCTCATCGGGACGACGTGTGTCGCCGAGAACGCGCTCGATCCCTCGAACGACTGCAAGGCGTGTAGGACCGCGACCAGCCAATCGGCGTATTCCAACCGGGACAACGGCAGTGTGTGCACGGGCGACGGTCTTGCGTGCACGACGTCCACCTGTACCACCGGCACGTGCGGCAACGTCCAGCAGGCTGGGACCTGCATCATCAGCGGGGCCTGCTACAACAATGGTGCCGTGAACCCGTCCAATAAGTGCCTCGTCTGCAATACGACGCTGAGCACGACACAATGGTCGAATGCGGCGCAGGGCGCGAGCTGCGATTCGGATGGGCTCGCGTGTACCGACTATCGGTGCGACGGCAACAGCAACTGCCAGCTCAACGTGGTCGATGGGTCCTGCTACGTTGACGGGGCGTGCAAGACCACGAGCGACCGCGATCCCGCCAACGACTGCCGCGGCTGCATTCCCACGACGTCCAAGACGGCGTGGACCAACATGCCGGCCGCGACGGCCTGTCAGAAGGACGGGGTCGTGTGTTCGGCCGACACCTGCAACGGCAGCGGCACTTGCGTGGTCGACGCGACGAAGTGCGTGATCGGGGGCGTCTGCTACGCGTCGGGGGCGGTGAACCCGGCCAATGAGTGCCAAGTCTGTAACCTGGCCACGCCGACCGTGTGGTCGAACAAGACGAACGGCACGGCCTGCACGGCCGACACCAACGCGTGTACGCTCGATCAGTGTAACGCGGGCACCTGCGCACACCCGGCCGTGACGGCGGGTACGTTGTGCGACGACAGCAACGCGTGTACCTCGGGCGACGTCTGTACGGGCACGGTGTGTGGCGGGACGCCGTACACATGCCCGTCGTGCCGGACCTGCGACGGCAGCGGCGCCTGCACGACGAAGGTCGACAAGTGCTACATCTCGGACACGTGCTACGACGCCAACGCGCAGAAGTCGCTGGAGACGTGCTCGGCGTGTATCCCGGCCGTCTCGACCAGCGCGTGGTCGCCGCGCGGCGCGGGGGCCACCTGCTACGACTTCGCGACCGGCTCCGGCGTCGGCCAGTGCGTCACGGGGACCTGCGACGCGGGTAACGTGTGTGGGGGCGACGTGGGCCCAGGCATCGAAGCGACGGGCACGGCCGGGACCTGCACCGACAACATCGACAACGACTGCGACGGCCTCAAAGACGCGGCCGACGTCGCGGGCTGCGGCGGCGGCTGAGCCAACGCCAGGAAGGGCTACTCTCGGCCGGCGTGCAGCTACGCGCCCGGCCGGGGGCTCGCGCCAAGGCGCAAAGGGGGATGCGGTCTCCACCCGAGATTGTGCTCGTGCGTGCCTACGATGCTCGCGCGGGCCGATGACCGACGGCTCGCTTCGATGCGTCCGCCACACTCGGACTCGGTGGCTCCGGGTAAGCTAGCCTGCTGGCCATTGCGCGAGGCCTCGTCGGCAGCGGGCCCGTTCAGGACCCGCTCGCCCCGAGCTCACTCGTCGTCGTCGTCGTCCTTCTCGGCGCCTTGCGTCTCCACAGCGTACTTCTTCATGAGCTTTCGGAAGTACTTGCGGTCGATCTCGGCTTCCTTGGCGGCGTGCGAGATGTTCGACTCGTTCTTGCGGAGGAGGTTGGCGATGTAGTCGCGCTCGAAGTGAGAGATCCACTCCTCCTTGGCTTCCTTGAAGGCCTTCGCGTGGCCGATGGAGATCGGCGCTGGCATGGAGGTCATGGGGCTCGCGTCGCTCGTCGCGCCGCTGGTGGCCTCGATGGCGTCGAGGTCGGACTCCGCGGTCGGGGCCGCCGGGGCGGCGCGACGTTGGATGATCCCGATCCCGGAGATGTGCTCCGGCAAGTCCTCCGGCTGGATGTACTCCGTCTCGGCAAAGCTACAGGCACGCTCGATGACGTTCACGAGCTCGCGGACGTTGCCCGGCCAGCGGTAGTTCATGAGGCAGTCGAGGGCGTCGCGAGAGATGCCCTTGATTCGGACGCGGCCGCTGCCCTCTTTGTTGAAGCCCGCGCTCCGCAGGAAGTGCTTCACGAGCAGCGGCAGGTCTTCCTTGCGCTCCCGGAGCGGCGGGAGGACGAGGCGTACGACGCTGAGCCGGTAGAAGAGGTCCTCACGGAAGCGTCCGGCGCGCACTTCGTCTTCGAGGTTGCGGTTGGTCGCGGCGATGACGCGCACGTCGACCTTGATCGGCTTGTTCGACCCGACGCGACGGATCTCGCGTTGTTCGAGCGCACGTAGCAGCTTGGGCTGGAGGTCGAGGTTCAACTCCCCGAGCTCGTCGAGGAAGATCGTGCCGCCTTGCGCCATCTCGAAGAGGCCCTGCCGAGCCATGATCGCGCCGGTGAACGAGCCCTTCTCGTGCCCAAAGAGCTCGGATTCGATGAGGTTCTCGGGGACCGCGCCGCAGTCGAAGACCACGAAGGGGCCCTTCGCCCGCTTGCTGCATTCATGGA
>JADMJS010000255.1 GCA_018780435.1 Myxococcales bacterium
TCCTCGACGAGGCGTTCCCCAACTCGATCCCGATGCACAAGAAGTGGGACCTGGTGGTGGCCGTCAAGCACTTTCACCAGCGCCGTGGCATTGAACGTTGACCACCGCCGCCCCGCCTCTCACTGCACCGACTCGTCGAAACTTTGACATTTTGGTTTGGCTCGGCCTTTCTCGCGCACCGCCTCCGATGTCGCACGTGGTCGTTCTCCAGTTGACTCAAGATGACGGCTCTGTCGTGCAGCGCCCCGTGCCGCTCACCGAGGTCACGTTGAAGGTGCTTTTGTTTTCTTTGGTTCGCCGCGCCTGACACGTCCCTTGGCTTCGCCATAGCTATCATATCAACGACTGATCGCCGTCTCCGACAACATCGCCGAGCTGACGCGCGTGAGGTCGCTGTCGGTGAGCAACCGTTTCCCTTTTTGTTTTGCGCTGACGCCATCGCTGCAGCTCACCGACAACGCCTTGACGGCAATTCCCGCGGGCGTGTTGGTCATGACGCAGCTGACCGTGCTGAGCGTACGTTGCGCCCGCCGATGCGCCCGTTGCTCACACGTTGCTGTGCAGCTGACAAGCAACCGCTTGGTCGCGATTTCGCCAGAGATCGGTCGTTTGAAGTCGCTCACGGCGTTGTTGGTGAGCCGCAGCCCCGGGCGCCTCGCCACGTCTGACCCTTATTGCGCCAGCTCGGCGAAAACGCGCTCGTGACCGTGCCTCGCGAGATCGGACGGCTCACAGCGCTCGAGCGGTTGTGGGTGAGTGTTGTTCGACTTGTGCCGCACCGTCTCACCGCCCGCGCTGCAGCTCCACACCAACGCGCTCGCGTCTGTGCCGCCGGAGCTTGGTCGGCTGTCGTCGCTGCGCGGGCTTTTTGTACGACATCCCATTTGCTTTCGTGCCTGACGTGTTCTCAGCTCGAAGAAAACCGGCTGAAGTGGCTACCGCTGGACTTGGATCGTTTGCCGCCGACAACGGTCCTCTACGTGAGCTGCCGGCCGCGTTGCCAGCCTGCGTTCATACTGACTGGCGACTGTCCGTGTAGCTGAACGGCAACCCGCTCCCGATCGACGTCGGCTCGGCAAACGCCTTCTCCCCCTCCGACTCGCGCCGCAAGCTGCCCGAGATCTTTGCCGCCACGACCGCGCTCGCCATGATCCGCGACCCCGCCTTTGTCATCCTCGTCGCCCTCCAAGACCTCTTCATCCCCGCGCTCTTGCTCGTCGAGATCCTCGACGCCGCCTTCCCCAACTCGATCCCGATGCACAAGAAGTGGGACTTGGTGGTCGCCGTCAAGCACTTTCACCAGCGCCGCGGCATTGAACGCTGAGCCAATCAATCAAACGCTTTTGTCAAACGTTCAAAAATGTCTCGCACGCAAATCAACCTCTCATTCACTTCTCTTGCTCCTTCAGCTTCGCCTGCTTGGCCT
>JADMJS010000150.1:0-5826 GCA_018780435.1 Myxococcales bacterium
CACTTCATCGGCAAGGACATCCTGACCACCCACACCGTGTACTGGTGGTCGATGCTCATGGCGCTCGGCGTGCCCGTGCCGAAGCGAGTCTTCGCGCACGGTTGGTGGCTCATGGGCGACGCCAAGATGAGCAAGAGCGCGGGCAACGTCGTCGATCCACTCGCGCTCAAGGACCGATACGGCGTCGAAGTGTTCCGCTTCTTCCTTCTCCGCGAGATGGTGCTCGGCCAAGATGCGAGCTTCTCGGAGGCGGGCCTCATCCTCCGCAACAACTCCGAGCTCGCCGACGATCTCGGTAACCTCGTCAACCGGGTCTTGAACCTCGTCGAGAAGCGCTTTGACGGCGCCGTACCGACGTGCGGGGCTCTCTTGGGCGAGGACGTGACGCTGGTCGGTGACGCTGAAGCGCTGACGTCACGGGTGCAGGAGCTGACCGGCGCGCTCGAGCTGCACAAGGCGATCGACGCGATAATCACCTACGTGCGTCGGCTGAACAAGTACGTCAACGATACAAAGCCCTTCACCGTCGTCAAGACTGACGAAGCCCGCGCCGCCACAACGCTGTGGGTCGTGCTGAACGGCGTCGCCACCGTGGCCCGCCTGCTCAGCCCCGTCATGCCGAAGACGATGGCCGATCTACTGACGCGCATCGGCGCTGGATCCGGCGCGCTCGTCGTCGGCACGCCAGTCGTCAAGGGCGAGCCCCTCTTCCCGAAATACGAGGTCCCCGTGCCGATCACCGAACCCGTCCCCTCCCCCGCCGCACCCGTAGCGCCACCGGCTCCCGTGGTGGCCGCCGCGCCGCCCGCAACCGAGTTCCTGCCCGAGCCCTTTCTCCCGGAGATCGAGTTCGGTGACTTCGCCAAGATCGACCTCCGCGTCGCCCTCGTCGTCGAAGCCGAGCGCGTCCCGAAGTCCGACAAGCTCCTGAAGCTCCAGGTCGACCTCGGCGGAACTCGCCGGCAGATCGTCGCCGGGATCGGGCTCACCTACACGCCCGAAGCGCTCGTGGGGCAACACCTCGTGGTGGTCGCCAACCTGAAGCCGCGTAAACTCTTTGGTCTCGAGAGCCAGGGTATGGTCCTCGCCGGGAAGTCCGGAGCGGTGCTCTCGGTGATTCGTCCTGTCACCGACGTGGCGGCGGGCGGGTCGGTGAGCTGACAGGCCATGCGAATCGCGGACCTCGATCTCCTCGTCATACCGGGCTGGCGCGACTCGGAGCCCGAACACTGGCAATCGCGCTGGCAGGCGCGAATGTCGACGGCGAGACGCGTGTCTCAGCCCGACTTCGACGCGCCGCACCGCGACGTCTGGGCGAAGAACATCGCTGACGCCGTCTTGGCCGCGACGCGGCCCGTGGTGTTCATCGCGCACTCCGTTGGCGTACTCGCCGCCATCGAAGCGACGGCCGTGCTGACAGCGCTCGGGCCACGAGCCCAGAACGTCATTGGGGCCTACCTGGTGGCGCCCCCCGCTGATTCCGTGGCGGCCGCGACGACACCGCTGGCGTCCTTCGCGGGGATGCATCACAGCGCCTTGCCCTTCCCGAGTGTGCTGGTCGCCAGCCGCAGCGACCCCTTCTGCGCCTACGACGAGGCGGAGAGCTTGGCCCAGCGTTGGGGCTCAGAGCTCGTCGACGCCGGCGACGCGGGCCACCTGAACGTCGCGTCCGGGCACGGCCCGTGGCCCGAGGGGCTCCTGCGGCTCGCCGCGTTTCTGAAGTCGCTCGACCGCTGAGCTCCACCGACAAGCAGAACGGTCACCGCCCCCTGAACTGACAGCTTGGCTTGTCAGGAGATTTGGGCCCATCGACGGCGAGGATGGACGACGACGTCGTCGCCATCGCGATCGCAGCGGGTCGCGATGGCGTGGCACACGCGTTGCTCTGAGAGAGTGCAGCCCTGGCGGTGGCCGGATGAATCCGGGAGCCACCCCGCTCGGGCCGAACCTCTCACGACATGCAGGAGCCCCTCATGACCACCCGGAACTTCGCCTCCTTCTCCCGCTCGTTCCTCCGCTCGGTCCTCGGCTCCGTCACGGCCGCGGGTCTGATGGCCGGCTGCACCGCGACCGGCGAGCTCGCGCCTGTCGACGAGAACGAGACCGCGCTCGCGGCGATCGAAGCGGCTCAGGAGGGCCTCGGCGAGCTCGAAGAGCAGGCGGGCGGCTGCCTCGAGGGCTTCGCCACGTGTATCGCCGATGGCGGAGACGACTGCCACGAAGCGCTCAAGGCCTGCGCGCCGAAGCCGCCGAAGCTGGAGAAGCTGAAGGAGGCGGTGAAGGCGTGCAAGGCCGGCGAAGCGCCCCCGGAGATGAGCACGGAGGAGCTGGCCGGCGCCGACGAGCCGGCCGCGGGTAAGCCGGGTGGCGGCAAGCCCCCGAAGCAGGGGCCGCCCCCCGAGGGCGAGGACGCGCCGCCCCCTCCCCCGGAGGGTGGAGCGCCCGATGAAGCGCCGTCCATGGGCGACGCGCCGGACGGTGACGGCGAAGGTGGGCCGAAGGGGGGCGCCTTCAAGGCGGGATGCGGGAAGATCATGAAAGCCGCTGGGAAGGCCAAGGCCAAGTGCGAGCACCACCACGAGGTCGTGAAGGCCTGCATCGATGACCTCGTGCTCTGCGTCACCGACGGCGGCGCGCCTGCCGATTGTGCGACCGATGCCCGCGACTGCCTGAAGTCGGCGGCGGAGGCGGCTTTCGCGAAGAAGTGCGAAGAGAAGCTCGCCCAGTGTGAGGAGAACGGCGCACCGGCGGAGCTGTGCGAGAAGATCGCCAATCACTGCGCCGAAGGTCCGAAGGCGCCGCCCGCTCCCGGCGCCGAGCCCGTCAGCGAGTGACCCCACGCGACGGCCGCCCGTCGAGCGACATGCTCCGGGCGGCGGTCGATTCCTTCAATACGTTCAGTCGGCGGCTAGTCCGGTCGCGAGGACCGCGATTCCGTCCGATACCGCCGCCGCTACGTAGAGCCAGTGACCGCTCTTCGACACGTGGAGATCGTTGGCCCAGGCGAGCTTGTCAGCACTCTCGGCGAAGGTGACCGGAGTGAGCCGGCCGTCGGCACCGGGCTCGAGGAGATTGATGGCGTTGTCGGCGCGGGAAGCGGCCCACACGAGGCCATTCTGAGCGACCGAGAGCCCCCCGGCCTCCTGAAGCTTCAGACCATCCTTCGAAGACAGGCTCTGAACGATGGTCATGTGGTCGCCGTCGAGATCGACTTCGAGCACCGACAGGAGGTTGTCCCCTGCCCGAGCGGCCGTCGCGACGTACAGGTGCTTCTCGTCCGGTGACAAGGCGAGGAACTCCGCGCCATGCAGGCGGTCGTCGACGATGGGAGACATCCAGGTGAGGCCGCCGTCACTCGCGCGGGAGAAATGTACGACCGAACTCATGAGATAGCAGGCCGCCAGTACATGGCTGCCATCCGCATTGATGATGATGTCCTCGATGCCGCCCAGCTCCATCTGCTCGTGCCGCATGACGGCCTCGGTGTGACCCGTCGCGAGGTCGACCGCAAACTCGATGAGGCCCGACGGGAGGTCCCTTTGAAAGTCGCCCACGTACAGGCTGCGGCCGTCAGGGGAGCCGCGCATTCGAACGGGGAACGCCTGGTCGCCGCCAGACGGCGGTGGCACCGCGGCGATGTCGACCGGGGTGAGCACGCTGGAATCGACGTCCAGCGAATAGGTGTGGACGCGACCGAACATATTTTCAAGTCCGTGAACCAAATGTCCGCTCGGTCGAGATACAACGGCATCGTGGAACGACCACTGTGGCCCCGGCATCGCCTGAATGGGGAGAGGGACGACGGCGCCGCCGTCGGCGACGACTCGGAAGCTTGCGATGGCCTTGGCGTAGCGGGACGCGACGACCAGGGTATGTTCGTCGGGCGACAGATCCAGATTGTTGGCACCCGTGAGTCCGTCGACACCGCCGTCCCCTTGGCGCACGCTGACCACGGAGCCGTCGGCAAGAGCGACGCCTACGGCGGAGTGAAAGCCGGACGTGAAGAGCATCTCGTCTCCGGCCGTCACGACGGCACCCGATCCCACTGCCGACGTCGAGTCGGGCGACCACACGCGTGGCCCCTCCCCCACCTCGGTACGAAGATAGTCGACCACGGCGAACTCGAGCCCGTACGACGGCAAGAGCGTTGGCGACGGGCCCGCGACGTCGAAGAGGACGCCGCCCGTCTCGCGACCCGTCAATACGACGAGCGCTCGGGAATCACCGCCCGCGCCACCGAGCCCGACATCGATCGGGAGGGCCTCGACTTCGTCTGCTGGCTTCCCCATAGCACGGGCTTCTTCGGCGGCGATCACGGTGCGGCTACGTTCAATGGGGAGCTTCGAGTCGGAAGGCCAATCGAACAGGACCAGCTCGCCCCGCTCCCACGTCACCACGGCCACTCGATCGCCCTCTGGGTTGCAGGCCGCCCCTACGACGCCGTCGAGACCCTCTTTCTGCCCGAGCATGCCGAGTAGAGTCGGAGCACCATCGCTTTCGGAGAATGTCCAAAACGTCACCGCCGAGGCCCCATGGCTCGACACGAGAAGCACATGCCGAGACGATCCGGGCTTACCGCACCATCGAGCGCTCGTGGCCATTATCGTCCCCGGGGCATCGACGGAGCGTCCCATGCTGAGAACACCGGCCTCGTCGAGTCGAACCTCGTTCATCCGGCCCGTCCCGATGAGCCAAGCCGAATCCTGGTGCAACGCCAACGTCGTTCCACCGACACCAGCGCGTTGCGGCGCGCCGAGGTCGCCCGTCGACAGGTCGCGAGGATAGACGGCAAGACGATCATCTCCGAGTACATACAGGCGAGACTCGTCCTCCGTGAGCGCGACTTCGCAGATGACGCCAGTCTCCAAGGACTCAACCGGCGTAACCCTTCCTTCTGCCCAGCTCAGTCGAGTGAGCCGCCCCTCTTCGGGAGCGGCGACATAGAGGTCGCCGATCGACGACACCGCGAAGGCACTGGCGCCGAGCAAGCCCTGGAGCCCACCCTGCCCTTGCTGGACGGATTGCACGAGCTCAGGGCCGGAACTCCCAACCTGGTCGGGCTCACGGCAGCCGCTGCCGAGCTCGACGGAGACGCAGAGTCCGAGTCCACTGCAGCGTTCCGCTGTGCACGGATCCGCGTCGTCGCATTCGATGTCTTCGGAGCAGAACTCTGACTTCGGACCGGGAGGCGAGGTGACGTCGCCGCCGTCAGGGGCACTACACGCGCTCCCCAGGAGAACCAAGGACCAGACCAACGCCGCGGTCGCACTCGGAGTGCGCTCAAGGCGTGGACGGCCTGCCGAACCGACCACAGCACTGCTCATGACGCGACGATATCGGAATGTCCTAGTGCGTGTCGAGGAGTTTTCCTCGTAGGCAGGCCGTGGCAAGCTCCTCGCGCATGGAACAGGACTCCGAGGTCAACATGAATCAGCCGCTTCCACCAAGCCGAGCAGACTCAGTCGCGCGCCACGCCCGTCGGTGGGTGCTCTCGGCAGTCCTTGGCGTCGCGGCCGGTGGTGCCACGGCCGGGTGCGCCGAGATGATTGCCAGCGCGGGCCGTGACGCGGTCACTGTCCCGCCCGGCTCACCCATCGAGCGGTGTGTGCCAGGTGAGCTCCACCCAGAGTCCGTCCAACGGCGGCATGACCGTGGTCGTGCCGGTCCAGGGCGTGCAGCTCGGGGTACCCATGTCATCCCAGACGTGGAGGGTGAATGTGTAGACACCAACGCCTCGAACGTCGAACGTCGGGTGCGCATAGCTGGCGGCAGGATATGGGGCGCCGACGTCAGAGAGCGGCCCTGTCACGGTCCATTTGTGCTTGA
>JADMJS010000150.1:5926-7893 GCA_018780435.1 Myxococcales bacterium
GACGAAGCCCGCTGCGCTCACCGTCCGAGCTTGAGCGAATACAGGCGCTTCTTGCTGACCCCGGTCGCCGCCCGCACGTCGTCGAGGCTGCCCTTGTCGAGCATGGCGCGGAGGGTCTCGTCGTCCCAGTCGGGCGCGTCGGGCTCGGCGAGGAGGAGGGTGACCTCACCTTTTCGTGGCGTCGCGGTCCAGTCGGCGATGACGGCGCTGGCTTTGCCGCGACTGACCTCCTCGAAGGTCTTGGTCAGCTCCCGAAAGATGGCGACGTCCGTGTCGCCGCGGGACGTGACCGCCGCTTCGAGGACCTCCACCACGTCCCGGGCGGCCGCGTAGAGGACGAGCGTGCCTGGGCTCCCCGCGAGCTCTTCGAAGAAGCGCCCGAGCGCCCCCGCCTTTTTGGGCGGGAAACCGGCAAAGGTGAAACGATCGGTAGGGAGGCCCCCGGCCGAGAGCGCCGCGACCGCCGCGCAGGCGCCGGGAATCGGGACCACTTGATAGCCGGCGTCTCTCGCCGCCCGTACGAGCCGGTAACCCGGGTCGCTGATGGCGGGGGTCCCGGCGTCGGTGATGAGCGCCAGCGTCGTCCCTTCGGCGAGCCAGCGCAGGGCCCGGGGGACCATCTCCGCTTCGTTGTGATCGTGGTAGGCGTGGAGCGGCTTCTTCGGCACGCCGAGGTGCTGGAGGAGGCCGAGGGAGTGGCGCGTATCCTCGGCGAGGATCGCGCCACATTCCTTGAGCGTGCGGATGGCCCGGAGGGTGATGTCCTCCAGGTTTCCGATCGGCGTCGCGACGACGTAGAGGGTGCTCATGGCGTCACGACGGCCTCCGGACAGACGCGGTTACGAGGCCGCCACCGGCGACACCGGCGCGGCGTCGACCCTACGCCGCCTCGATCGCAATACCCAGCGTCTTGCGCAGCCCGAGGTACTCCTCGGACAGCGCGTAGACGGCGAGGTCGACGAGCTTGTCGCGCGTCGCGAGGCGGCTCGGCGCCTGGAAGAGCGTGCGGTGCGCCTCATTTTTGATGATCTGACCCGCCACGAGCGGGTCGTTGCACATGAGCAGGCCGACGTGGTTGGCCGTGAGCTCGATCTGGTTGAGCCAGCGCGTGAGGTTCGCCTTCTGGCCGCGCTCGATGTACTCGCCGACGTAACGCTGGAGCCCCTGGCGGAGCTGAGGCGGCATACCCCCGAGCGCGACGAGCAGCTCCTGGAAGCCGGCATTCTGCTCAAGCGCGCCCACGTCATAGGACGGGACGAAGAGCTTCACGGCGGCGTTGAAGAGCGTCTCGAGCGTCTCGAGCGGCGAGAGCGCCACCGCAAGGTGCAGATTGTGGAAGTAGGTCAGCGACTTGCCGAGCACGAAGCCGAGCTCCTGGTCGGTCTGTCCCTGACGGACGTTGTCGCCTACGAGCACGACCGGCGGCATGAGCTCGGCGAGCTGCAGGCCGGGGGTCTTCGGCGAGTGGTAGAGCTCCGGCGCCGGGTTGAGGGCGAGCACGCGCACCGTGTGGCGGTAGACGTGCATGAGCAGCTCTTTCTCGTTCGGGTCGATCTGGCTCTTCTTCTTGAGGCCGTAGTCCTTCAGCTCCTTGGTCGCGAGCTGGACTCCGATGCCCTGGTAGATGGTCCAGAAGATGTGCCCGATGAGGAGCTCTTCGCCCTTCGAGAAGAGCTGCGCCCACACGTTGGTGGTCGGCGTCAGCGCGTCCTCGGCGATCTGCTTCGGCGCGTGCTGGTTGTAGGTCGCCTCCTCCTTCTCGTTGGCCTGACCGAGCAGCGTCAAGACCGCGCACGCCACCCACGCCCCGTCGAGGTCCTTCAGCGCGAACATGAGGCGCTTCGAGTCGCGGTAGTGGTCGACGTTGCCCGGCTCGATCTCCAGCAGCCGCCGCTTGCAGCGCACCGCCTCCTCGTACTGCTCGTCCGCCTCGTACATCTCGGCGAGGATCTGCAGCGACTTGGCGT
>JADMJS010000417.1 GCA_018780435.1 Myxococcales bacterium
ATCCGATCTTTGTGCTCGCGCAAGTTGCGATTGTCCCTGAATCGCTTCAAGCAAATGTTGCACTGCGGCCCATCGGCTCGCCCGTACCGGCTGCGCAGCGTCTGCGACATCGTCTCAAACTTGGCTCTCGTTCTTTTTTTTCGTGCGCCTCTCGCCCGCCGCCTCAACCCGGGCCAGAAACGATCACAACAAGCGCTCGAGTTCACTGCCGCACGCGTCGCACCGCCGCCGCCGCTCGCCTCGCCGCCACACACGCGCCGCCGGCCGCCGCCGTTTCCTCACCGCCACCTGCGCCGCCGACACGCTCGCCGGCCGCGCGCCTCGCTGCCGGCGCTGCCCAGGTCGCCCGTCACGGCGCTGAACAGCTGCTCGACCTGCCCGCCCGCGCTCCACCTCGCCGTCGTCGCCGCCGCTCGCCACCGGCATTGCCGCCCGCCCGCCGCCGCCGCCCGCCGCTGCCGCCGCCCGCCGCCACACGGGCATGCCGCCGTGCTCCTAGCCCACGCCGCGCCACGCCCACGGCCTCGAGCTGCTCCTCCTCGTCGAGCACAGTCGCGCCGCTTCTCGCTCTGTGCGCCGCCCGTCTCGCCCGCCTCGCCCGCCGCCCGCACCGCCGCAAGCACCATCCACTCGACGACACCACCACAGCCGCACCACGTCGCCCTCGGGTTGTCGCTGCGCCTCCTCGACCACGTGTCGCCGAGCCCGATCGTTGTCGACGGCGTTGGTG
The DNA here is from genome assembly GCA_018780435.1 of Myxococcales bacterium. Lineage (GTDB taxonomy): Bacteria > Myxococcota_A > UBA9042 > SXOO01. Next base: position 731 of record JADMJS010000417.1, read on the forward strand.
TGCTCGCCGCCACCGCCGCACCACGCCGCGCCGCACCACCACCAACTGCACGCCGAGCACAGCCGCCGCCGCCGCCACGCGATGCCCTGCACGGCCTGCAGCTGCTCGAGCCGCACCACGCCCACGCCGCCCAGCACGCGCCGCCGATCGCGCCGCCGGTGAGCGCCGCGATGGCCTCGCAGCCGCTCAGCCAGAGGCGGCGCAGGCACAGCAGCGCAGCGACGAGGTGCCCGAGCTCGGCGTCCGACACGCGCGCCTGGTCGACCTCGAGCGCACAGAGGCGCGCCAGCACGGCGCCGCGACGGCGCCGAGGCAGCAGCGCGAGTCTGTGGTGACGCTCTCACAGGTGGGCGCGGACGAGGTGGAACTTGAGGTGGCTGTTGTCGGGGAAGCGCATGTCACACCAGAGGCACTCGACGGGGAGAGAGGCGTTGGGCGGCAGCGGCTCGCGAAAGAGAAGTTTCGGGATGGCGTAGTACTTGTAGTGGCGGCGGATGCGGTGGATCTTCTTCTTCTTGAGGTGGTAGCGGGCAAGGCCGTTGACGTCAGAGTACCAGATCTCGCAGCCAAAGCCGCAGCGGAAGCGCAGCTTCGTGTGGCGCGCGATGAAGTGGGTTCTCAGCTTCGACGGGCGGTCGGCCACGTGGTCACACTCGGTGCACGGGCGCGGATTCGCGATTCTTCCGTAGTGAA
>JADMJS010000086.1 GCA_018780435.1 Myxococcales bacterium
CTCACCCCCGAGTCTGGGGCCGGCCAGGAGGGTTCGTGGCGAAGGAAGACGGAATTAAAGTCGAGGGCACGGTCATTGAACCGTTGCCGAACGCGATGTTCAAGGTTGAGCTCGACAATGGGCACAAGGTGCTCGCGCACGTGTCGGGAAAGATGCGGAAGTACTTCATCCGCATCCTCCCCGGCGACAAGGTGACCGTGGAGCTGTCTCCATACGACCTCACCCGAGGTCGAATCACCTACCGCGACAAGTAGAGCGCTCGTGGGCCTTTGGGCCCCACCCCCTGCTCTCTCGAGGCGTGGCTGGGGCCTCTAGGTCCCAGCGACGTCTGGTGTCGGTGCGACGGTCGAAGCGGCTCTCTGTTGGGACGCGGTCGTCGCTCGCCAGTCACGCGCACGACGCCTCCAAGGTCACTGGCACCGGAATTGCCCTGCTCTCCCCGGCGGCGGCGTCCGCACCACGAGGATGTGGTGCGTCGACCCCGCCTTTGGGGAGACGACGCATGTGTGACGCGGAACCGTGGCCACGATGGCTGACCCGACTCATCGATGTCGACGGGCGACTCGACTATCTCGGCATCGACCGGGACGACCTGCTCGCTGAGCTAGCGCTGAGACGCGTCGAGACGGGGCGACCCCTACGCGGTCGCCGCCTTCGATGGGCCTATCTCGATGTGCTGCGCCGAGTGCGACGGCAACGGCTACGAGATACCTGGGCCGCCGAATCGGGCGCCACGTCCGCACCGGACCTTGAGCTACGGGTCGATCTGCAACGTTTCCGGGAGCGTCTCGACGCCCCATCCGCGGAGTTCCTTGAGCACTTGCTCGGGCCGAGTCCGACCCTCGACGCGGCGGCGCTGCAGCTTGGGATCAACCGTACGGCCGTCTACCGCGCGTTCGTGGCGCTGCGGGACCACGCTCACCGCTACTTTAGCGGCGAGAGACGGAATTTCCGAGGCACCCGCCGAGTTCGCAAAGACGCTCGTTCGTCCGTTGATCTTGACCGTTCCGAACGACCGAGTAGAAGCCAGCACACCATTGACCGCGAGAAGACAATGATCCCCCGCTCCCTGACGCCTCCGGGCACCGACCGCCGTGAATATCCCCGCCGCCCGTCGCGTAGCGCCTGTCGCTTCGCGACGTGTGACCGCCCCGAACAGCTCTCCACGGCTCGGATCATCGATCACTCGCCCGTCGGCATTCTCATCGACACCGCCGCCCCGTTCACCCCAGGCTCTCGCCTGCTCGTGAAGACCGCGGACGGCCTGAACCGACGCGGCGTCGTGATTCGGAGCTCCCAAGCGGGGCTCGCGCTGGCCTTCGAGCGCGCGAGCTAGCTCCCCTCTCCCGTCGTCCCCAGCAGCTCACGAAGTCGGCGTTCGAGCGCGTCGGCGCGGGCTTTCTCCGCCTCGGCGCGTTCCCGCTCCGTCTCGGCGCGGTCTCGCTCGATGTTGAGCTCGCTGGAGACCCGCGCGAGCGCAACCTGCAGGTGGCCGAGGCCCTCCCTCGCATTGGCCATCATCACGATTCCGTTCATGAGCCGTAGCGCGTAGCCGTCGAAGTAGAGGTCGACGTCGAGTCCGGGCGAACGGACACGCCCATCTTGGGGCGTAATCGTTTGGTAGGCGCCACCTCCGGTCGCGAGATGAAAGGCGTAGAAGCGTGACTTGCGGAGGTCGATGACGTAGTACTCGGGGATCCCGAGCCGCGCGTAACGCCTCACGTTCTCGTCGAGATCTTTCTGGCGGTTCCCCTTCCACGCGAACTCGAAGACGACGTCGAGGCCCTTCCCTCCCTCGGCGGAGACGATCCAAGAGTCGCGATGTTCCTGCGGCACGCCGAGGACGACCATGATGTCGGGCTCGAACGCATCTTCCGCGGGGTAGTAGACCCTCAAGTTGCGGGCGACGAACGCGGCACGGCTACCCCCGTTCATCCACTGCCTCAATCGGTCGATCGCGTCGCCCGTGCTCTCTTCGTGGCGCGTGCCCTCCGGCGCCATGGTGTCGAGCACCTCATGGTGCGCCGTCCCGAGCTGTTCGCAGACTTCGAGCCGCTCAAGGGTGCTCATGGCCTGCCACTCGGTGGTCGAGGGGGCTTTCGGGAAGCGAGGTTCGAGAGTCCAACGTTGCGCTTCGGAGACTTGCATGAGGGAAGCGTGCCGCGTCCGCGTCAGGCTTTCAAGTAGGCATGTCAGCCCCCCCCGCCGACGGCTCGCCGCGCCGCCAGCTCAAGCGACTCCACGACGACCCCCGCGTCGAGCTCGCCGCGCGCCGCGCGCCGAAGCAGATTCCCGTAGGTCCCAGAGACCGTGCTCGACGTCTGGTCGAGCGTCGTGATCGCGCTGCCGAGGTCGCCATTCCGGGCCGAAGACGCGGCGGCTCTCAAGGCATCACCGACGACCATCGCGTCCCGGGTCGACGCCAGCATCGGATCGACGGGCTCGGCGTCCCGGCCGTGACCGCGGACGGAGACCGACGTGCGCGCCGAGCGGTTATCGAGATTGACCATGTCCTTGTAGCGCAAGGTCACGTCGGCGACCGGGCCGGCGCCCTCGGCCCAGAGTTCGAGCACCAGGACGTGGGAGTCGCCGCCGTAGAAGACGGGAATGACGGTCTGAATTCCGTCGTCGTCATCGCCTCGATCTGCCGTTATCCCAAGCACTTGCGAGAGTCGCCGGTCCGTCTCGACCTCCCGCGCCTTCACGACGCGCACCTCCTCATCGAGGAGCGGCCGGCTACCGAGCACCCGGATGGCCTTGACGCCGGGCGCCAGCTTTACGTTCACGCGGATGAGGCGCGCGACGACTCGGGACAGGAGCTCGAGCTCGGCGTCGACCGTCGCGGCGACCGACCCTTCATCCCCTGAAAGCGCGGCGTGTGCGTTCCCGTGACCCGCGGCCGCGATGGTCCAGAGCGCGGCGTCGTCCGGTCGGCTCGAGAGCCCGACCACGGACGTGACCACCCCACCGAGGGCCAACTGGCTCGCGACCGGGCCCGCCTCCGCCGCGACCTGCTCCGGCGCGCGATCGGAGCGCGTCAGGAGGAGGAGGACCTGAGTCCCCGGCGCCGTCGTCCGGGCACGGCTCGCCTCCACGAAGATCCACCCCGCCCGCGTCATCGCGCCCGCCAGCGATCCGGCCTTCGGGATGGCGCGGAGGGCCTCTTCGAGCGTCGGGAGGAGCTCGGCGCGGTGCTGACGGAGCCCCCCGAGTGTCGCGAGCGGCTCGGTTTGCCCGGCCGCGACGATGGCGACGCGATCCTGGGGTCCGAGCCGACTGAGGACCGCCTCGATGAAGGTCGCGACGTCTCCCTTGCCCCCGGGGGTGTCGTCGCCGAGCCGCGCGGAGTCGAGCACCACCACCACTTCGAGCGGCGGTCGCCGCCAGCCGTGGCGGTCGCTGCCGCGGAGGCCGACCTGCAGGAAGACCCGGCCGGGCCCATCGGTCATCGTGGGCGTCGCGGTCGCGAGCAGCCCCAACCCGTCTCGGACGGGCGCGTCGAAGGCCTGGTCCGGTAGGTGCGAGAGCCGGTGGGGCGCCCCGACCTCGGCCAGCGCGCGGTCGAGGCGCCGTAACGACTCCCGGTAGCCCGCGTCGCCGCCAAGGTAGGTGTTCTCGAAGTAGAAGAAGTCAGGCAGGAAGTGGGTCGGGCGCTGCGAGAGACGCTGAGTCACCGCGCGGCGCCGGCCTTCACCCCGCGTGCGCGACGCTCGGCGCTCCGGGCTCACTCGCTCGGACTCTTTGAGCTTCTCGCCTTCGACATTGACGGCGAGCTCCTCGTCCACTTCCTCCTCCTCGTACAGCTTCCCCTTCTTGTCCGCGGCGACGACCGCGGCGAAGGCCCCGTTCTCGCCGCTGAGAGTGCCGCCCAGAACGACATTGGCGTCAGTCGACGGCCCCTTCGCCTCACGGTTCTTCTCGGCGGGCTTCTCCGGCGGAATGGCGGACGGATCGGGGGCGACCTGCTCGGCGGGGGCCGGTTCGGCGACCGCGATAGGCTCGACGGGTTGGTCCCATCCCGCGTCCTGCGGGACAGGGCGCTGAGCCTTCGGGCGCTGCTTGGCCTCGTTTAGCCGCCGCTCGTTGCGTTCGAAGTCGCCCGTCGTCTTCTGACGTAGCCCGCTCGTGTCGCCGCCTTGGTCAAGGTCACCCGCGTGCGCGCCGGTGTCCGGCGCTTCCTTTCGGAGCGCGAGCGCCATCTGGCCTTCGATAAGGTCCTTCCCCCCGCCGCCCCGACCCTGTTGGCCAGCCTGCATGACGCCGTCGATGGTTACGGTGGTGTCGGTCACATACCCGTGGCCGGCGTTTCCTGCCGGGAGCGCGACCACCGCCGGGGGCGCCATCGGCATCGTAGGAGTGCTCACAGGCGCGGCCGAAGGCATCGGCTGCGGCCCGGCGGCGTAACGTCCCGGCTCGGGAGGATCGAAAACTGGCGCAGGAGCCGCCGCTTCGGACGTCGGCGCCTTGTAGGACTTCACCGAGCTGATCTCGGTAGATGCGGCAGTCGGCGGCGACTGCTTCGCGCAAGCGCCGATCAGGAGCCCCAGCAGGGCGACGTGGCGAAGCTTCATCGTCAACCTCCCCCGCCGACGACGCGACGGGCCGCGAGCTCGAGCGACTCCGAGACGAGCTCGGCGCTGAGCTCGCCGTTCAGCACCTGTTCGACGAGGCTGCCGTAGCGACGAGCCGCCGGCAGGACCGACGTGGACAAGAGGTGCCGGGCGACGCCGTAGTCGTGGGCTCTCATCGCGGTTGCCGCTGCTTTCAATTGGTCACCGGCCTCGAAGGCGCCCCGGTTCTTGACCACCGTGGTCTCGATGTCCGAGGCCACACGAGCGGCCGCGCGCAGCGACACGCTCGTACGCGCCGCCCGGTTGTCGAGGTTCACCATGTCCTTGTAGCGGAGCGTCACGTCGGCGACCGGCCCCGGACCGTCCGTCCAGAGCTCGAGCACGACGACGTGTGAGTCCCCGCCATAGAACACCGGGATGACGGTCTGGATACCGTCGTCATCGTCGCCCCGATCCGCCGTAATCCCAAGCACTTGTGAGAGGCGCCGATCGGTCTCGACCTCACGCGCCTTGACCTCGCGTACCTCCTGGGCGAGCAGCGGGCGGCTGCCGAGTACACGGACCGCCTTCACGCCCGGCGCGAGCCGGACGTTCAGGCGAGCGAGCCGAGCCACGACCCGCGAGAGGAGCTCAAGCTCCGCGTCCACGGCGGCGCCGATGGACGCCCGAGCAGGAGACCCGTCGACATCCGCTTGCTCCGACACGCGCGCCGTATGCGCGTTGCCGTGGCCGATCGCGGCGAGCTGCCAGAGGCCGGAGTCCACTGAAGAGCCGGGCTCCGCGACCCCAATGACCGAGGTCACGACGCCGCCCAGAGTGAGCTCCGAGACGACCGGCATCGCGTCCGTCGGCATGGCCTCCGAGCCGGTCAGGATGAGGACCACTTGCGTCCCGGGTGCGGTGGTGCGGCGCTTGTTGGCCTCGGCGAAGAGGAGCCCGGCCCGGGTGAGTGCGCCCCCGAGGTCGCCGCCGCCCGTGGCCGCCGCGAGATCGCGGGCGAGACGCGGCATGAGCTCACTACGGAGCTGCCGTGGGCTACCGAGCGTCGCGATGGGTTGGTCCTGCCCGGCCGCGACGACCGCGAGTCGGTCCTGCGGTCCCAGCTTGTCGAGCAGCGCGGCCACGAGCGCTTCGGCGTCCTGGACGCCCCCGGCGAGCTCGGCGAGGTCGATGACCGCGACCAGCTCGAGTGGGGGCCGGCGCCACCCGTACCGCTCGCTGCCGCGGATCCCGACCTGCAGGAAGACCCGCCCCGGCCCTTCGACCGACGTGCGATCGACGGACGCGATGACCGCGAGGCCGTCGTGCTCCGGTGCGTCGAAGCCTTGCTTCGGCAACGACGCAAGCCGGTGGGGCGCACCGACGTCCGCGAGCGCCACGTCGAGCCGACGGAGGGACTCCCGGTAGCCGGCGTCGCCGCCCAAGTACGTGTTCTCGAAGTAGAACATGTCCGGTAGGAACACCGTCGGTGCTGGCTCCTCCGGCTCCATGGGTTCGGGGGACGTCGGTGCCCTGGAGACCTCGTGCTCCGTCTCCACGACGGAGTCGGGCTCGGCTTCGCCGCTCGCGTCGATTAGTCCGTCCCCATCTGCTTGCTGATTTTTGGCCCCGACCTTGTCGCGCTTCTTCTGGGGTTCGGGCTTCCCGTCCCATTCGAAATTGTCGTCTCGGGCATCGCCGTCCCGTGACTCGGTCGCCTCGCGCTCTTTCGCTTCAAAAAAGCCCTTCTTGCCAAGGGCCAGCACCTCGGTCCCGCTCCCAGTGGTGGACTGGGCGTCGACCACCTGCCGGTAGTTTTCCCGCTTGCCCGACTCGGCCTTCTCTTCGAGCTTGGCCTCGCGTTGCATCGCGGAGCGGTCGTCGTCCAGCCGCGCCGCGGCGAGGCCGGCGTCGCCGAAACGATCGTGGTGCGCATTGTTCTTGCCGCCGCCGGCCTCGATCATGCCCAGCCCCGAGATACGCCCTGATTCGGCCCCGCCGCCGCCGGGGCCCGCACCCCGAAAGGCCATCCCGCCGACCTCGCCGCCCCTAGGCATGTTCGCGAGCTCGTCCGAGAGTGCGCTGCTCAGGGCGTCCATTCCTTGGCTACGGGCGGCGGCCGTGTCCCGCGGAGGTGGCGGTGGCGGTGCTTCCACAGCCACCTCCGGCTCGGGGATGTCTTCGGCCTCGTCGTCACCCATCGGCTCTGCGGACGCCGGCTTCTCCACCATGGGCCTCTCTTCGGCGGACTTGGTGCTCTCCTCGAAGTCGGCCGTGGCTTGCATCGGCGCCGAAATCGTTTGAATTGTCGCCGAGGAGCCGGTCGTCGCCACCGGCGCCGACGTCTGGTCCTGAGCGGCACACGAGGCGACCTGAAGCGCGAGTGCGCCACGGAGGAGGAGCCGGCGCACGTTCACGACGGGTTCCCCTTGATGTCCGGCGACTTGCGGGTGAAGTACCCGAGGAACGCTGCACCGGCGACGACGATGAGTCCGCCAGCGAGCGCACCGGACGAGTCGGACCCGTACGTCAGCGCGAGCCAACCCGCGCCGGCTAGGAGTCCGATGACGCCGAGGGCGACCCCCGCCTTACCGGGCCCTCGGTGGCGTGCCGTGCGCCATGCCGCGAAGCTGAGCAGGAGAAGCGCCAGTGCGCCGAGCGCCGAGCCGGTCCACGCGGGCGGCCGGGTCACGAAGCGGAAGCCGAGCTTCGCCGCCTCTTCGGTCGGATCGGTGACGGGCCTCGTGAGGAGGAGGGAGACGACCTCGCCGGACGGCGGGAGCGTCACGGGGAGGGCCGACTCGGACGCCGGCGGGCTCCGGTAGCTGTTCGCGTCGCCTTCGGTCAGGGTCGTGTCGATGCTGTGGACGGCGAGGCGCGCCGGGACGCGGACGAGCCACTGCAAATCGGTGACGAGCACGTCGAGCTTCGGGGCGAGCATGTCGAGCGACCCCATCGCGGAGAGGCCTTCGGGCGCCCGCGCCTGGTAGACGATCTCCACGAGCCCTCGGCGCCCCTTGCCGAGCGGGATGGCGAGCGCACCGGACTCGTCGGTGACGGCCTTCACGGGCTGACCATCGATGACGACGGTCCAGACCTTGGCGCCCTCCGGCATGCCGAGACGGATGAACTGCTTGTCTTCATTACGAACTTCGTAGACGGCGCGGGTCGCGACCTGGCCGTCGTCGTAGAGCGTCGTCTCGAGCCAGGCCGCGTTCACGACGGCGGTGAGCGTCTGCACGGTCTCGTGGCGCTTCACGCCGAGCTCGAGGCCCCACGGCGCGCGCGAGTAGGTGTAGCCGAGGAGGATGTCGAC
>JADMJS010000509.1 GCA_018780435.1 Myxococcales bacterium
CGTCGCTCTTGAACTCGGACCGAAAGAACTCGGGGCAGTAGGGGAGCGGGTGGACCAGATCGCCGCTGTGCCTCCCAGCGATGACGGTGGCGTGCTCCCAAGTCTCGTCGTTCGTGATGACGGCGGCGTGTCGGCGGCCCGTAGCGACGAGCTGAGCGCCAGTCAATGTGGCCATGTCGACGATGATGCTCGGATTCAGGTTTCTTGCGGCCCACGCAACCCCGTCACCGAGCACCAGCCTGCCTTCGGCGTCGGTGTTGTTCACTTCGACGGTGCGGCCCGAATACAAGGTGATGATGTCATCTGGGCGCAGCGCGTTCGGCCCGACTGCGTTCTCGGCCAAACAGAGCAGCGCATGGATGCGGTGGCGTGTGCCCGCTCGAACGGCGGCTTCGAAAGCGCAGAGCACCGCCGCCGCGCCGGCCATGTCGCCCTTCATGCCGGGCATCCCGGTCTTGGTCTTGAGGGAGAGCCCGCCCGTGTCGTAGACGATGCCCTTGCCAACCCATGCCCACGTCGTCACGTCCCGAGCCGGGCTGGCGTCGCTCGATGGATCCCCGTTCCAGATTAGGTGCACGAGCGCTGGCGGCGCGACGGCGGCCCGCCCGACTGCATGCAGGCCACCGAGGCCTTCGGCGGCAAGCGCCTCGCCTTCGATGACCCGCATCGACGTGCCGGGCAATGACTCAACGGTAGACCGAGCGACATCGATGAAACGCGCCGTGTCGAGCTCGCTCGTGGGCATGTCGGCGAGCCGAGCGGCTTCACGGACAGCGGCCATGGCGACGTCGAGGTATGGCGCGGAGACGCGAGTGCCGTCTCGGGTGATAAAGGCGACGTGGACATCGAAGGCTGGTCGCGGCTTCGAGCGGCCTTGATAGAGCGGGAGCGCTCGGGCGATCGCGAGTGCCGTCGCGAACACGTGCTCGGCGCTCTCGAGGACGGACACGATGCCGAAGGTGCCTTCTCGCGGGATCGCGTGTGCGACGAAGGACGTGACCGCATCGGGTCGGGCCGGCGCGTTGTGACGTGAGCCGGCGTCGGGCAGTACACCGATCACGGCGTGGCGCGCTTTCGGATCTCCGGGCAGCCACGTGCTGGCCGCCACGCCTCGATCGCCGCCGTGGCCGGCGCTATCGAGCATGGCGTCATAGACCGAGGCGAGCGCGGGTGGCAGTTGCTGCCGGACCGCCGCTTCGAGGAGGACGGCTCGGCGTCCGAAGAAGAGGATGGTCGGAGCGGCGAGGGCGGAAACAGCGTCGACGAGGCGAATCGGCATGAGCCGACCCTACCGAAGCCGTGGCACCCTGTCACGGTGATGGCGGCTCAGGTTTTCTCCAGAAGCGCGTCAGGTGGCAGATTCTTTCGCCACCTGATCCGGCCAGCACAGGCGGAGGAGCTGTCGTGCGAAGCGCGGCGCTCGATTTCGTCGTGCGAAGCGAGCGGCGCCGGCCGGGGAGAACGGAATCGTCGTCGGCTCGTGAAACCACCGCGCCAATGCGGAAGCGAACGCGTCCGGGCTTGACGTGTCGAGGGACAAACCGAGGCCGTCCTGGCGAGTGAGCGCCCCGACCAGCCCAAAGTCGTCGGCCAGAACGGGGCGTCCGGCGGCGGCAGCGCGGACCAGGATGCCACTCATACCCACGTGCCGTTCGTACGGTACGAGGACGAGGTCCGCCAGCTCGAACCAGGCTTGAGTGTCTTCTTCGGGGACGAACTCGGCGACGAGCGTGACCGTCGCATCGGGTCGCTTCGCGGCGAGACCGGCGAGCTCGGTCTCGAGCGTGGTTCGGTAGCTCTTGTCGAGTGGTCCGACCAGCGCCCAGTGGCAGCCGGCGACGACGTCGAGTGGAAGCGCCGCGATGGCCTTCATGACGCGCGGGATGCCCTTACGCGAGGTCAAGACACCGAAGAGTAGAACCAAGCGTCTGTGGCTCGCGTCGAGGCCGAGACGGGCCCGGAGAGCGGCGATCCGTTCGGGTGGCGCCGGGGCGAGGTCGACGGGATCCGAGAGGCCTTCTGCGCTTCTGTGTCCGCGGATCTGGAGCTCTGCGGCCGCGAAGGCGTCGAGAGTGAACAGCGTGTGGAGCGACGGGTTCCGAAGCGCGAGTGTCGCGACCGCCTCTTGGCGTGCGGCCCGGGCGCGATCCCCCAGCGAGATCCGCCCTTTGGCCCAGTGCCGGTAGTGAAAGGTGGGCCGGAAATAGATGCCGGAGACGGGGCAAGGCGACCGAAGGCCGGTGGCCAGTGGCACTTGCAGCAGTCGGTCGAGGTAGAGCGCGATGACGTGGGTCGCGCCGAGCGTGGCGGCGGCCGATACGAGGCGGCGCCACTCGAGCATCGCGTGGGCGGCGATGCGCGCGGGGCCGCGGAGGTGGCGGTAGGCGCCCGTCGATAGCTCGACCGGTGGGACCTCATGAAGCCCGATTCCGACTGCGCTCGCGGCGGCCACGACGTCGGCGTGGCGCTCTCGAAACTGGGTGGAGACGACGTAGGTGAGCCGTCCCGGCAGTTCGAGCCGGCCCCACTCCCGCGCAAGGTGGAGCAGGTAGACGCCGTGGTGTCCCCCCACCTCAATGTCGAAAGCGACAAGGTGGGGCAGACTCGAGAGCGCGGTCATTCCTCGGCGTAGCTGTCGTCGTCGGCCGCGGCGCTGACCTTGGGGGCCGGGCCTTCGACCGCGAGAACCTTGGCCTCGAGCTTGGTCGCGGCTTCCGGATGCGCGGCAAGCCAGGTCTTCGCGTTCTCGCGGCCCTGGCCGATGCGCTCACCCTCGAGGCTGTACCAGGAGCCGGATTTCTGGATGAGGCTGCGGTCGGTGGCGAGGTCGAGGAGATCGCCTTCGTAGCTGATGCCGTGCCCGTACATGATGTCGAACTCGACCGAACGGTAAGGCGCGGCGACTTTGTTTTTGACCACCTTGACCCGGGTACGGTTGCCGATGACGTCCTCCTTCTCCTTGATCGAGGCGATGCGGCGCACGTCGAGACGGATAGACGCGTAGAACTTGAGGGCGTTGCCGCCCGTGGTGGTCTCGGGGTTGCCGAACATGACGCCGATCTTCATGCGGATCTGGTTGATGAAGATCATGGCCGTCGAGCCCTTGCTCATCGTGCCGGTCAGCTTCCGAAGCGCCTGCGACATGAGGCGGGCCTGGAGGCCGACGTGCGAGTCGCCCATCTCGCCTTCGAGCTCGGCCTTCGGCACCAATGCGGCGACGGAGTCGATGACGACGAGGTCGACGGAGCCGGACTTCACCAGCATGTCGGCGATCTCGAGGGCTTCCTCTCCCGTGCTCGGCTGGCTGAAGAGGAGCTCTTCGGTCTTGATGCCGAGCGCCCGCGCGTAGGACACGTCGAGGGCGTGCTCGGCGTCGATGAACGCCGCGATGCCGCCGGCGCGCTGGGTCTGGGCGATCGCGTGGAGGGCGAGCGTGGTCTTACCGGAGGACTCCGGTCCGAAGATCTCGATGATTCGGCCGCGCGGGTACCCGCCGACGCCAAGGGCGAGGTCGAGACCGACGCTGCCGCTCTTGATGACGCTCACCGTGGCGGCCTGGGACTCCCCGAGGCGCATGATCGCGCCCTGACCGAACTGCTTCTCGACGGCCGCGAGGGTCAGCTCGATGTTGCGGGCGCGGTCGTCGGCGAAGTTGCGAGCGGGGGCGGATGCTTTGGCCATGTTGGGTCTCCTCTGAGGTTGACTGAAGCGCCGCTCGTATTGGGAGCGGCGGTGTGTTCGATGAACTAGGGCGTCGGTGACGGCGATTGAACGGGCGACGCCAACTGGCGGCGCAACAAGTCGAGCGCCCCGTAGGCCGACGCGAGCCGGTTGCGGTCGCGTTCGAAGGGCAACGTGACGCTGCGATGGTGGACGTCGTGGGCGCTCGCTACGGCGAAGTGAATCGTGCCGACGGGTTTGTCGGCCGTGCCGCCACCGGGGCCAGCGATGCCCGTGACCGCCACGGCCCAGGTGGTGCCGAGCCTCGCTCGGGCGCCCCGGGCCATGGCTTCGGCGCACTCTCGACTGACTGCGCCGTGAGTGGCCAGCAGCGTCGGGGGGACGTCGAGGAGCGCTGTCTTCACCGCATTGTCGTACGCGATGACGCCGCCCATGAACGCGCGACTCGCGCCTGGGACCGTCGTGAGGAGCTGACCGATGAGGCCACCCGTGCACGACTCGGCGACGGCCAGGGTCTCGCCGCGGCCGATGAGTGTGTCTAGGAGTGCACCCGCGAAGCTGGTCTCGCCTTCGCCGAAGAGTCGGTGGCGGACGCGGCTGTCACCCATGATGTGGCGTTCGAGAGCCGCGACTCGATCGCTCGACCGCGTCACGATGGTCAGGTGGATCTCGGGGAAGTGAGCGCGATAGTGGAGCGTGAGATCGTCCTGCCGACCCGGTCCAAAGAGCGCGTTCACGTGCTCTGCGACCGCCGACTCGGTGAGGCCGAAGAACTTCCAGGTGCGGCTGAGCGGCGGCGAGCCCCCGTCGCTCAAGACCGCGTCGCGGAGCGGAGCGAGGAAGTGGAGCTGGGCGAGCTTCTTGTACTCACGAGGGACGCCCGGAAAGTGGACGAAGGTCGTGTCGCCGGAGCGGATTCGGAAGCCAGGCGCTGTCCCGACGGGGTTCAGGAGGACGTCGGCTGACGCGGGGAGCCAGGCCTGCTTCTCGTCGAGTGACTGCAGGGACGCTGGCGCCGTCTTGTCGAGCTGGGCCCGAGCGGCCCGCCATGCGCCAATCTGTTCCAGGGCTGTCGAGCTCAGCGCGACAGGTTCGCCGAGGAACGTGGCGGCGGCTTCGGCGGTGAGGTCATCGACCGTTGGCCCGAGGCCACCGCTGACGACGACCCACGTCGACCGAGAGGCGGCGAGCCGATACGCGGCGACGATGTCGTCGATGCGATCCGCCACAACCTGGCGATGCGCAATCTCAAGCCCCAACGAGGCGACTTCACGACCGAGCCAAGCGCTGTTGTCGTCGACTACGAGCCCGCGCAACAGCTCGTCACCAATGGCGATTTGCTCGATGACGTGGGGGCTGGAGGACGAAGCATTCTGCTGCGGCATGGGCGCTACCATGACACTGAACGTGTGTGTAGTCAAGGAGGCTCGCGAGAAACTCGATCCGATTTCCTCGGGGTGGCGATCAGAGCCTCATGAAGATCGGCGATCCGCCCCCGGCGGTCGCGTCACGGCTTCTTTTTGGACGACCGGCCGAGGAGCCCTCTGAGCGAGAACTTGCTGCGAACTTCGTCAGGCAAAGGCTGGTCCACCGCGTAGCGCTCCGTCATGTCGTCAGCTTCGGCGAGGCCCTGCGCGGCGCCCTCACGCTCCGCGAGGTCGGCGGGGTTCACGGCAGCCATGAACCAGGCCGTCTCGCTGAACTTCTTGCGGTCGCCAGCGGGTGTCGCGGTCTCTGGGACGCCGACCTTGGGGCCGGTGGTGGGCGCGACCGGGTTCGACTTGGGTGAGCTTGGTCGTGATCCGCCGGTGGTGCTGCGCTTCGGGCTCGCGCGGGTGCTTCGATCCGCCGCGGCGTCTGAGCTCGCGGGATTCGGGGACGACATCGAGGGGGCCGCGGCGCTCCCGGACACCGCCTTGCGGGCCGGGGTCGGATTGGGGACGGCTGGGTGGTCTCGTGTCTCATCGAAGCCCGTCACGGCCGCGAGGTTCAGCACGGTGGGTCGGTCGTCTTCGCGAATTCGCGGCGCGGCTCGGATCGCGCCTTCGATCATGGCTGAGTCGATCTCGTCGGTGCGAACGGGCGCAGCCAAGCCTGCTTTGGAGCCCTGCCGCTTCTTCTCGACGGCCTCTTCGAGGGCCGCGGCGTTGATCGCGGGGATCTCGAACACGGTCGCGGCCTCCGAATCGGGTCGGGCATGCGGCGGATCGACGAGGGTGGCGCCGCCGGGTGCGGACTGGGTGCGATCGGGCTTTCCGGCTTTCCCCGGGGCCGCCTTGGCGCTGCCGGCGCGTGAGTTTGCACGCGCTGGGGCGGGCGAGTCGCCGGTGGTCCGAATCGCGGGCGCGGGTTCCGGCAAGGTGTCGCTGGCGAGGACGCGTGCCGGAGGCCGCCCGAACAGCGTCGCGGGACCGTCACTTACGAAGGCCGAGTTGGGTTCGGCGATCGTGTCGGCGGCGCCATTTGGGACCGCGCTGCGCGTTGTGGCTCGAGCCGGCGTGCTCGACGCGCCGATGGCCGCTCCACAGAAGGGACAGAACTTGAACTTCGGGGACGGGAGCTCCGAGCTACAGCTAGGACAGGTCATGAAGCGGTTCCTTTCATGCGAGGGCGAGCTCCGCCAGCGTCGTTCGACACGCAGTGCCGTGGGCGCTGCGACCCGGTGTTCGGCCCCCTCACGGAGCGGCCGCATCGGTGTTTGACCAGTCTAGTCGTCGGCTCGCCCCACGTCACGCCGAGCGTCGGCGCTAGCCCACGCCGGGACGGGCGCGCCCTCACCGTCGGCGGATCTTGTCCTGGTCGCGGACCAACTGAAAGCGGCCGTTCGGGCCGTCGTACATGAGGTCGAAGTGACGCAGAAAGTCACGCCCCAGAAGCCCGACGTACCCTTCGTCACGCACGACGGGCGGCATTCCGACGATGTCCTCTGCGAAACGAAAGAAGCGGCCGCGCCCGAGCTCGTCGACCATGGTGAGGCCGATGGTCAGTCGAAAGACGGGGCGCTCGGTGGGCTGTTGGTCGACGCCGATGACCTCCTGGAAGCGGTGCGGCAAGAAGCCGAGCTCGAGCGCGATGGTCTGATCGATGAGCGTGAAGGCCGCGCCCGTGTCGATGAGCATTCGCCGGTTCGGAAACGCGGCGGGGCGGCGGTCCTCCATGCCGAGATAGTCCGCTTCGTGGCCAAGCTGGACCGCGACGAGCGGCCCATTGCGCATGAGTCCGAGAGGGGCGGGCGGGAAGTGGGCGTCGTACCGAAAAGCCAAACGACTTCAGCATACTGGAACGGGTCGGCCGTGCAAGGCGACGCGTCGCTCCAGCCAGGGAACCCTGCGGAGGCGTTATCCGAAGACGACCCCCGCCGTCACGGGGACGGCGTGTTTCGGCTCGACTCGGTCGACGACGTGGCCACCCATGGGGCCAAACTGCGTGCGTCCGCTTCGGTAGGCGGTGTCGCGGTCCGAGTGAGCCGAGGCGACGGCGCCGTTCTTGAACACGACCCACTGGCCGGCGTAGCCGTTCATGAGGTTCGGCAGGGCCGCCCGAAAGCGGCGCGTCTCTTCCAAGACGGTGGCGAAGATGTCGCGGCCGTCGATGCGGCGGGCTTCCGGGATGAAGGTGCTCTCTTGGGCAAACACGGGGCTCTCCATCGGGCGGCGGCGCTGCGAGCCCAGTCGAGCAGCAGTGCGCGGGACACGACTGGAACGGTGACGAACGGGGCGCCCCGATCCAGCGACGCCATCACCCTAACACGGCGAGCGGCCCTGTGGAAGATGTTCCCATATATGGCACTTCACTGAGCGTGAGTTCAGCGATCTCGTTGGCCCTTTTGAGCCGTCACTCCGCCCCGAGCGGCTTCTTGGTGCAGTCGCGGAAACAGAGCTCCGTCTTCTCGGGGTTGCCCTGCGAGTCCGGGATCTCGACCTCTTGGCAGCCATAACCCTGTGGGCAGCGGTTCGTGGACCCTTCGAGGCACGCGACGAAGCAGAAGGCTCCGAGATCGTTGCCGTCTTTGTCCTGCAGCTTCAAGCAACGGTTCGGCTTGCCGCCACACGACGCTTCCGACTCCGGGTCGCACCCCGCCTCGCAGTAGGGGCCGACCGCCTGTTCGCACTGGCCGGAAGCCAGGTTGCAGACCTGCTCGAAGGCGCAGAAGAAGTTGCCCGTGCAGCCCTTGTCGA
>JADMJS010000584.1 GCA_018780435.1 Myxococcales bacterium
GCGAAGATGACGCCGTTCTTCACGGACGGATCGAGCTTGTGGTTCTTGTCGGACAGGACGCGGACGGCTTCGTCGATCTTGGTCGCAAAGAGCACCCGGTCGGCGACGTCCGGATAACGCGACACGCCCCATCGATTGGTCCGCCCCCCTTCGTGACCGGCGATCCCCGCGCCTTCGTTCATGGTCATTCGGCCCACGCGGAGGAGGCCGAAGGGCAGGATCGCTTCACCGTAGAGGTGCGTGATCTTGATGGGTTCGATGCTCCGAAGCCGCGGGACGTAGCTGTCCATGGCGAGCGGGTCGGCGCTCTCGGTCAGTCCGAGCTCCCAGCCTGCATTGTTCGGGTTCTTGGAGGACACGGCGAGCCCCGAGTTGGGCGAAGGCACCTCGCCGTAGGTGCCGTTGTCGCCGAAGAGGACGCCATCGAGGAGGTCGAGCTGAGCGTAGACCCCGCCGATCCCGGGATAACGAAAGCCGAGATCGAGCCGCGCGCGTTGTTCAGTCCAGGAGACGAGGTCGATGTCGGCGCTCGACGGGTCGAGCCCGGAGAGGACGATGGACTGGACACGATATTCGGCGTCGAGCTTTACCCAATCTGGGAGCTGTATAGGCCGTTCCCCTTCGAGCGGGCCTGCGAACGCCGTGCTCGCGCCCAGGGCCATGACGGCGCCCACCACGCCCGCGAGGCGGCTTCCGACAAGAGATCGTTCCGTGGGGGCTGGCATCGGCTCCTCCTGGGTCCACCCTCGCTGGTGGCGCGCCCGGTGTTGGGGTCGTCCAGGTTGGCGGCCTGGTCAGATCGACTGCGCGGCCAGAGCATCATCGATTGCCTGGAGGCGCGCAACCCCACGTCGGCGCTCTCCGGCAAGGGCGCAGGTGACATCCACTCGGTGACGAGGCAAAGTCCGCTCCGTGGACCCGCTCGACCCAACTCTCTCTCCGGTGGACGCGCTCAGGCCGGACGCCCCGCTCCAGGGCAAACGTGTGCTGCTCGGCGTGACCGGCGGGATCGCCGCCTACAAGAGCCCGCTGCTCGTGAGGCGCCTGCAGGACGCCGGCGCCGACGTGGACGTCATCGCGACGCCCGCCGCCCTCGAGTTCGTCACACCGCTGACTCTCGCGACGCTCTCGGGACGACCGGTCCGATCAGAGATATTCGATCTCCGCAGCGACGGGGGCATTGCCCACACGAGCTACACCTCCGAAGCTGACGTCGCGGTGGTAGCGCCCGCCAGCGCCGACTTCATCGGGCGCCTCGCCGGCGGACTCGCTGACCAGCTCCTCCTCACGGCGCTCATGGCCAGCCACATGCCGGTCGTGCTCGCGCCATCGATGAACGTGGAGATGTGGGATAGCCCGCTCTTTCAACGGAACCTCGCGTTGCTCCGATCGCTGCCGCGTTACCAGATCCTCGAGCCGGGCGCGGGTTACCTCGCCTGTCGCGTGGAAGGGAAGGGCCGCATGCCCGAGCCCGACGCCATCGTGAAACAGGTCATCCGTGCGCTCACCCCGCAGGACCTCGCCGGTCGGCGCGTCGTGGTCACCGCCGGACCGACTCGTGAGCGCTTCGATCCCGTCCGTTTCTTCTCGAATCGCTCCACGGGACTCATGGGCTACGCGCTCGCCGAAGCGGCGGCCGAACGTGGCGCCGACGTCACTCTCATCGCCGGCCCGACCTCCCTCGTCGCGCCCGAAGGACCGCGGCTCGTCCGGGTCGAATCGACGGCCGACCTGCTCCGAGCGGTCCTCGCCGAGACCGAACATGCGCACGCCATCGTCATGGCCGCCGCGCCAGCCGACTATAGGCCGCGGACTTACAGCGAATCAAAGCTCAAGAAGGGCGCTGACGGGCTCACCCTCGAGCTGGCGCCGAACCCGGACATCCTGAAGACCCTCGCTGCAGAGCGACCCCACCTCTTCCGGCTCGGCTTTGCGGCCGAGACGCACGACTTCGAGAAGAACGCCGCGGACAAGGCGGTCCGCAAGGCGCTCGACCTCATCTTCGTCAACGACGTGGGGGATCGCGCGCGCGGCACGGGCTTCGAGGCACCGACGAACGGCGGCTGGCTCCTCGACGGCGCTGGCGTGCGCGTCCGCGAGATCCCCGTGCGTCCCAAACGTATCGTCGCCCACGAGCTCCTCGACGAGCTCGTCCGGCGGCTCGGGGCCAAGGTGGGGTGAGGCGACCATGACCAACGTCCGAGACGAGCTCCGGGGTGTGGCCCGGACCCTGCGCCGCTTGGCCGAGTGGGACCAAGAAGACGGCCTCATCGGCTACCCGTCGAGTAGCCCAGCGCGCCTCGCCGAGCTGGTCGCTCAGATCCCTCGCGTCCCGTCCGCGCCCGTCGCGAGCGATGACGGGGCGTCCACCGAGGCGGCCCCAGGCCAGACGGAGGAGGTCGCCGTGTCGCACGTCCACGTCGTCGCCGACGGTCCAGAGCGCGCCACGTTGGTCTTCGTCGGGGCGATGCCCGGCCCCGCGGAGCCGAACGATGGCCGCCCCTTCGGCGGCGCCGCCGGCGAGCTGCTCGACAAGATGATCGGGGCCATGGGCCTGCGTCGGCAGAACGTGGTCCTACTCACGGTGACCCTGGGCAACGTCGACGGCGGCGCTCCTCATTCGGAGAGCGCGCTCGCCGCCGCCGTGACCGCCGAGCTCGAACGCGTCACACCCGCCGTCGTCGTCGCGCTCGGTGACGAGTTGGCACGCGCCTTGACGGGGGAAAGCGCGCCTCTCCAGGCCATGCGGGGTCACTTCCATCTCGTCGTTCTCCCGAGTGGCCACCCCATCGACGTCATGCCGACCTTGCCCCCGGCCCATCTGCTCGAGAACCCCGGCGACAAACGGGGTGTCTGGGAAGACCTGCGCCGCGTCATGGGCGCACTCGGCCTGCCGGGGGGCGTCCCCCGCGAGTCCGCCTCGTGAACGTCGACGAGGCCCTACGGGCGCGGCGGTCGGTCAAGCACTTCGACCCGGCGGTCGTCATCGACGACGACACGCTGCGAGAGCTCATCCGCCCCGTCCTCTACACCCCGACGAGCTTCAACCTCCAACACTGGCGTTTCGTGCTCGTGCGTGATTCGGCACGCAAGTCCGAGCTGTGCAGGGCCGCTTTCAATCAGGTGCAGGTGCGCGACGCGTCGCTCGTGGCGCTCATCGTGGGCAAACTCGACGCGCACACCGACGCGGCCCGTGTTTGGCAGGGGGCGCCCGACCGCGTTCAAGCGAGCATGCGTCGAACGATCGACGCACTGTACGCCGGTGACGCTGGCCTGCAGCGCGACGAGGCCGTACGCAGCGGCGCTATGGCGTCGATGGCGCTCCTCCTCCGGGCCACGGAGATGGGCTTCGCGACGTGCCCACTCATCGGCTTCGATGACGCCGAAGTGCGTCGCGTGCTGGGGATCCCCGCCGACTATGTGTCTGCGTTACTCATCTGTGTGGGCCGTGCCGTCGCGGAGCCTCACCCCAGGGTGGGGCGTTTCGGGCTCGACGAGGTCGTTCGCCTCGAACACTTCGACGGGGTGCCGCTCGCCGACATCCCCTGACAAAGCCCTTCAGCCCAAACCTCGCTCGTGTTAAGGTCCGCGCCGCATGGGCGCCCAATGGAAACAGAAGCATCGTGAGCTCGCGGCGAACGCCAAGGGCCGAATCATGACCAAGCTCGTCAAGGAGCTCCAGAGCGCAGCGCGAAACGGGGTCGATCCGGCCACGAATCCGCGCCTTCGCATGGCGATGGACGCGGCCAAGAAGGCCTCGATGTCCAAGGAGACCCTCGAACGAGCCATCAAGAAGGGGTCGGGCCAGGACGGCGGTAACGCCGCTCAGTTCGACACCGTGTTCTACGAAGGTTTCGCCCCCCATCAGGTGCCGATCATCGTCGAGTGCCTGACCGACAACAAGAACCGCACGGCGACGAACATCCGCATGCTCTTCAGTCGAGGCGGCGGTCAGCTCGGCGTGAGCGGCTCGGTGAGCTGGGACTTCGATCGGCTCGGGGCGGCTGAAGCGTCACCGCCGTCGCGACCCGGGCTCGATCCCGAGGAAGAGGCCATCGAAGCCGGCGCCGACGAGCTCGATCCGCCCGAAGACGACGGCACCGTCACCTTCTACACCGGCCCCACCGAGCTCGACCGAGTCGTCAAGGCGCTGCAAGCGCGCGGGTGGACCGTCACCGCGGCGAACCTCATCTGGAAGGCCAAGAACCCAGTGTCACCCGAGGGCGACAAACGCAATCAGGTCGAGGACTTCCTCGAAGCGGTCGACGGAGACGACGACGTCCAGGCCGTCTACGTCGGGCTCAAGTAAGGTCTTTCCGGTAGCCGCGCGAGCAGCGGCTCCCGCGAATCTGCGCGTCGTCGCGCACGAACCCAGCCCCCTCATAAAGCCGAATGGCGCCCGCCATCTCCGAGATGGTGTCGAGCACGAGTCGCCGAGCTCCGACGGACCGGGCGTGCGCCTCGCACGTGTCGAGGAGGCGCTTTCCGAAGCCCCGACCTCGAGCCGCGCGGTGCAGGTACATCTTTCGGATCTCGAAGGTCTCATCGTCGATGCGGGCGACGCCGCCGCAGCCGAGGAGAGCGCCGCCATC
Source organism: Myxococcales bacterium (assembly GCA_018780435.1). GTDB lineage: Bacteria > Myxococcota_A > UBA9042 > SXOO01. The sequence continues at coordinate 4,593 of JADMJS010000584.1, forward strand.
GTCTTCGACGACCCAGAAGGCGCCTCCGTCGTCGGTCATCGACTCTGGGAGGGCCAGCAGCTGCTCGTCCGTCTTGGATCCCTGCCCAAACGCGAGCCCAAACTCGGCGAGCACCTCTGTCACGAGGGTGACCAGCGCCGGCACGTCGTCGCGTGTGGCCGGTCGTAGGCTCACGGCTCGTCCTCGGGGCGGGGCCGTCGCTCGCGCGGTGGCGCCCGGGGCGCGTCGGCCCCGTGGACGCGCGTGAGACCGCTCTGCTTCCGGCGCCCGAACTCAAGCTCGTCGTCTCGGCGACGAGGGGGCGTCCCGACTTTGGGCTGTGGCCGGTTGATGTCCCGTGGCGCCCAGTCGGGGAGCTCTCCGGATGCGCGTGGCGCGTCGCCGTACCCGTCGGGCGCGGGTCGTTCGTCGGGGTCGTGCGATGCGCGTCGCGTCGGCCGCACGTCGACGCGTTCGCCCCAGCCTTCGAGCTTCGTCGGGACGTCCTCGTCGAAGGTGCGGCGCCGCGTCTGGATGAAGTCGGGGCCGACCTCCACGGCGTGTGGCCGTAGTGGTCCTTGGCCGCCCTTGGGGTCGAAGCCACCTTGCGGGAGGCCGTCGAACGCGTCGACCGGCCCCATGAGCGCGCCCGAATCATGGACAGACGCTTCGGCCCACGCCTTCAGGCGCGTGCGGCCGATGCGGATCTCGGCGCCATCTCGGAGAGGGCCGGAGCCGTTCAGCCGGCGCCCGTCGAGCTGGGTGCCGTTGTAGCTCTTCTCGTCCTGTATCTGCATGACGCCATTGGCATATCGCCGAATCGTGCAGTGGACGTCGTCGACGGTGTCGTCGTCGACTTGGATGTCCGCGTCGCCCGCGCCGATCGTGAGGCGCGCCCGGTGGCTGCGGATCTCCACCGGCGGGCCTTCGGGCGGCCAGACCACCACCGTCATCGGAAACTGCAGCTCTTCACGTGCCGTCGTGTACTGCGCTTCGAAGCCGTCGACGTCGAGGGTATCGCCGCCGTGGAGCACGGTGCGGCGGGCGATGAGGCGGTGGTTGACCTTGACCGAGCTACCGGGGAAGGGCACCAGCGTGTGTCCGCCTTCGATTCGTTCGATGTGCGCCCGGACCGGGGGTGGGGCGAGGCGCGGGTCGACCTGGGGCGGGAGATCGAGGCGTTCGGCGTCGAGGGGGAGCTCGATCCGGCGCGTGTTCCGCTCGAAGACCAGGAATCCCTGGCCACGCGGGCGATAACGCGCTCGGGGCGAAGCTCCCGCCATGGTCAGCCCCCCTTCCGCCTGAAGAGCGCGTCGACGAACTCCCGCTTGTCGAAGGGCCGGAGGTCTTCCATGCGTTCGCCGATGCCGATCCAGGAGATGGGGATCTTGAGCTCGTCCACGATGCCGAGGATGACGCCGCCTTTGGCCGTGCCGTCGAGCTTGGTGAGGGCGATCGACGTCACGCCGAGCGCGTCCCCGAAGACCTTGGCTTGCGCGATCGCGTTCTGGCCGTTGGTGCCGTCGAGCACGAGGATGATCTCGTGGGGGGCTTCGGGCATGGCCTTCTGGACCACCCGCTTCACCTTCTCGAGCTCCTTGACGAGCCCCACGTTCGTGTGGAGGCGGCCGGCGGTGTCGAGGATGACGGTGTCGTAGCCGCCTTGTTGGCCTTTGGTGGTCGCTTCGTAGAGGACGGCCGACGGGTCGCTGCCGTCCTTGCCGTCGACGATGTCGGCGCCGACGCGACGGGCCCAGATGTCGAGCTGATCGGCGGCCGCCGCTCGGAAGGTGTCGCCGGCGCCGAGCAGGACCTTGTCGCCGCGCGCCACCATGCGGTGAGCGAGCTTGCCGATGCTGGTGGTCTTCCCGGCGCCGTTCACGCCAATTATCAGCACGACGTGAGGCCCGTCGCCACGCCTCTGGAACGAGCGCGGGTCGGGCGCGCCGTCGAGGATGGTGATGGCCTCCTGTTCGAGGTAGCGCCAGATGGCGTCCGCGTCCGCCAGCTCTTTTCGAGACGCGCGGGCCCGAAGCTCGTCGAGCAATTTCGACGCGGTCCGGACGCCGATGTCCGCCGTGAAGAGCACCTCCTCCACCTGGTCGAGGAGCGCCGCGTCGATCTGCTTGCCCTGAAAGAGCTTCCCGAGGCGGGCGATGAAGCCCTCCTCGCGCGTCTTCAGGAGCCCGTCGGCGATGGGTCGGTCCGAGGGGAGGAGCAGCTCGGGTTTGGGTGGGCCCTTCGGCGCCGCGTCGGGCTTCTTGTCCCCCTTCTTGTCCGCCTTTTTGTCGACCTTCTCCTGCTCTTGCCGCTTCGCCTCGGTCGCGGCACGGGCCTCGTCGGCTGCTGCCTGTCGTTCGTCGTCCTGCTTCTTCAGCTCCGCGAGTCGCTTCGCTTCGGCGAGCGCCTTCGGGTCGAGGCGTCGCTCGCTCGCCTTGAGCGCGTAGCGGACGGCCCAGCCGATGACGATGGCGATGACCGCCAGGGTGATCCAGAGCGCGGCGCCGGGAGCGTCGTCTTCGGGGCGGGCGGCGAGGGGCACGAAGGCCAAGAGCGATGGGAACACGAGGCTGCTCACAGGAGGCTCCCGACGATCGAGGCGTCGCAAGTCGGGGCGTCATCTAGAAAGGCGAAAGGCGAGCGCGGCACGCGGCTACTCGGATCCGAGGAGCATGCCCCCGGGATAGGCATAGCTGACGTCGCAGTCGTAGCCATAAGCGATGATCCCGAAGGGCTCGGACGACTCGATGCGGTGCGCGCCGTCATCGAGGCGGACGCGCGTCACCACGTAACCGGTGGTACCGATGACTTCCGCCGCCGGGCCGATGGCCTTGCCGTCGAGGATGACTTCGATTCCGGCTTTGTGGGTGACGTTGATCCAGTCGTCACTGTAGCCCGGGGGCGTCAAAAAGACGTAGCTGTCGAGGTACTGATCGATGGCGACACCGATGGTGAACGCCGGATCGCCGATCCCGGTCTTGTTCGACTGGCCACAGGTCTGCTCATAGCCCTCGTAGTTGGACCCGGTCATGAAGTGCCCGATCTGAACCGGGTTATTGGCCTTCACGAGGTGGGAGACCGAGGCCCGGTATTCGATCCACTCGCCCTTCTTCAGCGTCTCGCTCGAGCAACCTTCGATCGTCGGTTCGCACGTCACGACGGTGCCATCGCGTGACGCCATGACGCGGAAGATGTCGAAGTAGCCGGTGGCCGACCGGGGCGAGAAGAGGTCGGCGATGTAGGTCTTGCCCCACGTGTCGATGGGCGCGAGCTGGTGACCCATGTGGT
>JADMJS010000512.1 GCA_018780435.1 Myxococcales bacterium
CTTGGTCGATGAAGCCGACGAGGACGAGGTCCTGGCAACCATCGCCGTTCATGTCTCCAGTGACGAGATCGCTGTAGATGCCGGGTAGGTCGGGCAGCCGCTCCGGCATATTCTGAAAGGTACCGCCGGGTTGTGCTGCCGCGAAGGTCGGTTGTGCTTCGATGATCGCGGTACCTGCCCGGACGCCGTACACCCGAATCAGGACGTCAGCTGGTCCGTACTCGGCGTGGACCTCGCGGAAGAGCGCTGCGCCGTGGGTGTACGTGGGAAGCGACTCCTGAAGCTGCCAAGTGGTGTCTACGTAGGGCTCGTCCGGGGTCAGCATGGTCACCTCGTCGGACGAGGCGTCAGACGAGGCATCGGACGAGGCGTCAGACGAGGCGTCGGTGTCGCTCAGGTGGGTATCCAGCGTGCCGTCGGCGCCGTCGCTCGCGTCCGACGGCATCACGTCGTTGTTGAGCACGAAGGTCCCAATGGCGGTATCCCTGCAGGCGGACAAGAAGAGCATGGCCGATGCGAGGCCTGCCAGTACGAGAGCCGCGGGCCTCATGGTGCACGTCCTTCCGGCATGCCGACGGTGTCGGGACGCACATGATCGTCTCGGTCAGGTCGAGGCGGCCATTGAACCGGCATGTCTGCCCGAGGTTCCCGGTGTTCACACTCACGCACATGAAGCGACTCGGACCGGCGACGCGACTTCCCGAAAAGGTGGTCCGATACGGTTAGCGGAGCATGACTTACCCACGAAGTTGGTGGCCGCTGGACGGCAGTCACGCCCGGGTGGCTGCTGGCGCGGCATCTCACTCGAAGACCTCGATGGGGCGTTCGTTCAAACCATACCCCCAGTGGTCGCAGATTGGGTCTTCTGGAGCGCGAGGGCTGGGTGGGTAGGAGTCAGGAAGATTGAGTTTCTGGAACAGAGCCTCCGCAGCTTCTGGGACGCCCTCCGGACGTAACGCAGTGTAGCTGCCTCGGGGGAATCGATAGTACTGAACAAAAGCGGCCTTTGGCCCGTCGGAACACAGCTCCGGCGGGACCGTCTTTGACACGCCGCAACAGACGTAGCCTGGACCGCTTAGGTCCGCGTACAAACCATTCGGCGCCTCCCTGCCGACCGGACCAGAACAGGTATATCCCCGGCCGCCGATGAAGGTCGTATTGTCGCAGCAGGTTCCGGTCCCGTCTTCATAGATCCGTGAGAACGAGATCAGAGACTCACTCGTCGGATCGAATGGAATCTCATCCCAGAACTCGTCGCAAATGGAGCCGGGCCCAGCCTCGTAGGAAATCAGGTCATATACTATGTCTGGAAGGAGCTTCTTGGAGAATCCCACTAACGGCTGAACGTAGTCTTGCCAATAGGGGTGACCAGGCCCGAAGCCCACGCTGCGGCAGAATGGCCGGACGCGTGAGTCGA
>JADMJS010000168.1 GCA_018780435.1 Myxococcales bacterium
CGAGCGCGCTCTCCCGCGGTCAGGTGCTGGTCCAGGCCGGTACCGCGATGTTGGCTCAGGCCAACGCGGGTCCGCAGGCCGCGCTGCAGCTCCTCGGCTAAGAGACGCCTCTCTCGGCGGCGGTGGCCCAAAACCACCGCCGCCGGTGAGGTCTCGCCCCGCCGTTCCGCGACCTGGGAAGCCGGTCGGCTGCTCGCGGTCCAGTGACAGCGGGACTGAACGCGGCGTGAAACGACGCGGCGTGGCGCAGCGAGGCGTAGAACAGAGAAGAAACTAAAGCATTCGCGCCACTGGCCCGAAAGCCCTCTTGCCCCCGTGCGTCTCGCCGCGGGCACCCGGGCGGGCCAGGTCACCGGGTCGGGTCGAACCGGAGTCGCAGGACAAGCTGCGCCGCGCAGACGAGGAGAAGGTCATGACGATCCGAACCGGTGGTATCGCCTCAGGGCTCGACACGAACAGCATCATCGACCAGCTCGTCGCCATTGAACGCGCGCCCATCAACTCTCTAAATACCAAGAAGAATGGGCAGACTGCGCAGATCTCCACCCTCGCGAAGATCAAAGCGGCGCTCCAGAAGATCGAGACCGCCGCCAAGAGCCTGGACACGCAGGCCGAGCTCTTCTCCATGAAGACGACCTCGACCGCAGAGGCGTCTTTCACCGCGAAGGCCGCCGGCAACGCAGGCGCAGGTAGCTACGACGTCACCGTCACCCAGCTCGCGAAGGCCGCCAAGATGCGCTCAGCGGGCATCGCCAACACCGACCTCGCGGTGAAGTCCGGCACTGTAAACGTGACGCTCAAAGGGGGCGAAGCGCAGAGCTTCTCCATTGCCGCCGGCGACAAGCTGGCGGACGTCGCGGCGAAGTTCAACGAACAGATCGACGGCGCGACGGCGACGGTCATCAACGACGGGACCACCAGCTACATTACCTTCACGTCGGACGAGACCGGCTTCCGAAAGGACCAGACGCCTGCCGACGCGCTCGTCGTCGACTTCGCCTACACGGGCGCGGTTGGAAACGAGATCGCGCTGTCGACCGTCCAAGCGGCCCAGAACGCCGCGTTCACGCTCGACGGGCTCCCCGTCACCTCGGAGCTCAACGACGTCACCAGCGCGATTACGGGCGTGACGTTGACGCTGAAGAAGGAGACCACGCAGGCGGAGAAGCTGAAGGTCGAGACGGACCCGGCGGCGGTCGAGACGAAGCTGAAGGCCCTCGTGGATGCCTACAACGAAGCCGTCGAGATGGTCACCAAAGAGACGACCGTCAACCCGACCTCCGACCGGCGAAAGACCCTGGCGGGCGATGCGACGGTGCGCGGGATTCGGAACGCGCTCTCGGGGGCCTCGACCGGCTCCATCGCGTCCATGGCCAACACCCCCTTTCCGAGCCTCGCATCCATCGGCATCAAGACGGACGCGACCGGCAAGCTCTCCATTGACTCGACCAAGCTCGGGACCGCGCTGGCCACGAGCCCGACGGCCATCTCGAAGCTGATGAACGCCGATGATGGCATCTTGGGTCGCATCAAGACGGCGACCAAGTCCTACACCGACGCCGACGGCATGCTGACGAATCGCTCTAAGGGCCTCACCGACTCCGTAAAGGGTATCGACGCCCGCATCGCATCGCTCGAAACCCGCGTCGAGACTTACAAGGCCCAGCTCGTGAAACAGTTCACGTCCATGGAGTCGGCGCTCTCGAAAATACAGAGCCAAGGTAACGCGATCTCGGGCTGGATCTGATGCCTGGTCGCCGCGTAACTGAACGTTCCCGGAGGAAGTGACGACATGAACGCCCACGCCGAGTATTTGAAGACCAAAGTCCTGACGGCCTCGCCTGGCGAGCTCGTCGTCATGCTCTACGACGCCCTCTTTCAGAAGATTCGTGGCGCCAAGATGTTCATGGAGGACCAGAACTGGGCCCGAACGGGTCTCCTCCTCGGGCAATGTCAGGACATCCTCACGGAGCTCATGAGTAGCTTGCGCCCGGAGCATTACCCAGAGCTCGCCCGTAACCTCTACGCTCTCTACGCCTTTGCCAAGCAATCGCTTGTGGAGGCGCTCGGCACGAAGAACATGAACCTTCTCGATGACGTGATCCGGGTGCTCGAACCCCTGCGCGAGGCGTGGTTCGAGGCCGAGAAGCAGCTCCGCGGAGCGAGGCCCCAATGATGACGCCAGCCTCAACGTCCGTCGACGTCCTGAAGACGCGACTCGACGATGTCCACACCGCGATCTTGCGCGCTCTCGACACGGGCGACCGCGAGCGAGTCCTCGTCCTGGTCGAGTCACGAGAGGTCGACGTTCGCACCCTCGTCGGCCTGCTCCAGCAAGACGACACTCTCCGCGACTGGACACGCCGATACCTTGAGCGCGAGCGCGCTGTCACAGCCCGCATCATCGTCGAACGCGACGAAGTGCGTCACTGTATACAGAACCTCGGTACGGCGCATTCGGTGCACAAAGCCTACGCCTCCGGCGGCATGCGCTGAACCTCTGCTACGTTAGAAAGCGCCCACGAGCCCGAGGTGAATGGCCACCTCGTCGGCGAAGTCGCTGAAGTCGTAGAACTCGACGCTCGTCTTCAAGCGAAGCCACGTCATCGGGGACCACGCGAGTCCCAGTGTGTAGCGGAGGATCATGCTGTCCGAACGGAGCGCACTCCCTTCGGCCACGTTCCCACGGCGCCGTAGACCGTCAAAACGAGCGACGAGGTCGAGGCCCGTATAGACGGGATATTCGGTCTCGGCGTACCACCCTTCTTTCAGGGATCCATCGTCGTAGCCATCTTGGCCGGGGCCATAGAGGAGCGACGTCTCGGGCGTGTCGCCGAGCGCCATCTCCGTGTAACGCGCGAGGTACTCCATTCGGAGCACCCAACGCTCGACCTTGAGCACGAGGTCGGCGCCGAGGATGAGGACGTCGAGGCGGCTATCGGGATCGTAGCGCCCCCACATGCCCGAAGCACCCAACGTCAAGACGCCGAGCCCGTCTCCGAAACGTGTCGCGAGTGCGAGACGGCCACCGGCGGTCGGTTGCGAGTTGTTGTCGACATAGTAAAGCGCGGGCGACCGCGACGCGATGAAGTCGACATCGGTGGCGTCGGCTGGACCACGGAGGCCGCCGATCACATACGCCGCGTAGTCGAGCTCGACCTGTTCACCGAGCTCGAAGGTCCCACGGAGCTCGATACCATTGTCAACGTATGGCGCCGGCAAGACGGACATGTTCCACTCGCGCAACCGCAGCATGCGGCCCATGTCGTAGGGCAGCGGCTTGTCCGAGGTTCGGTGGTTCGCCGGATCGTGGCGATCGGGGAAGTCGCCGAAGCTCGGCGTGAAGCGCCCCGCCCGGATGCTGAACGCGTCACTAACCCGCACGTCCATGTAGGCCATGCCCATCTCAAAGCCGTGGCAGCCGTAACAAGCCTTCACGGAGAACGCGAGGTGGTCGTTCACATCGACGTTCGCCTTGAGAGACAGCTCCGTCGTAAAGCCGTCGAAGGTGAAGTCGCGAGCCTCGGGTTCGGTGGCGACGAGCAGATAGTCGAGCTGGGCGCTCCCCGAGAAGGTGCGTTCGATGGCGTGACCGTCCGTCGTCATCATGACGGGGATCGCGACGACGGCGCCGAGCGCGAGGACGAGAACGGCGCGGACGACTCGGGACGCGTTCATGGCAAGGCTCCTTCCGCGATCCAATCCGCGACGAGGCCCCGCTCCTCATCCGTGAGAAAGGGGGGGCCGTCGAAGGGCATGCGCACCCCGACCGGTGGGCTCCGGCCCGTCTTTTGATAGAGGAGGCTGTCGCACGGCTGACCGGGCGTCACGAGCGCGCCCGCGGAGTTCACGCCGCCGGCCAGCGCCGCGTCCCGAGTGGTCAGATCGAGTCCACCGACCTGAAAGCCGATGTTGCCGGCCGAGCTGCCGCCGGCGCCGCTGTTCGGATCGTGGCACGGGACGCACTTCGGCATGATCACCTTCGGGTAGAGGTCGCGGCTGAACGACACCGACGTGCCGGGATCGGAGTCTACGTTCACGCAACGTTCAATCTGGGCCGTACCCACATCGGGAGCGAGCTCGCACCCGGCGAGCGTGGCGGCGACGACAAACGGACGAAGGAGCCGAAGGTCCATCATAGCGTGGGCTCCGGCTCGAAGGGGCAGTTGATGATGAACGGCGTCACTTCGAAGGCGACGACCTTGCCGGCGATGGGCGAGATGGTGCCGTCCTCCGCCGTATCGAAGACGTCCGAGGACGCCTTGATGTCCGAGAGCTTCTCGTCCTGATTCGTGTCGATGGACACGGTCTCTTTCGGGACCACGACGCGGACGAGCTGCCAGACCGGGGTCTCGCTCGGGTGGCCCGGCCCGAATGGGAAGAGGTTGTTGGAGTCGTTCGCGTCGCCGTCGCCCGTCAGATCGACGCCGCGTGCGCGCTCGTCGATGGGCTCTTCGCCTTCGCGGCGGAGCTGAAAGACCCGGGAGATCGGCGCTGTCGCGTTCTCCCCGGCCTTCGTGAAGTTCCCGAGCCCATGGAGCGGCACCTTGACGCCGCGATAATAGGCTCGGCCAGCGGGCACGTCTCCGTCGCGTGTCTCGAGGACGACGTCGGGATGGACGATGAGGCAGTCGCCGATGAGCCCCGTATCTTCCGGCTCGCCGACGAGCCCAGCCTCTTGGGCATCTTGGAGCGCGGCGACGGACGTGATCGCCTCACCAGCCCAGAGGTCCGTGACCGGGACGAAGTGGATGGTCCAGATCGGTGTGTAGCCCGGATCGCCTGGGATGGCGTCCACGATGTAGGGGTGTGGGAGTGCGGTGGTGGTCCCGTCCGCGCCTTTCTCGACGAGCGCGTAGAGAGGCAACGTGCTGCCGTCGACGAAGCCGACGTTCCAGTACCAGATCCGCTTCCCACCGGCGAACGCCGAACGCCGAACGATGCGACGCTCGAGCTGGTCACCGGCGTCGATCGCGGCCAGCCACGCCGGCTTGGAGTCGATGTCAGGGACCTCCTCCGGCGCCGGGAAGGTCACGGCGACCTTGGGCACGGTGTCGTCGACGAGCGGATCGAGGCAGCCGGTGAGCAGCGTCGTCGCGAGCGCGACTCCGGTGGCCCGGAGTGAGGGGAAGGGCATCAGGGATCCTCCGGCGCACGGAACGCGATCTTGAAGCTCACTTCGACCGTGCCGGTGTCAGGGCGCACTCTAGAACGCAATGAAGACAGCACCTTACGAACACAAGCATCGAGCCCCGCGACCGGCGAACCCGTTACACGGACGTCGCGGAAGAGGCCGTCTTCATCGACGGTCAGGTGCACCGATGCGCTCCCGGCGCGCCCTGCCCCACCCGCCGTCGACTTGAAGCAGTCGCGGAAGTCACCGGCGCTGCGGTCAACGGGCCGCTTCACCTCACTCGCTGGGAGGCTCCCGACCACCGATATCTTGCCGACGCTCACCGCCGCTTCGGCGAAGGTAGCCGGTCGAAGCTCCGCTACGGGCTCGGCGGGCTTCACCTCAGCGGGCTTCACCTCCGCGGGCTTTACCTCGGCCGGCTTCACTTCGGCCGGCTTCACTTCGGCCGGCTTCACTTCGGCCGGCTTCACCTCGGCGGGCTTCACCTCGGCGGGCTTCACCTCGGCGGGCTTCACCTCGGTGGGTTTCGCCGGCTTCACGGGCACCTTCTCGGGGACACGCGCGGCCGGGATCGCCCCTGCGGGCGCGACGGCGGAGGGCGCGAGGGCGGTGGGCGCGAGGGTGGCGGACGCGACGTCGATACCCCAACGGTCGCGACGCAGGGACTCCCCATCGGGATCGCGGAGGGCAGTGTCCACGCTCTCGGCCGGGGCCGGGAGCGACGGGGCCGGGGGGGGAAGCGCCGGGGCCGGGGGGGGGAGCGACGGGGCCGGGGTGGGAAGAGACGGGGCCGACGCCGCGAGCGCGCCCGCGGCGGGAGAATCCGGGCGCGGCGCCGCGGCGGCCGATGGCACACTCGGCGGCACAACAGCCACGGACGCTGACGGGGTCGATGGCTCCTCCCGGCGCCGGAGGAGCACCGTGGCGAGCACGATCGCGGCGACGAGCGCTGCGGCGCCGAGGATGACGACGAGCCGACGCCCCCCGCTGCTGTCCCCGGGCCTGAGGTCGAGTGTTGCGGACGACGGCGAGAGTCGGCTTTGAGGCGTCTGCGCCGGACCCGACTGCGCGTCTTGCCCGACGCCTTGGGTGAGGTTCACGGGTGGCTGGAGAAACGGCGACGTCGTGAGCCCGGGGACCGACTCGAGGAGGGCCTTTCGCATCTCGCGGGCGGACTGAAAACGCGCCGCCGGATCTTTGCTGAGGGCCTGAAGGACCACGGCTTCGAGCCGCGGTGACAGGTCCGGGCGATGTTGACGCGGCGGGACCGGGGCATCGAGGACGTGCGCCATGAGCACCGCGATGTCGTCACCACCGCCGTCGAAGAGGACTTTGCCCGTAAGCGCCCGGTAGAGGATGACACCGCAGGCGTAGATGTCTGTGCGCGGGTCGAGCGGCAAGTTGCGCGCCTGTTCGGGCGCCATGTAGAGCGGTGTCCCGATGACGGAGCCGATGTCGGTGAGCTTGGGGCCGTCCTCGTCCGTGTCAACGGCGCGCTTGGCGATGCCGAAGTCACAGACCTTGACCTGATCGGTGAGGCTGCCGTCGTCGTCCTGCTCCTGCTTCAGGAGGATGTTCTCCGGCTTCATGTCGCGATGGATGATGCCGCGCTCGTGGGCCGCCTGAAGCGCAGCGAGCGCTTGCGCCATGATGCGCACGGCGCGCATCTCGGGGAGCGCGCGTTCGGCGACGAGCAGATCGAAGAGCGTGCGCCCCTCGACGTACTCCATCACGATGAAGAAGCTGCCGTTGTCGGAGCCGAAGTCGAGGACCTGCACGCTGTTGCCGTGTTGGAGCTCGCTCGCCGCGAGGGCCTCCCGGCGGAGGCGCTCCGTCGCTCGCACGTCTGACGAGAGATTGTCGGCCAGGACCTTGATGGCGACGATGCGGCTCAGGGCGGTGTGGCGAGCCCGATAGACCGTGCCCATCGCGCCCGACCCGAGGGTGCCGAGCAGCTCGTACTTGCCGTCGGCCAGCATTCGCGGGAGCGCGTTGCTGTTCTCCAATGTCGGGCCGTTCGCCATGCGCGGTGCCAATCTCAGCGTCCCGCAGCGCTCCGGCGCGTGGGGCTCCGTCGACGTCCGTCGTCGATGAACCTCGCGCGGCCCCGGTGCTGGGGGAAAGGCCGACTATATCGGATGGGGCGTGCACCGTCATTTCTTTCGGGGCCCGAGCGCGCGCGAGGTCGCGTCGGTCTCGGGAGCGCCCACGAACCGCGACGCGACAATTCGAGTTCTTGCCTACGCGCCATTCGGAGTAGACTTGAGAAATGCGTGTACTCCTCGCCATCCCGCCTTACGATTTCCGCGACTTCTACCCTGAGTACATGGCGCGAAAGACGGCGGACCGCAGCCGCTTCGGCCTCATCCCCGGCGCGACCCCGCCCATCGGCCTCCTGCTCATCGCGGCGGTGCTGCGGGAGGCCGGGCACGACGTCTTCTTCCTCGATGGGGTCTACGCGACCGAGGAGGACTTCCAACGGGTGATGGCGGTACACGGAATCGAGCTCGTCGGGCTCCTCATGATGGGCTACGGCTGGAACACGTCGCAGAGCTTTTTGCTGCGCCTGAAAGAACGTTTCCCGGACGTTCCCATCGCGGTGGGCGGGCCATGGCCAGACGTGATGCAGCGCGAGTGCCTCGAGCAGAACCCGGCCGTCGACTTCGCCGCCGCGGGCGATGGCGAGTACATCATGCGTGACCTCGTGGCCTGCGTGGAGCGCAAGGGCGACCTCAGCGCCGTGAGGGGCATCGCGTGGCGAGATGGGGACGTGGTTCGCGTGAACCCGAAGGCGGCGCTCATCTACGACCTCGACGCCCTGCCCTTCCCAGCACGCGACCTCGTCGACATGTCGAAGTATGCGCCGTCGATCGGCCACTACCACCGCTTGCCGGCGACCACCATGATGGGACAACGAGGCTGCAAACACGAGTGCATCTTCTGTCACACGAACACCTGGATGCGTCACGGCGAGCGCTATCGAAGCGCAGTGAACGTCGTAGACGAAATGCAGGAGCTGGAGGAGAAGTACGGCGTCCGCGACATCCTCTTTTGGGACAACAACCTGACCGAGGACTACGACGGCATCCACACTCGGTGCGAGGAGATCCTTAGGCGCGGACTGTCCGTCATCTGGTCGGGCAATACGCGCTCCGACACGCTCGACCTGCCGACCGCACGCCTGCTGAAGCGCGCGGGGTGCTGGAAGTTGCTCATCGGGATCGAGTCGGGGGTGCAGAAGAACCTCGACACCCTGAAGAAGGGCGAGACCCTCGAGCAGATCGAACGTGGCGTCCGCATCTGTCAGCAGGTCGGCATTCGGGTCTTCGCGACCGTCATGTTCGGGATCCCCGGCGAGACTTACGAAGAGGGCCTCCAGACCATCGAGTTCGCCAAGAAGCTGAACGCGGACTACACCAAGTTCTTCACCATCGGCGTCCACCCCGGTACGGCGCTGCACGACATGGCTGACCGCTACGGCACCTGCCTCGGCCACGCTCAGAGCCAGTCCCACCAGTCGAGCGGCTTCGTACCGAACACCATGTCCAAGGCGCAGCTCGACGAGCTCATCCACCGTGCCAATCGCAGCTTCTACATGCGCCCGGCCTACATCGCGATGAAGCTCCGGACGATGCGCAGCCCCACGGACCTCTATCAGAACGTCGTCGGCTTCCGCGCGTACTCGCGGGCGGTCTTCGCGGAACGCGCCGCCCGCGCGTGAGCTCGCGGACCACGATCGCCGTCATCGTCCCGGTCCGGAACGGAGAGACACTCGGGCTCTGCCTCGCGGCGTTGCTACGAGGTCAGCGCGCCCCGGACGAGCTGGTCGTCGTCGATGACGGGTCGTCGCCGCCCGTCGCCGAGACCAGCCTCCCCTCATCGGTCCGAGTCTTGCGCCGTGCCCCGGCCGGCCCGGGGGTCGCCCGAAACGCGGGCGCCGCCGCGACCACGGCGGAGCTCCTCGTCTTCGTCGACGCCGACGTCGAAGTGGGAGCCGACACGCTCGCCCGCCTCGAAGCGGCGTACGTCGATGGCGGCCGCGTCGCCCTGCAGTGCGTCTACGATGCGGACTGTCCGGTGCCGACCGTCCCCGCGCGTGTCCACAACACCTTGCAGCGCCACAACCTCCTGAGCCTGGGCGATGAGGCGCACCACGCGACACCCCACCGGCTCCGCGGGCTCTCGTCGTTCTGCGTCGCTATCGCCCGGCACGCCTTCGTGGCGGCCGGGGGCTTCGATGAGCGAATCGCACGTGCGACCATCGAAGATGACAACCTCGGTCTCACGCTCACCCGCCTCGGCTACGACGTCTGGGTCCTCCCGGACGCGACGGTGCGGCACCACTCACGCCCGACCATCCTGCGCCTCCTTCGGCGCATGGCGGCGATGGCCGAGGATCGGGCGTTCACCGGCCCACTCGGCAGCACGCTGGCGAGCCTCTCGTCTGGACGATCGCATCATCGGCCCGAGTTTCTCACCGCCGTTTTCCTCATCGGGCTCGCGCCGCTGGTCCCGCCCGCGGCGGGGGGGCTTGTATTCGCGAGCCTCCTCGTTCAAGGGCGCTCACTCGCCGCGATCGCCAGCGAACACGGCACCCTGACGGCATTGTTGGGCGCGCCTATCCTCGTGGGCCTCGCGGGCGCGGCGGCGGCCGGTTCGACATGCGGGCTCATCCGGCGACTCCATCGCTCGATGGCCCACTCAACGGAGGCTTTGTGGGGATCCTGACCCGCCTGCGCCGCTTCGCAGAAGACCGACTGTCGTCGGCCGCGAAGCCCAACGTCGTTCCGGTGCGAGATCCAGGACTCGAGCCGGGACTCCACTTGCCACCGCCCCGCGAGCTCACCGTGCGGCTCGCGGGGCGCCGAGAGCTCGCCCGCGACACGCTCTGGCTCTCGTTCGAACCGGTCGATGCCCCGCTCTTCACCTGGCTGGCGGGACAACACGTCTCGCTGTTCTTCGACCCCCCGGGGGGCGACCCACGCGCAGACGCCGTGCCGGGTGCGCTCATGGCGAGCCGCCGCGAGACCCGAATCTACTCCATCTGGAACTCCCCTACGGACGCTTCGGGGGCCCCGGCGTCCACCGTGGAGGTGGTCGTGAAGCTCATGCCGGTGGGGCGGGCCAGCGACACCTTCCGCCGCATGGACATCGGCGTCACCTTGCCCATGGTGGGGCCTCAAGGCACCTTCGTCCTGCGGCGCCGGCTCCCCGAGAAGCTCGTCTTCGTCGCGACCGGCACGGGCATCGCGCCCATCCGGCCGATGCTCGTCGAGCTGGCACGGCGCGGCGCGCTCTCCTCCGCCACCCTGCTCTGGGGTGTGCGCAGCGACGCCGACCTCTTCGAGCTGCCCGACGTTCCAGCGGGGCTCCGAGTGATTCGGACGTTGTCTCGACCCGACGAAGCGTGGACCGGCGCTCGCGGCCGGGTGACGGCGCACCTCGGCGCCGTCGACCTGCATCCGGACCGCGGCCAGGTCTACGTCTGCGGCAACGGCCAGATGATCCTCGACGTCTTCGCCGCCCTTGCGCCATCGGGACTACGGCGCGAGACCGGCCACATCGTCTACGAGAAGTTCTTCGACGCCGGCTTCGGTGGCATCACCGGAGCGGCGCTTCTGCCGCGCGGCCCCCTCTCCGTCCCCTGAGCTCGTTTAGCTCCTTCGAGGTAGTACCCATGATCTATGACATCCCCGTCGAGACGCTCTCCGGCGAGACGCGCACCTTGCGCGAGTACGAAGGTAAGGTCCTCGTCATCGTCAACACGGCCAGCAAGTGTGGGCTCACCCCGCAGTTCGAAGGGCTCGAAGCGCTGTGGCGGGAGTATCAGGGCCGCGGGCTCGTGGTGCTCGGCTTCCCGTGCAATCAGTTCCTCTGGCAGGAGCCTGGGTCGAGCGCGGAGATCGGCTCCTTCTGTCAGCGCAACTACGGGGTCAGCTTCCCCATGCACGCCAAGGTGGCCGTCAATGGGGGCGAGACCCACCCGCTCTTTCGAGCGCTGAAGGCGGCGGCCCCCGGGCCGCTCGGGCTCGAGCTGGTGCGGTGGAACTTCACGAAGTTCTTGGTCAATCGACGCGGCGACCGGGTCCGGCGCTTCGCCCCGAAGGAGCTGCCGTCGTCGATGAAGGGGGCTATCGAGGCGCTGCTCTGACCCGGCGGCCGGCCGGCACCACACCGGCCGGCACCACCCCAGCGATTATTCGGTGACGTCGACCTCGACGGTCGCTTCCGGGCTCCAGATATAGGGCTCGGTCTTGGCGAAGACGCGCAGCGCGAAGACGTACTTACCCGCCTTGTCCGGGATGATGTCGCGAGTCGCGTCGCCGGGAGACCCGTTGATGATGAGCTGGCTGCCGGCAGGCTTGTCGACGAGGTAGAAGGCGTAGGCGCCCTCCCCGATCTCGGAGGCCGGCGTCGAGGCCGCACCCGAGAGGGTGAGCTCCTTACCGACCTTCTTCTCTCCGCTCGCCTCGAGCGCCGCCGCGATCACGGGCACGGTCGGCGCGACGAAGCCGCGTACATTCATGTTGGATGCGACCAGCGTCGCGCCCGAGCCGTCGACGTAATCGATGTACATGGTCGAGGAGACCTGCGGCTCGTTGTCGTTCACGACCATCGTCAGCTCGACCGACTGCACGCCGCCCACGGGGACCGTCAGCGGGAAGGCCAGCGCCGCGTCGACGGTGAAGTACTCGGACGCTTCCCCCTGACCGAAGGCGTCTTCGACGCGCACGGCCTTCACTTCGAGATCCGCGTTGCCGCAATTGTAGATCATGAAGCGTCCGTCCACGGCCTCACCCTTGGCAGTGGCTACGAAGTCGAGCGCCATCTGGCTCGAGACGTCGCCGGGGCCGAAGTCGAAACACGGCTTCGGCGTGCCACCGAACATCGGGACCTCGATGGTCCCCGGGCCCGGGTTCACGTAGGCGATGGTGAGCGTGCCGTTCTTGCCGGCCGCGTCCGTCGCGCAGTACTTCACGGTGCACTCAAGCGTACGTCCCGCCGCGAGGGCGGCGTTGCCGGTGACGGGCGTCGGCTCAGCGCCCTCCTGGGCCGGCGGGAACGCGCACGTCACGGTGTAGAAGTTGCCCTGGAGGTCTTCCGGGACCTCGCGCGTTTGGACCGTCATGATCGCGGGGCCGACGTTGTAGATGGAGACGACCTTCTCTTCGCAGGTGCTCGGCGCCACCGTCGTGAAGTCGAGGAAGCCCTTGGTCTCCTTCTCGTCGTAGCTGACTTCGAAGTTGCCGGCCTGAGCGGCCTGCGTCGTGATCGGGATGATCGTCGGCTGGGACTGACAGTCGAACTCGACCTGGATCTGGGTCTGGTCGGTTCCCGCGCCCCCCGCGGAGGTGTAGGTGACCGTAAACGAGACCGGCGACGCGTTCGGCTTGAGCTCGGTCCCGTCGGCGAAGTCCTGCGTCAGCGTAAAGACGTTGGCCCCGCCGACCATCTTGACGCTGTTGACGGTGCACGCGCAGGTGCCGGAGTTCTCCACGGTGAAGGTCTTGATCTCGGGCTTGCCGACCTCGGCTTCGAGGAAGATGTCCGACGGTGGGTAGACCTTGGGCTCGCGTCGGCACTTCGGCAGCGCGAACTCGATGACCGCCTTCGGCACGGCCGGGTCGTCGGTGAGGATCTCGATGGTCGCCGAGCTCTCGCAGTTGTTCTCGGCTTCGCACGCCGCACCGGGTTCATAGACCATGTCGATCTTCAGCGGCGAGTCGCCGGGCGCGATCGTCAGCGGGAGGCCGAGGGCGGGGTCGAAGCCGCGCCAGTCGAGCACCATCCACTTGCTCTTGGCGGTGCCGTCGGCGTTCACGTCGAGCTGGGTGACGCGCGAGATCGTCACGGGCGCCGTGCCGTTGTTGCGCAGCGTGATCTCGGCCTTCTGGCGCTGGCCCGTGCCCGGCTGGACCTTTTGGAACTCATGGAGCCCTTCGAGGACGGACGTCACGATGGCCCCTTCGACGGCGACTTCGAACTGAGGCTTGGACCCCTGCGAGAAGCTGTCGCCACCGCACGCCGACGCCACGAGCACCGTGAGCGCTGAGAGGGCTCGGCGGAGCGACCCTTCGGCCTTGCCACGAATGCTCACGCCCACGTCGCGTCCTTCTGCCACAGCCACCCTGCTCATCATTCGCATGTCGCCTCCGGAGGCGCGCCCACCATCGTCTCGCTGGGATCCCCCAGCGCACGGGCCGCCGAGCGCGGGACTATACGGAAGGAGCACGCGTTCGGCCAGTGCGACCCACCTGGGTCGGGGCGTACCCAGCTCTATTGACGTCAGGACGCCGTCCTCATCGCGATCGCCGCGTGGTCCACACCGTGCAATGAGCCACAGCGCCCCGAGGTCGCCGCCGCGTCCCAGGGCGGGTTCCAGCCCGCCCTCCCGCGTCACGCGACCCGCCAGGCGGACGCTGAACTCGACGCCCCCCGGAGGACCCGCTCATGACGACCCGTTCGACGAACGCACCACCCACGACGAGCGCCCTGCAAGCGACTGATCTCGCGACGCCGACGGGCGGTCCCCGTTCTCGTTCTCCGCTCGCCGGGCTTTTTGGGGCCGGGAAGGCGGCGAGCCGAGCGGCGGCGTTGGCACTCGCCTGCGCGTGCAACGACGGCGGGCTTGAGACCGAAGCGCTCGCCGCGCTCGACGACCGCGGCGAGGTGGCCACGACGGGGACGGCAGCGATAGACCTCGTCGTCTATTGGGGCGCTTTGGCCGCGCAGGCTGACGGGGCTGCGGACGCGCGACCGGAGGTCGAGTGGCAGGGTCAGCTCTCGGCGGAGGGCGGGTCGATCACCCTCACCGGCGTCCATCACTTCGAGGCCGACGACACGGCGGCGGCACGTTCGAATCAGATCCTCTTCAGGAGCCGGGTGGCGTCGGACCTCGATGGCGTCTACGTGTCGGTCCGAGCGTCGTCGACATCACCGCGGCTCATCCTGTCTGGTAAGGGCATCGTACCCGCCACGATCCCCCTCGCAGAGCTCGGATGTGCGCCGGTGCGCCTCCGCCACACCGAATCGAAGGGGAGCGGTCTCTTCATCCAGAAGGCGTGCCCGAAAGAGGTTCGTGCGCCTTCGCTCGACGTCGAGATCGCGTGGGGCCGGGTGCAAGGCCAAGCCGCCTCGACGGCGAACTGGGGCATCGAGGTCTCAGCGACCGACGCCACCATCGACGCGGCCCAGCCCTTCGGGTTCGAACCACTCGACCGGGTCACCTTGCGCCTCGGAGTACTCCAGGCCACGAGCACCACGACGACCGACCTCGACGCGGTCCGCATGAAGGTCCGCGCCACGAGCTGGGCGAACGCCGATGCCGCCACCTTGTGCGTCTCGCGTGGCGGGACGGCCGCGGGGTGCTTCTCTCTGGCCGAGCTCCCGTGCCTCACGGCCGAGAACCGCTTCACCCCCGCCACGGGCCTGCGCGTGACTGGGCGTTGCCAGATCGACGCCGCCTCCTACGCCGCGTTCACTGGAGGCCCCCAGCTCTTCCCGAACCCGGACCAGTACCCGAACCCAGAGTGGTATCCGGACCCGAGCTGGTATCCGAACCCAGAGTGGTACCCGGATCCGAGCTGGACGGTCGCGACGTCCGCCTATCCGAACCCGGAGTGGTACCCGAACCCGGAGTGGTGATCGCGCCGGGCTTGCGAGCCCAGCCCCCTGCGTGCCATGTTTCCGGGGTGGCCATCACGCAAATCCAAAGCGTCAATCTCTTCGTCTCAGAGTCGGACGCCGTCCTTCGCTTCTATGAGGACGGGCTCGCTCTCCCCCTCGCACGCCGCGCGCCCGGGCTGACGGCCTTCTACACCGGCGACGTCCACCTGAACCTCGTGAAGCCGGCCGGCAGCGACTCGTCCCTGATCGGGCGCTCGACCGGCGTCACGCTGCGGATGCGGGGCGACGGCGAGCTGCCTCAGATCCTGCGCCGACTCGAATCGAAGGGCTTCTCCGCCAGCGAGAAAGACCTGGTGCGCTGGCGCAACGGCGCTCGGGCCGAGGTGAAGGACCCCGACGGCAATCGCCTGACGCTCATCGAAGATCCCGATTGGCGCAATGACCTGACTTTCTTCGATGGTCCGTCGTCCGTGTGCCTCCGCGTGAAGGCGTTGCGGCCCGCCCTCGAGTTCTACCTCGGGATGCTTGAGCTCTCGATGGACGAGCAACCCGATCCCAATGTGGCCATCCTCATGCCGGGCGGGACGCAGCTCGTCTTGACTGACCGCGGCCAGCCCTTTCCGGCCATCCCCGTCGAAGGCGAGACCGGGATCTGTTTCACGGTGGAGCGGCCGAGCGGGACCTTCGACGAGCTTCAGGGCCGCGGCGTTCGCTTCGCCGAGGCACCACAGTTGGTCGGCAAGACGTGGGTCGGCTCCATCCGCGACCCCTCGGGCAACGTCATCACGCTCATCGGAAACGAAGGGTGATCGTGGCCAGGTACGCTGACTACGCAACGTCCGTCGCGTTGGTTCTGGCGCTCATGTCGTGCGAGACCGCGGCGGGAGGGAGCGTGCCCGACACGGCCGGCGGCGGCGTTGACTTCGTGTCCGACACGGTCCCCGGCGCCGATGCGGGCCCCGACACCCCCGGGACCGATACGGTCGTGACCATCGGCGACGACGCGCCGGTGGCGGCGGACACCCCGAGCGATCCTGACATCGCCGACGTCCCCTCGGGGCCGTGCGCCATCGACGGCACGGCCTGTAATGACGGCGACGCGTGTACGGGCGGCGACGAGTGCCTCGGGGGCGCTTGTGTCGGCGCCCCGGTCGTGTGCGACGACAAGCTGGCCTGCACGCTCGACACCTGTGTCGTCGGCGCTTGCAAGAGCGAAGTGACCGCCGGCTATTGCCTCATCGAAGGCGCCTGCTACGCCACCGGGACTCAGCGCCCTGGAAACCCCTGCCAGAAGTGCGACCCCGCCATCGCCACGGGCGCGTGGACCGACGCGACGGGGCCGTGCGCCCTCTCGGCCGCGTGTGGCGGTTCGGGCACCTGCAGCCAAGGTCAATGCGTCACCACGGGCCCCGCGTGCCCGGAGGACGGCAACCCCTGTACGGTCGCGACCTGCGGACCGGCCGGCTGCACCCAAGTGCCGACCACGGGGCCGTGCGACGACGGAAACCCGTGCACGACGGGCGACGCCTGTAGCGCGGGGAGCTGCATCCCGGGCGCCTCGCCGTGCCCGGACGACGGAAACCCCTGCACCGACGTGACCTGCGCGGGCGGCCAATGTGGGACGACGCCCAAGGTCGGGCCGTGCGATGACGGCAACGGCTGCACGATCGGCGACGTCTGCAGCGCGAGCACCTGTGTCCCCGGCGCTGCGAAGGACGCCGACCAGGACGGCGAAGTCGACTCGGCCTGCGGCGGCACCGACTGTTCGGACCAGAGCGCGCTCATCGGCAAGACGAAGAAGGAGGTCTGTACGGACACCTTCGACAACGACTGCGATGGCAAGGTCGACAAAGCCGACAGCGACTGCACCATCGGCCTCGGGAGCCCGTGCCAGTACCATGCCGACTGCCACCCTCTCGGAGTGTGTGCGGCGTGGTCCTCGGCGCAGGAGTTCCGCTGCTCCGGGCGTTGTGCTGGCACGAGCGATTGTGCGGCGGGGGAGATGTGTACACGCCTCCCGGGCAGCATGAGCCTCGGCTTCTGCGAGCCTGCGCCCGTCGCGGGCCAAGCCGCGGGGACGGCGTGCACGGCAGGCGCACAATGCGCGAGTGGCCTCTGCTTCGAGAGTGTGTGCCGCACGACCTGTCTCGAACAGAGCAAGTGTACGCTCGGCCAAGTTTGTACCTACTACACCACGGCGGACGGCGGCATCGCGAGCTTCTGCGAGACACCCTCGGGTCTCGCGACCGGGCAGCTCTGCGAAGTGCCGGGGCAGCCGGGCACCTTCGATCCCGCCGTGTGCGCGACGGGCCTGTGCGACCTCGCACCGGATGACGCGAGTCTCTGGCGCTGCACGCCCCTGTGCACGAGCGAGAACGACTGCGGCGCCAGTCAGGAGTGTGCGCTCATGGGCTACGCGGTCCCGCCGGACGGGCTCCCCCCACCGCCCCTTGCGGCGCCGTACCACCCGGAGTTCACCACGCCCACCTACGACGGCGTCGCGGGCTGCTATACGAACCAAACCGCCGGGATCGCGCCCTTTTTGAACGACGGTAGCCCCTGCCAAGCGGACCAGTACGCGTACTGCAAGAGCAACAAGTGTATGGGCGTCGGCCCGGACGGCGCCTACCGCTGCACCAGCTACTGCACCAAAGACGCGGACTGCACGCTCGGCATGAAGTGCAAGACCGTCCCGCTCACGCTCGTCTCGGAATATCTCGTGGTCATGGCCCAATACGGCGGGCAGCCCATCTCGCTCGACGCCTACTCGTACACACAGGTTTGCAGCTCACCGTGAACCGCTACACACCGATACTTCACATCGCCGCCCTGCTCGCCGGCCTCTCGTGTAACGCCGCGTCGACGGACGAGACCGTCCTTCCGGCGTGTGACCCCGAGTGGCGCATCGAGCCACTCGACATCTGGGGGCGCACGCTCACCGGCGTGACGGCACCCGGCGACACGGGGCCCACCGCGCTCGCGACACCCCTGACCGTACGCATCGAGGCCCCGGACCACATCGCGTCCGACGTCACCGTCACGCGCAGCGGCGCCGGCGTCACCGTCACTGCCACCGGCGGCGCGCTGTGGGCGGAGGCGAGCGCCGCCGAGGACTCCTGTGAGCGCGTCGTGTTCGTCGGCCTCGACCACGTCATCTACGCCTCGGGCGCCCCGGCGCCGAAGGCCGGCAATGACATCGCGCTCCTGATGGACGGCCAGTCGTACTGGCAGCGCGTCTACGACGACCTCGTCGCGCGGCCTACGGAGCGAGTGCACCAGACGACGTGGTGGTGGCAATCGGACTTCGAGCTGATCCGGCCGGAGACCCACGTCACGGACAGCCCCGACGTTCGGCGCACTCGAACGATGATCGAGCTCCTCGGGGGTCGCGATGTGGTGCGTGTGCTCGTCGCCCGCTTCGCAGCCGGCCGCGTCGGAGGCCTCGCCTACATGAACACCGACTCGGAGCTGCGCGCGCACGGCCAAGACCCGGACGACGGCTTCGAGGTGATGTCGCAGGAGAACCCGACACTCGCGCCGCTCGATGGCGTGTATGTGCCTGAGCCCATCGTCATCGACTTCGCCGGGCGAGTGGCGGAGAACGCGACCTGGGCCCAGTGGCGCTTTAAGAGTGACCCTACGAAGACGGGTGCCCTCGAGGCGCTCGAAGCGGCGTCTTATCACCAGAAGGGCCTCGTGATCGGCGATTCCATCGCCTACATCAGCGGCATGAACGTCAAAAGCACCGACTGGGATTCGAGCGACCACCGCGTCTTCGACGCGCGCCGCATGATCTTCACGTCGACCACCGAGGAGCGACAGGCCGTCGTGGACCGCAAGACGCTCCCCGATCGAGGCCCTCGAAAGGACTACGGATTTCGAATCGAAGGCCCCCTCGCCCGTGACGCGGACAACGTTCTGAAGCGGCGCTGGGACCTCGGCCTCCAGACGGGCGCGTTGTTCCCCGGCGACCATACGCCCTACGAGCTACTCCAGCCCGGCCCCGAGGCGGGGACTCTCACGGGACAGGTCGTCGCGACCTTGCCGCCGCCAATCGCCGAGCGTGCCATCTTCGAGACCCAGGCCAAAGCCGTCGCTCGGGCCCGGAACTTCATCTACATCGAAGACCAGTACTTCCGCGCGCCGCTCCTCGACGAGATCATCCTGAAGCGGATGGAGGAGAACCCGGACGTACATCTGGTCGTGGTCACCAAGCCGGTCAGCGCCGCCGACGGGGGCAAGAAGTGGACCTGGCTCAGCGACGAGGCCTACCGCACGCGCTTCCCGAACCGCTACCTGCTCCTTCAGCTCAAGACCTTCGACATCGAAGCCGGCGTCCCGTACTTCCTCCCGATGGACACCCACTCGAAGATCACGATTGTCGACGACGACTACGTCACGGCGGGCTCGGCCAACAAGAACAACCGAGGTTACCTCTACGAAGGCGAGCTCAACGCCGCAGTCTGGGACGTGGACTTCGGCCGCGAGGCGCGTACCCGCGTGCTCAAGAACCTCGTGGGCGAGCTAGCGGACGAGATCACGCCCGACGCCGACGGGGAGACCCTCTACACGGTGCTCAGGGCGCTCGCGGAGGAGAACGCCGCCGCCGAAGCCGCACTCCTCGAAGACCCGGACGCACCGGACCACCCTGTCGGGTTCGTCTACCCACTCGAGATCACCGAGGACTACGCCGTGGACGTGGGGCCGGACGTATTCTGAAGTCCGCCGCGACGCGAGGGCCATTGGCACGACCCTTGCCCTCTGCTGCGGTGTGACACCCAATACGTCGACTCTCTTCACTCTGTCTCCGGAGTCGCTCGCGCTGCTGCTCACTCAGCCGGCGGGCTCCTCCCTCGTGCACCGGCTCCTCGACGCGTTACCCGCCGTCATGGCGCTCCTACGCGTCGAGGACGGATGCGTCGTCCCACTGGTCATGAACCGGCGTGCCCGACGACGCTACGTAGACCCGCCCCTGGACGAGCTCGACCTGAACACGGAGGCCGCGTTGCGGCTCGCTGAGCGGCTGTGGCGCGACCCTCGGCTCGAGAAGGCCGTCTTGGGCGAAGGTGACGCGTCGAGCTTCGTCTTGGTCCACGGCGTCGAACTGAGCTGCATGGAGCGACTCGAGCGTCTTGCCGAGAAGGCGAAGCTCTCCAAGCGGCAACGGACTATCCTCGCGCACGTGGTGAGCGGGGCCGCAAACAAGACCATCGCGTCCACCCTGGGCATCGGTGAGTCGACCGTGGAGGCGCACATGACGCAACTCTTACGGCGCCTCAGTGTCACGAGCCGGACGGAGCTCATCGCGCTCGCCTTGAAGAAGTGACCCTTCGCAGCGAGACAGCATGAGACACTATTGAGACACTCGGCCGCGCCGGCATCGTTGATCGGAATGACGAGACGCCTCGCTGGACACCGCATGGACACGACGCCCGGATGTGTTCGGTCTATGTCCCACACTGTCACACGCGGTCTCGGTCAGGCATGCCGACGGGGCGACCGAAACGGCTAGACGCGTTCGCTGATCCCATGTACGACTTCCGCCATGCGTCATTGGGTCTGCGTCGTCGCTTTCGCGTCTAGTCTCTGCTGTGAGGCGTCCTCCCAAGGCCAGGGAACGGGCGGGAGCATCGTCCCCGATGTAGGGACACTTCCGATCGACGTGGCGGCAGGCGACGTCGCAGAGGACGTCGGCGTCTCCGTGTCGGACATCGGGGCACCGGACGGTCTCGGCGACGGGTCGACCGCCACCGACGCGGGCCCTGTGGACAGCGGCCCCATCCTACTGCCCGTGCTCATCGGTTGTGGTGGCAAGGACAAGTACACGGAGTCGGTCTGCACGCCGGATGGCTACTGCACCATCAATGACGAGGGCAACCCGGAGGTTATCTGCTGCGACGAGCCCTGCAACGGCGAGGCGGGTGGGCTGGGCAAAGGCGGATCGCCCTTCTACGACTGGAACTGGGTAAAGCACCCGACGCTTCCGGACGACGCGCCCTGCAAGGAGATCGGCACACACCTCCGCACGTGGATCTACGGTCTGAATAAGCCGCGACGCCAGTGGGCCGAGCTCACGCTCCGAGACCGGAAAGGCAACCCGTGTTCCGCGCCCATCAAGAACATCGTCATCGAGTGTTGGCCGCCCTTGGGCGAGATCGAGTCGGTGATGGAGGAGTCGGGCGATCGCTTGCTCGTTCGCTGCCCGCTGGTCGCGCAAGGAGATGGCCGTATCCGGCAAGCCTACGGCCGTTGGCTTCATCCCGAGTATTGCGGCGCAGGTAATACGACCGCACATCCACGCGATCCTGTCCTCGGCTACTGCGACTCGCAGTACGCCTGGGTGACGCCCGAGACGGCGCCGTGGGAGAATAAGTGATCCGGCGCGCCGCCGTCTGCGCCGTGCTCCTCGCGCTTGTGGGGTGCCTCGAGGCGCCGGTACAACTGCCCCTGCACGGTGACGCGGGCGACCCTGGCGAGGCGCACGGCGGCGACGCCAACACGCCAGCCGACGTCGCCACCGTCGACGGCGCTCTGGGCGATAGCACGGCGAAACCCGGTGACGACGACCGCCCGGCCGTGCTGACGGGGCTGGTCGCCCATTGGAGCTTCGACACGCCGGCTTCCCGAACGCTCGTCCGTGCGGAACATGGGAGCTGCACGAGCGCCTGCGACGCCGCCGTCGTCGGCGTCTACGGCGATCCCTGGCGTACGGCGCTCAAGGGCAGCGGCTACTGGGCGGGCGACGGCACTCAGAGCGGCGTCTTCTTTCAGCTCGACGGCGACGACGACGCGCTCCGAGTGGCCTCCGAATCGGACCTGTTTCGAGATCGCGAGGCGCTCACCATCGAGGTGCGGCTACGGATCGGACCGTCCGAAGCCATCATCGGGGGAGTCGGCCAAGGCGCGGCCATCCTGACCGTCGCGGACTGGGCGGACCCGAACCTGCGTACACTCTCGCTGTCGCTCAGCGGAGGCCGGCCGCTCTTCGAACTCTGGGCACCGGACGCCAAACGTGTGTGCCCGGAGGCCGGCACCGACGCGCCGGGCGGCGAAGCGCGCTGCGCCACGGTGCTCCTCGCGCCCGATCCGCTCCCGACGGACGACTTCGTCGTACTGTCGGCGACGTGGGAGGCCGGCGGCGCCACGCGCATCTACGTCGACGGCGTGATCGTGAAGGAGGCCACCTCCTTCGTCGAACGCGTCTCTCAAGGCGGGCTCCCCATCTGGATCGGCGGCGCCGAGTACGGACTCGGGACCGTGTCGCTCGAGCTCCTGGCCGCCGACCTCGACTACCTCCGCGTCTACGACCGGGCGCTCACCCCATCCGAGGTCGCCGAGAACGCGGCCAAGGTCGTGGCGCTGCAGCCGGCCTCGGGCGCTCGCCCTGCCCCTTGCGCGGACTCGACCTCCGGCTGTGCCACGGGCATCGCGCGGGACATCGCCGACTTTCCCGGGATCGCGGCCTGCGACGTACCTGACACCGCGACGGCGTGGTCCCTCCCGGGCTTCGGCGCCAGCGCGTGCGCCGCGGGCTATCACGTCTGCGGCGCGAGCGAGCTCCGCCACCTCACCCCGAATCGCCTGCTCCATGAGCTCCGTGGCGCCTTCTGGATGTGCCCCGACGCTTGCGACTCCGGGCTGGTCTTCGCCGATCTCGTCTGTCACACCAAGGGGTGTCCCGGCGACGCCGTGACGCCGGTCGAGATCGCGGTATTGCCGGTCGACCCGGACTACGCCGCGCTCGCGGTCGGCTGCGGAGAGCGGTGGTGCCGTCAGTTGGAGTCGGATCCGCCGCGCGGGGTGCTCTGCTGCACGGATGCGCCGGCGTGTGCCGTGCCTCGGTAGGGCGGTTGACGTGCGTCCTTGGGCCTATCGCTGACGATCACCCAGGCCCCGTCAGAAGCGCCCGATCACCCCGATGGGGGCGTCGGCGCCGAGGAAGGCCGGCGTGACCGTCGCGCTCGCGAGGTCGTCGTCTTCGAGGGAGAAGAGCACGATCGCCGCGACCAGAGACGCGGCGCCCATCGAGAGCACCGTAATGCCCGTGGGGTAGACAATGGCTTGCTGTCGCTCGGCGTCACCGTACTCCGTGAGGTAGTCAGCGTCTCCGAGGGTGCCGGCGGCGTAGCGCGAGTTGGCCTCCTCGAGGTCCGCCTGCAGCGTATACGCGTGCCCGACGAGCCCCGCGCCGACGGCCGACAGGACGAGACCGGTGCCGAGCGTGGCCCAGCGCCAGGGCGAAACCGACTCGGGTGCGTCCGGACGCGTTCCCAGGGAGGGCTCCGGGGTGAGAGCCACGACGAGGGGCGGCGGCGCGCTGGGACTGCGGGGGGCGGCCATGACGATCCGCTTCGTCGAGTGTTTTCCGATGGGGTGGTCGACCGTGCCGTCGAAAAAGACCGAATCCCCTATCATGACAGAGACATGGCTGGCGGTACCCGTCGGACTGGTGTGCCAGGGCGGCGCCCACGGGCGACCGTTCAGCGTGACGAGGACGGCGGCGTCGGCCGGTGCCGCCTCGAGCTGAATGGACAGGATCGCTCGCCCCTCACTCAGCACCTGAGCGCACTGGGCCAACGTCGCCCATGTCGTCGGCGGCTCGTCTGGGAGCTCGTAGCGGCGCGGCAGCACATGCTCCGTCCAACGGAAGCACTCGATGAGATCGTCGCGCCCTTGGCCGCTTCGAAAGAGTGCGTAGTAGCTCTTCGCGAGGTTCACTTCGTAGCGGACGTCCTGCCGTTTGGCCTCGGCGAGGAGCCAGTACTCCACGGCGTCGTGGAAGCGCCCTTCGTTGTAGTGCGCCGTCGCCTGTTCGTGGAGACCTTCCACCTCGCGTGTCGTCGTCCCACGGAGGTCGGGCGGACCGGACGCCAGCCAAGTCGCGATGGTGACGAGTGCCGCGATCATCAGGCGTTCACGGGGTGGGAGCGAGCGGGACGAAGGGCATCGGCGTCTCCTGCGCCGGCCCGGCGGGGACGGCGACCCGAGGGCGGGCCCTGACGCCCGGCCTATCAGACGAGGCGTGCGCCGCCGGCGAGGTGGGGAGCATCTCCGGTGGCGGCGCTCCGGCAGGCGCCGGTCCGCTATCGCTCGTGGCGGGCTGGCCGGCGACGGAGAAGTCGACGAGGACGGGCCCAGAAGGACCCTCCAGCACGAGTCGACGTGCGCCGAGTCGCGGGTGAACGACGTCGATGGTTGTGGGCACTCCCGGTCTCAGGCTCACGTCGACGGGTGTCAGGCCCGCAAACTCGCCGCCCGTCCAGACACCACCTCCGGGCGGCTCGCTGACGACTCGAACGCTGTACGTGGTCTCCGGCGACCGACGCGACCGACGGGCGCTCGCCAGCTCGTCGGCGCGCACCGGCGCACTGTCGTCCACCGCTGCGACGAGCGGCCCACCTCGCCGGACGGCGACGAGGGTCAGAAAGACCACGAGGAGGAACGCCGCCGCCAGGAGAAAGGCGACGTGGACTCCGAGTCGCCGCGGAGATGTCGCTGGTGGGCTGTGCCACGCCGTGTCCGATGAGGCCGATGATCGCGTCTTCAGCGACGGCGACGACGGCGTCCGCCCGGAGGTCGAAGGCACGGACATCGACGCGAGCGCCTCGTTCGGCAGCCCGGCGACCGCCGCGAGCACCTCGCGGACGCGAGCTGACCCGGGCCTCTTGTTTGGGTCTTTGGCCAAGAGCTCCATGACGAGCCGGACGAACTCGGGCGGTGCGCCTTCGGGGGTCTCCAGCAGTGGCGGCAGGTCATTCAGGTGTTTCACGAGGAGTGAACCGGCGCCACCTTCGAAGGGCGGCCTCCCCGTCGCGAGTTGATGCAGGAGCACACCGAGGGCGTAGAAGTCAGCGGCAGGAGTGATGACATCGCCGCTGATGGCTTCGGGGCTCATGCAGATCGGCGTCCCGAGCAAGTGCCCCGTGTCGGTCACCGACGCCGTCTCGTCCGGGTCGAGCTCCTTGGCGAGCCCGAAGTCGAGCACCTGCACGAAGTCATCTGTAATTCCAGGGCCTTCGAGCCGGATGATGTTCCCCGCCTTGAGGTCGCGATGCACGATCCCGAGCGCGTGCGCGCTCTCGAGCGCGCCGAGGACTTGGAGCCCGATACGCGCCGTTCGTGGGACCGAGACGGGCAGCGCGAGGTCGCTGAGTGCTCTTCCGCGCGCAAGCTCGAGCACGAGGAAGGGCTCCCCCGCCGCGGTCGAGCCGAAGTCGAGCACCGACACGATGTTCGGGTGGTGAAGACGAGCCGACATTCGGGCTTCTCGTGCGAATCGCCGCACCCGGTCGGCACGCCCGAGGGATTCTGGCTTCAGGACCTTGACGGCGACAGGGCGCCCCGTGGCTTCGTGTTCGGCTTCATAGACGACGGACATGCCGCCTTGCCCAAGCACACTCCGAATTCGATAACCGCCCGGGAGCGCAATTCCGAGGAAGCTGACCCCTGGGGTGAGTGACGCGCCATCATATGGGCAGATGCGCGCCGTGCTGTCGAACAGGCGTCCACAATCCGGACATGGGGTTTTAGCGACGTTCTCCAAGGGCCCTACGCAGATGATCGTCCTCAGACCTTAGAGAGGACGATGGCTCTCCGTCAAGGCGACCGGACGCATCGATCGAGCACCAGCACCACGATCTTGCGGCCCAAGAGGAGGCTGCACCTCCGACAGGAAGCTCGGCCAACCTTCTGGACTAAGGGCTCGGTCGTAAATAAGTGGTTCGGTTTGCCTCGCGCCGCATCCCCGCCCGGCTCGTTCCAAGTCCTCGAAATACGGGGAGTATGTCTTCGGACTTGGCCCGAACCGGGCGGGGCGCGGCGCGGTCAACCCTCTCACTCATTTACGACCGAGCCCTAACGCCATCCGCTGACGGACCCAATCTGGAGAGGTCCGTCCTACCGCGATCGTTGTCGGGAAGGGGCCGGGCGGGGATGCGGCGCGAGGCAACTCGAATCACTCATCTTCGACCGAGCCCTTGGTCGAGGTTCCTGTCCGAAAGTGGCCGAAAGACGCGCGGCGGGCGAAGCTCTCGGCCAGAGCGACGGAGTGACGCGAAGAGGCCGATGACAGACCCCCGAGATACGACCAGCCAGTCCGACCTTCGCATTCCAGAGTACGCCCGTGAGGGGCTCGTGCTGCGGGTGGTCGCGTCGCCCGACGCGCGCGCTCTCACGCAGGTGCTGCGCCTGAACGCGTCGGAGCGGCCAGGGAAAGGAACTGAGAAGGACATCGGCCGCGACGAACACTGCGACCTGACGCTCCACGAAGGCCGTGTGAGTCGCCGGCATGCGCTCGTACAGATCGCCGGTCCCGGCGGCCTCGCTAGGCTCACTGACGCCGGCTCGAAGAACGGCCTGCGCGTGAACGGCAACCCGACTCAGGCGTATGTCCTGCGCAGCGGCGACGTCGTGCGAATCGGCGACTCCATCTTGGTCGTCGACGTGGCGGACGGCGACGACGTGCTCTCGGGCGAGCAGGCGACTCAGCCGGACTTCGTCGCTGTCGGCACACTCTCGCGCGCCGCCGTGCGTGAGACACTGAGGGCCGCTCCTACCGATCTGTCCGTGCTGTTCCAGGGGCCCTCGGGCACCGGCAAGGAGGTCTACTCCGCAGCGCTACACCATCACAGCGGTCGTCGGGGCCCCTTCCATGCCGTCAACTGCGGCGCCATCCCCCGAGAGCTCGTCGAGGCGTCGCTCTTTGGCCACCGCAAGGGTGCCTTCACCGGTGCGGTCGCGGCACACGACGGCCATGTTCGGAGCGCACAAGGGGGCACGCTCTTCCTCGACGAGGTGGCTGAACTCTCGCTCGCCGCCCAAGTGGCCCTGCTCCGAGTGATTGAGGCGCGCGAGGTGACCCCCGTGGGCTCCACTCGAAGTGAACCCGTCGACGTGCGGATCGTGGCGGCCACGCACCAGGATCTTCGCGCCGCCGTGGCCGCAGGGAGCTTTCGCGACGACCTCTACGCGCGCCTCGCCGAGTGGACCATCGCCATCCCAGCGCTCGAGGCACGCCGCGCCGACATCCCGCCCCTGGTCTCGACCTTCGTCGGACCCGACGTGACCCTCCACCCCGACGCGCTCGAAGCGCTGCTCATCGCCCCTTGGCCTCACAACGTGCGCGGTCTCCGCGCCGCCGTACGACAAGCGGACGTTCGCGCGCGCAGTACCCCCGCATCGGCATCAACCGAGATTCGACTCGCCCATCTCCCGCCCGCCATCGCCGACCTCATCGGGAAGAGCCTACGTACAGCGCCCGGAGCCGCGCCTGGCCCCTTCGCCCGCCCGAGCCCCGAGGAGCTCAAGGCGACGTTGAGCCACTACGGCGGGCGTATCCACCTCGTGGCGCAGCACTTCGGCAAAGATCGGCGCCAGATCTACCGGTGGCTCGAATACGCCGGGCTCTCGCCGAAAGGCGACGACGGCCCCCCATGAGGTCACTTCTGCGCCCGCATGCGGATCCGCTCCTGATCCCGGCGTGAGAGCTGCTCCGGTGGCGTGAAGCGCAACGCCTCGGGGACCGTGCGCGACGCGAACGAGTGCTCTTCGAAGTCTACGGCCGACTGTCTCCCGCGGCCGAGGAGCGTCGCGGCTGGGCGTGACCGATACGCGGCGCGGTCCCGATCCCGCGGCCGCCGCGGCCCCTCGAGCGCCCGGACGTGCATCCCGACCCCGCTACGCTGGTACAGGCCCGCTTTGAGGTCGCCGCCATCGGTCCGTTCGGGCCCGTCGCCAGCGGCCTTCACGCCAATGGTGTTGCCTTCGAGCGTCGTCACGGTTCGGGTCTCGGCGTCCCAGCCGTCGACCATCACGATGTGATCTGGCGCGGCGCTCCCGGTGTGGCTGATCAGCAGTACATCGCCGGGTCTCACGTCCGGCCCCGAGCCGTCATGGAGGGCGCGGGTCAGCTCGCTCCGGCCGAGCCACGATCGCACCGAACCCCGCCGCTCGTGGTAGGCGCGTAAGGTCCACCACTGGCCATCGGCCCAGATGGACCGCGGGGTGCGCCTCGCGTTGGCGCGCTGGGTATAGTGGAAGAAATCCGAGACGTTGGCCGTGTGATAGAGGCCGGCGCGGAGCTCCTCGTCGAGCCCACCCCCTCGAAAGAGCGCGGCGCTCGCAAAGAGCCCACACCAGTCATGGACGCTCACGCCCGAGTCCGCCACCTGCCTTCGTGCGAAGCCGGCGTCCTTGAAGACCTCGTCCACCTCGGTCCTCTGACGGCCCGAGCGCGCGAGGCGAGGCGCCTGTTCCTCCTCAGCACGTGTTCGCCAGGAGCGTCGAGCCGCCAAGACCGAGAGCGCCTGAAAGCCCGCGAGCGCGGCGTCCGCGGCGAGTCGGGCTGCCACGTGGATCGCGCCGCCGAGGGCCAGGGCTGGATCACGAGCGAGACTGCCGAAGACCGTCGCCGCCCCCAGCCACGCGTGGAGGTCATCGCGGGTCGGGAGCGTCGGGTCGGGCGCCCGCCCGGGTCGGCTCACCGATGACGCGTCCAGCAGCGCCACGATGTGACCACGGAGGGTGGTGGCGTGTGCCGAGACTGCCTGCGCGACCCGCGCCGCCACGTCTGGCCGGGCGCCGAAGTCCTGGGGCGCCTGGAGGGCCGTCGTGACGCCGGCAAGCCACGCCACGGACGGCCCGAGCACGAGCCCGCCGGCGGTGTCCAGAGGAATTGGGGGTGAGTCGAGCTCGATGGGGGACCAGGGGTGGCCCTCCGGGCGCGACGGCGTCATCGGTGCCAGCGCCGCGCGTTGCTGCCCGTAGCGGAGACCCGAGAGCGCCGTCGCGCGGCTCTGGGACGCATCGGCCCGAAGGGACGTACAGGTGCTGTCGTGACGATGGGCGAGAGGGTGACGAGCGTTCAAGGTGACCTCCGACGTGACTGCCTCGACTCGAGACCTCCCTTCAGCGCCGCCGAGGCGTCGGGCGTTTCACCACCACCGACCGGAGTTTTTACTTTATTGAACTTTTACGTCGCAGTCGACGCGACACCATCGCGATCTCGGGGCTCCCGAGCACGCGCCCGACGAGGAGCGTGACGGCCGCGAGCACGGCCCCACCCGCCGCGAGCTGTAGCCAGACCCGCGCCGGTACGGAGGGCGGCATGGCGCCCGCGACGGCCCAGGCCGCGAGCCCCGCGGCGCTGGCGATCACGGCGGAGCGTGCGATCCCCACGGCCAGACGCCCCGCCTGATAGGGGAACTTGCCGGCGAGCCGAAAGAGCGTGAGCCCTGCCGTGAGGGCCATGCCGATGCTGGTGCCCCACGCGAGGCCGACGTGCCCGGCCGCGCCAGCCAGCCAGCCGTAGATCGGCAGGCTGATGACCGTGGCGATGGTCGCGAGGGTCATGGGCGTGAGCGTGTCGCCGGTCGCGTAGAAGCCGCGGGCGCCGAGGGCCTGCAGTGCCCAGAACACGACGCCGAGCCCCATCGGGACCAGCGCGGCAGCCGTAGCGGCCGAGTCGGCGGCGGTGAAAGCGCCGCGTTCGTAGAAGGCGCTGACGCCCGGGCCCGCGAGCGCGACGAGCCCCGCAGAGGCCACCAGCGTCAAGAACGCCACCAGCGCCATGGCGTCGTGCAGGACCCGGCCTGCCTCCTCCGTCTTTCCTTCGGCCCGGAGGCGGGCGAGGAAGGGCAACGTCGCTTGGCCCGCCGCCTGGCCGAGTACGCTGACGGGCACGAGCATGAGGCGGCGTGCGTTTTGGACCCACGAGATCGAGCCCGCCGGCAACGCGGAGGCGAAGTAACGCGTGATCCACTCGTCCACCGTCACCAGCGAGAAGCCCGCCATCACGGGCAACGAGACCTTCACGAAGCGCCGAAAGTCGGGATCGGCCAGCGCCAGTCGCGGCGTGAAGCCGAGCCCCGACCGGCGAGCGGCCACGGCGACGAGCGCGAAGGGCCCGAGCGCTGCCCCAACGAGCGCGCCCCAGGAGAAGCCGGCGAGGCCGAGCCAGGGGCCGAGGAGGACCCCGCCCAGGATGATCGCCACGTTGTAGACGAGGGGTGCCAACGCGACCTCAAGGAAGCGCGTGCGCGCCATGACGGTCGCCCCGAGCAGGCCGCCGACGTAGAAGAAGAGCTGCGCGGGCAGGACGATCCGCGTCAAGGTCACGGTCTCGGCGAGCGCGTCGGGCGTGAACCCGGGCAATAGCGACGGGAGGATCATGGGCGCGAGCACCCACGCCGCGGCGATGGCGACCGTTAGAACCACGGCCATCGTAGTCGCGACGACCGAGAACACGCGGTCGACGGCGGCCTGGCCGCCCTCTTGAAAGGCCCGCGTCGCCATCGGCACGAAGGTGATGGAGAGCGCGCCGCCCGCGAGCATGTAGCTCATGAGATCCGGCAGCGTGAACGACGCGAAGTAGACGTCGGTCTGGAGGTCGGCGCCGTGCTGCGCGGCCACGACGGCGTCCCGCACCCAGCCGAGGATGCGAGAGAGGAGGGTCGAGGCCGTCAGGAGGAGCGCGGCACCGGCGACGCGGCGCTGTACCGACGGCCCGACGCCCGGTTCAGGCGTGGAGGGTGACGGTGACACGCCCGGCCTCCTTCCAACATTCGACGACGTCTGGCGTCGCCGCGCCCGTCCGGTCCGCACGGAGAAGAACAGCGGCAAGTCCGCCACGGCCGAAGAAGGGACACGCGATCATGGCGGCCTTCTACCACAAGCGCCCGGGTGTCCCGTACGCGCGCGTTCGCGAAAGCGGAGTCCAGGCGATATGGTGGCCGCGATGAATCGTGTCGTCGCGCTCGCCCTGCTCGTCGCTGCCCTGGGGTGGGCGTACCTGAACGCCGATCGACTGGGTCTGCGCCCGGTCGTTCCGGCCCCAATGGCCCGCCCGCAGCCGACCATCGGCACCTTGTCGCCTTCGGAAGAACCGACCGACGTGCCCCCCGCGCCGGCCCCCCTGGTCCCGCTCAGCCCCAAGGTCACCCCCGGCACACACATCACGGTCGAGCTCACCGAAGCCCCGGCCACCCGTTACGGCGGGGCGCGCCCGAGTGAAGCGGACGCGGTCTACGGCGCCCTGGTCGCCTCGCTCGGTCGCAATGACGTCGTCTATGACGAGAACCTCGGCCACGCGGCGCGAGAGGTGGCCTATCAGCAGTCGATTATCGGGGCGACCCTCCCCGGGGAGGTCTTGGACTTTCTCTTGCGGAGCGCCGGCGCGGTCGATAAGTCCGTGCTCCAGGCGCTCACCCAGACCAGCGACGGTGGTGACGATGACCCGATGAAGCCCGTCGCCGCGCGCCTCGCGGAGCTGCTAGC
The DNA here is from genome assembly GCA_018780435.1 of Myxococcales bacterium. Taxonomy (GTDB): domain Bacteria; phylum Myxococcota_A; class UBA9042; genus SXOO01. The sequence goes on from JADMJS010000168.1 coordinate 31,034, forward strand.
GAGCGCTGCGGGACACGGGGATGGCGGCGTCCACCGGGTCGGGATCGGCGAGGCCTTCCTCCCGGGGGCGCGCCTCGGTCGTACCATCTCCATCCTCGTCTCGACCCGAGCCCTCACGCTCGATCCCGCACCGCGTCGCGTCGAAGTCGGTGGGTCATGGCAGCTCACGGGCTCCCTTCCGCCGGGCTACTCGGAACCGGCAGCGCTGGTCCATACGCCCGCCGGGGAGCTGGTCGACTATCCGGTCCGGTCCGAAGGTCGCCGCTTCACCCTGGTCCTGCCGGCCGGCGACCGGCGGGGAACCTTGGAGGTCAGCGTCCTCGCGACGGGCCCGCATGGGCCGAGCCCGGTGCTCCAGGTCCCGGTGGAGGTCGGGCAGCCGGTCCCCGAGACGCTCGAGACCACACTGCCCGAGGTCGAGGTGCTCTCAGATGCCACTGCCGCGGAGTCCCTCGCCTTCGACCTCCTGAATGCCGACCGCGCTCGTTTTGGTCTCCCCGCGCTACAGCGAGACCCCGCGCTCGACGCGGTGGCCCGCGGCCACAGCCGAGACATGCGGGATGGCGGCTGGTTCGGCCACTGGTCGGAGGAGACCGGGACGCCTGGCGACCGCCTCCTGGCCGCTGGCTACCGGGCGGCGGGTCACGCCGAGAACGTCGCGTCGGCCCGCACCATCCGCGGCGCCCAGGAGGGGCTCTTCCACAGCCTCGGGCACCGCCGAAACATCCTCTCGCGCGACATGACCCACGTCGGCATCGGCGTGGTCGGCAAGCGAGAGGGCAAGGACACGCAGTGGTTCTTGACGCAGATGTACGCGCGGCCTACCGCCCTGCTCGACACGGCGCGGGCCCGAGAGGCGCTCCTCGCGCGCTTGAACGCGGAGAGGGCGGCGAGCAGCGCGCCGGCGCTTGCGGCGTCGGATGGGCTCGACCAGCTCGCCCGCTCGGCCGCGCTCACGGCGGCGCGTGGCGGCAACGACGCGATGGCGAAGGAGCTGATGGACGCCGCGTCGAGCCAAGGGGAGACCCGGCGTGGCGGCTACGCCTGGGTCCAGACCTCCGCGGATCTGGAGAGCCTGACGTTGCCCGAGGCGCTCTTCGAACCCAGCCTCGGGCGCATCGGCCTCGCCGTCGTCCAGCTCCCCGATCACCCGAGCGGCATCGTCGGTGTCGCGATTCTCGCGACCGGCCCTCGTTGACCCGCCCACCCTGAAACCTGCCGGAGCCCCGATGAATACAGCCCCCGTGCGCGTCCTCATGGTCTGTCTCGGCAACATCTGCCGGTCCCCCCTCGCTGAAGGTATCCTGAAGGCCCAAGCGGCGGTCCGCGGCGCCGCGGTGGTGGTCGACTCGGCCGGGATCTCGAACTACCACGAAGGCGAGCCGCCCCACCGCGGCTCCATCGACATCGCACGGGAGCGGGGCCTTCCCATCGACGACCAACGGTCGCGGCCCGTGCGGCCCAGCGACTTCCATGACTTCGACTGGCTGCTGGCGATGGACACGTCCAACAAGAACGCGCTCCTGCACATGGCGCCGCCGGGCTTCGACCGGAGCCGGGTGAAGCTGCTGCTCGACTTCGCGGAGTTCGGGCCCCGGGACGTCCCGGATCCCTACTACACGGGCGGCTTTGGCGAGGTGTTCGACCTCATCGCGGCGGGGTGTGCGGGGTTCCTGGACCACCTCGGGGTTGCGCCCGCCGGATCCCCTTCCTAGCTTTCGCTTTCCTGCCCGCGCCCGGCGCGTGCCCCCACAAGCAAGTCGTGCCCGGCGCTCCCACCGCGAGTCGCCGCGCAAAGGAACCGTCGTGTTCAGCCGCGTCCGTACGTTCATCTGGGCTCTCTTGATATCCATGGCGCTGACTGGCGTCGCGAGCGCCAACGCGGCCTCCTTTGAGACTGAACACTTCCGCTTCGTGTATGCGCCCGAGCGCCCAGCGATGGCCCAGGAGCTCGCCGCTCTGGCCGAGCCGACCTTCGGCGACGTCACGCGGCAGCTCGGCGCCCTTGGGACGCTCGAGCTCCCCAAGATCGAGGTGCGTATCGCCCATTCGGACGAGGAGTTCGTGGCGGCGATGCCGTCGGGGCGCAACATCGAATGGGCGGCGGGCGTCGCGTTCCCGCGCCTCGCCATCATCGTGATGCGGATCAGCGGGACCACGCGCTTTGAGGTCGCCGACGTGTTCAAGCACGAGATCTCACACGTGGTCCTCGGCTGGGCGACCGGTCACGCCGACCTGCCCCACTGGTTCATGGAAGGTGTGGCCGTCCATCAGGCGGGCGAGCGCCTCGCCGAACGGTGGCAAAAGACCGCCATGGCGACGCTCACGGACAGCTTGCCGCCGATGAACACCCTCGTGGATGGTTTTCCCGCCGACGGCACGCAGGCCGACTTCGCGTACGCGCAGTCGACGGCCTTCGTAGGCTACCTCATCGGTCGCGCCGGCTGGCCCGCCATCCGGACCCTAGTCGCAAAGCTCCGAGACGGTGCGGCGTTCGACGACGCCGTGGGGTCGACGTGGGGCGTCCCGATCGCCACGCTCGAAGCGGACTTCCGAGAGCAGGTCGGCACCTCGGCGTCGTGGATCCCAATCCTCTTCGGCTCGACGGTGCTCACCGCGCTCGCGGGGGTGGCCTTCAGCGTGCTCGCCGTGCGCAAACGCCGTGCCCGGAAAGAGCGACAAGCGCGCATGAACGACCCGCTCGACGACGAATACGCATGACGAAAGGGACGGTCGCGGAGGGAGCCAAAAAACTCCTTTCGAGCAAGATGGAAGGGCCGATACCGCCTCCTAGCTGAACTACGCGCCCAAGGGGCGCCGTCATGCCCCATTGGGAGGTCGACCGCTCATGCCTGCAAGTATGTACCGAGAGCCATCATCGGAAGTGAAAAAGGTCGGTAGCGCGTTCATTCAGGACAACGGCCAACTGACGCGGACGGCGCCGGGGTCAACCGGCAATTTTCTCTTCACGGAGGTAGGCGCTGGCGTGAAGCCGATGGTCCTCATCGGCAGTAAGCCGGACGTGATCGCGTGGCTTGAGAGCTGGCCCGGGCGCGGCATCGAGAACCGCATCAGCTCCCTCCCGGAGATCTACATGAGCGTGCAGCCCTATCGCCCGGGCGCGCGTTTCATCGGCCTCTTCCCCGTGCAGGCGGCGGTTCAGGCGATCGTGGAGGGCATCGCCTCGTTCGCACCGGGATCAGCCCTCACGGACCTCGTAGGTGGGGTCAAGGATCTGAAGGGTGCCATCGAGTTCAGCCGCGGCGGCGCCATGAGCAGCGTCTACTCGACGAGCAAAGCGCCCCCCGGTCCGAATCCGGGGACGCTCTACGTACGCTTCCACTATCTCGGCGGCGCCCACGATACCAAGGTCGGTGAGCGCTTCCTCGCGTGGTCGGCCGCCGCTGAGATCGTCCGGCGCGTCGTCGCCTGACGGACTGCGTCCACTCATCCGCCGCTGAGAAGATCCTTGGCCCAGAGCGCGCCGCGCGCGATGGCCGCGGCGGACAGCAGCGCCGTAGCGACGCCCAGCGCCGCGCCGAGTGCGGGGAGCTTCGGGTAGAGCCGCACGCGATGCTCCGGCAGCAGCCACGCGAAGAGGCCGCCAGCCACGAAGCCACCGAAGTGAGCGGCGTGGTTGATGGGCAGGATGAAGCCGATGGCGATACCGCCGACGATCCAGCCGCCATACATCCGAAGCGATTCCCGATCGCGCACGTGCCACGCGTTCATCATGATGACGCCGAGTAGACCGAAGACGGACGCCGACGCGCCCGCCGTAATGGTGGCCGGCGCGAGGAAGTGGCTCGCGAGGAAGCCCGAGATCCCGGTCAGGACAAAGACGGCGACGGTGAGCCCCGCCCCATAACCCGCCTGGACCCGTGGGCCGAGCTGCGCCAGCGCGCTGCCATTGAAGCCTAGATGTAGAATCCCGAAGTGGAGGAAGCTCGGGACGACGAGCCGCCACCAGTGCCCATCGGCAAAGGGATCGAGACCGGGGATGCTCGTGAGCGCGCCCAGGAGCACGGCAGCCTCGGCGTCGCCTCGCAGCAGATAGGACGTGACGGAGAAGTCCGGCTGCTTCCCGAGTGCGAAGAGCGGCGCCGCGAACAGAAACACGAGCACGCCCAGGATCGTGGTGGAGACGTTCCACTCCTCACCGGGGCGCGACGCCGCGCCCTTGGAGGGCCGAAGCGCCGCCACCGCACGTCGAAAGGCCGACTGCGCCGTGTTGCAGTGCGGGCACATGGCGTCCTGTTTCGGGACCCACCCACCACACTGATGGCAGCGGTTGAACCGGCTCACAGCGAGGTCACGACACCACGAAGGAGACCATCTTCCCGGGTACGACGACGATCTTTCGGATGGTCTTGCCCTCAAGGTGCTTCTGGACGTTCGGGTTACCGAGCGCCATGGCTTCGAGCTCGGCCGAGGTGGCGTTCGGGGCCGCCTCGAAGGTCGCGCGGAGCTTCCCGCCGACCTGAACGGCGTAGCCGACGACGTTGTCGACGAGCAAGGCCTCGTCCCACGTCGGCCACGACGCCTTGGCGATACTGGGCGCGTGTCCGAGGCGCTCCCAGAGTTCTTCGCCGAGGTGGGGCGCGAACGGCGCCACGATCTGCGCGAAGGGCTCGGCGATCTCACGGGAGAGCGTCTCGCCGCGCGTGGCCTCGTTGAGGAGCTCCATCATGGCCGCGATCGCGGTGTTGAAGCGGAGCTTCTCGATGTCGTCGGTGACCTTCTTCACCGTGCGGTGCAGGCGCCTGCGGAGACCGTCTTCGGCCGACGTGTCGACGATGGGCTTTCCGTAGAGCGCCCACATGCGGTCGACGAAGCGCTTGGTGCCCCGGAGACCGTCGGTGGACCACGGCTTCACCTCTTCGAGCGGCCCCATGAACATCTCGTAGAGGCGGAAGGCGTCAGCGCCAAAACGGGTGAGCATGTCGTCGGGGTTGATGACGTTGCCACGCGACTTGCTCATCTTCACGCCGTCTTCACCGAGGATCATGCCCTGGTGGACGAGCTTCGCGAAAGGCTCGGGCGTCGACACGTGGCCCTCGTCGTAGAGGACCTTGTGCCAGAAGCGCGCGTAGAGGAGGTGGAGCACCGCGTGTTCGGAGCCGCCGACGTAGAGGTCGACCGGCATCCAGTACTTCTCCTTCTCGGCGTCCCAGGCGGCCTCCGTGTTGTGCGGGTCGATGTAGCGGAGGTAATACCAGCACGAGCCGGCCCACTGGGGCATCGTGTTGGTCTCGCGCTGCCACACCTTGCCGTTCTCATCGGTCCGCTTGAGCCAGGCCTCTCCGGCGCGGGACAGTGGGGGCTCGCCCCGATCGTTCGGCCGATACTGCTCCACCTCGGGCAGGAGCACCGGAAGGTCGCTCTCCGGGACCGGCTGCACGGTCGACATGTCCTCGTCGAGCCAAACCGGGAAGGGCTCGCCCCAATAACGCTGCCGGCTGAAGAGCCAGTCACGCAGCTTGAAGTTCACCGTGCCGTGGCCGATTCCCTTCTCGCCGAGCCAGGCGATCATGGCCTCTTTGGCCGCCGGGGTGGCGAGGCCGGTGATGAAGCCCGAGTGGATCGAGACGCCATCGCCGGTGTAGCCGATGTTGTCGCCGTCGGGCGCTTGCACCACCTCGAGGACGGGGAGGTCGAAGGCGCGGGCGAACTCAAGGTCGCGCGTGTCGTGGCCCGGGACGGCCATGATGGCGCCCGTGCCGTAGGTCGCGAGCACGTAGTCCGCGATCCAGACCGGGACCTGAGCGCCGCTGGCGGGGTTGACCGCGTAAGCGCCCGTGAACACACCGGTCTTCTCTTTGTTCAGCTCGGTACGGGAGAGATCGCTCTTGCGCGACGCCTCCTCCACGTAGGCCGCCACCGCGGCGCGCTGGGCGTCGGTCGTGAGCGTCGCGACGAGTGGGTGCTCCGGCGCGAGGACCATATACGTCGCGCCGAAGAGCGTGTCCGGCCGCGTCGTGAAGACGGTGACGGAGGCGTCGTGGTTGGCCAGGTCGAAACGGACCTCCGCGCCGGTGGACCGCCCGATCCAGTTCTTCTGCATCTCAAGCGTGCCGGACGGCCAGTCGCAGAGATCGAGGTCGGTGAGCAGGCGCTCAGCGTACCGCGTGATGCGCAGCACCCACTGCCGCATCATCTTTCGGTAGACGGGGTGATTGCCGCGGTCGGAGGTGCCTTCGGGCGTCACTTCTTCGTTGGCGAGCACCGTCCCGAGCGCGGGACACCAGTTCACAGGCTGCTCGCTCTGATAGGCGAGGCCGCGCTTCCAGAGCTGCAGGAAGATCCACTGAGTCCACTTGTAGTAGCCGGGATCGGTCGTGTCGACGACGCGGTCCCAATCGTAGGAGAACCCGAACGACTTGAGCTGCCGGGTGAAGGTCTCGATGTTCTTCTGCGTCGTGATGGCCGGGTGCGTGCCGGTGTCGAGCGCGTACTGCTCGGCCGGGAGCCCGAAGGCGTCGAAGCCCATCGGGTGCAGCACGTTGAAGCCGCGTGCCCACTTGTAGCGAGCGATGATGTCGGTCGCCGTGTAGCCTTCCGGGTGACCCACGTGGAGTCCGGCGCCTGACGGGTACGGGAACATGTCGAGGGCGTAGAACTTCGGCTTGTCGAAGCGGTCTTCGGCCCGGAAGGTCTTGTTTTCATCCCAGAATCGCTGCCACTTGGCCTCGATCTCGGTATAGGGAAAACCGCGTTGTTCC
>JADMJS010000491.1 GCA_018780435.1 Myxococcales bacterium
GCGCCGCAGTCGAAGACCACGAAGGGGCCCTTCGCCCGCTTGCTGCATTCATGGACCGTGCGAGCGACGACCTCCTTACCCGTGCCGGTCTCGCCTTCGATGACCACGGTCACACCCGTGGGCGCGATCTTCTCGAGGATGCCGAAGATCTCCCGCATGCGCAGGGACTTACCGACGATGCTGCCGAAGGCCTCGCGCGTCGACGGCGTGATCTCGACGCGTTCGTCGAGCGACTGGAACTTGATGTCGGTCTTGCCCACCGTGACGGTGCAGCCCGGCTTCAGGTACGCCTCTTTGATTCGGACCCGGTTGATGAAGGTACCGTTGGTCGAACCGAGGTCCTGTAGCAGATAGCTGTTCTCGTCTTGATAGATGCGGCAGTGGTAGCGGGACGCCGTGTCGTCCTCGATGACGAGATCGTTGTCCTCCATCGCGCCGATCGCGATGTTGTTCTGATCGAAGATGTACTCCGAGCTCTGGCCTTCCTCACGCTCGAGGACCAGCTTGCACTTTCGCAAGTGAAGCGCGGCGGGACGCCCGGAGATGTAGGCGATCTTGGTCGGCGGGATGTAGTCGGGGAACTTCTTGCTCAAGGTGCCTCCGGCAATCCCCCCATACTAACTCAAAGCGGAGGGGGTGCGTAAGGTACCCCGAGCAAGTCCCAAATCGTCGGCCGAGGTCAGGCCTTCTTGCGTACCTTGCCCAGCTCCTTGGCAGCCTTGGGCAAAAAGCCGACGAGCAGGTCGATGGTCCGGTCCGCCACGCGGTTGGCCGTCGCGGTGACCTCCTCGTGGCTCAGCGCGGCGTCTTCGATGCCGGCCGCGAGGTTCGAGATCAGTGAAAGCCCAATGACGCGGGCGCCTGCGTGGCGGGAGGCGATGGCTTCGTGGACGGTCGACATGCCGACCGCGTCGGCGCCCATGACACGCATGGCCTTGATCTCGGCCGGCGTCTCGTAGGAGGGGCCGCTGATGGCGGCGTATACGCCCATGTGTAGCTTGATCTTCCGAGCCGCGGCTTCTTTGGCCAGGATCCCGCGAAGTTCGCGGTCGTAGGCGAGGCTCATGTCGAGGAAACGCGGCCCGAGGCGGTCATCGGCCGGCCCTCGGAGCGGGTTCACCCACTGCATGTTGATGTGGTCGGTGATGCACATCAGGTCGCCGGGGCGATGGTCGGTGTGAATGCCGCCCGCCGCGTTGGTGAGCAGGATGGCCTTGCAGCCGAGCATGACCATCGCACGGACCCCGATGGTGAGGTCGGCGAGATCGTGGCCTTCGTAGTAGTGGGTGCGGCCGTTCATGATGGCCACGTCGACGCCCGCGATTCGGCCGAAGACAAAGGTGCCGGCGTGGCCCGGAACCGTGGAGCGCGGGATGTGCTCGAACTCGGTGTAGGGGATGGTGACCGCGTCTTCGGCCGCCGTGGCGATGCCACCGAGTCCACTGCCGAGCACGAGGCCGATGACGGGGGCGCGATCGCCGATTCGGGCCCGGATCGCGTCACGCGTGGCGACGACTTTGTCGTAGAGGCACAGGCTGTTCTGGTTCATATCAGGATCCCCGCGATTGCTCCGAGCATGAGGGTAGTGATGGTGCCGCCGACCATAGCCATGACGCCGAGCTCGGCCAGATCCTTGCGGCGGCCGGGTGCGAGACCTCCGATGCCGCCAATCTGGATGCCGATGCTGGCGAAGTTCGCGAACCCGCACAGGGCGTAGCTCATGATAACGGCGCTGCGATAGCTGAGGGCGCCCGGCGTCTGCATCAGCTCGCCGAGGTGCATGTAGGCGATGAGCTCCGTCAGGACGGTCTTCTCGCCGAGGAGTCGGCCGGCTTCGAGGCATTCGCCCCACGGGATGCCCATGCAGAAAGCCAGCGGTGCGAAGACCCAACCCAGGATCTTCTCGAGCGAGAGGTCGAGCCCGGCGAGGCCGCCGAGCCAGGCGATGCCCCAGTTCACGAGCGCGACCATAGCGACGAACGCGATGAGCATCGCGACGACGTTCAAGAACAGCGTCATGCCTTCGCTGGCGCCACGCGAGACGGCTTCGACCACGTTGGTGTCGAGCTTCTGGGTCGCCGCGTCGGTCTCGGCGCTCGCTCCCGCCGTCGCCGGGTGGCCGGTCTCGGGGACCATGAGCTTCGCGACCACGAGGGTCGCCGGGGCGGCCATGATCGACGCGATGACGAGGTGGCCGGCGACATCGGGGAGGGACTGCTGGAGGAAGCCGACATACGCGGCGAGCACGCCACCCGCGACGGTGGCGAAACCGCCGACCATGATGGTGAAGAGCTCGGAGCGCGTCATGCCGTCGATGAAGGGGCGCACCACGAGCGGCGCTTCGGTCTGCCCGAGGAAGACGTTGGCCGCCGTCGAGAGCGACTCGGCGCCGCTGGCCTTCATCGTGCGCTGCATAATGGCGCTCATGCCACGCACGATAGGCTGCATCACGCCGAGGTGGTAGAGCACGGCCATGAGCGACGAGAAGAAGATAATCGACGGAAGTATCCAGAACGCCACGGTTTTCAGCGCTGGGGAGATGTGGCCGATGATGGTGCGCGTCACCTTCTCGCCCGTCGCGAGGTCGACCTCGGTCACCTCATGCGCCGCGATGGATTGAAAGACGAAATCGGCGCCTTCTTGACTGAAGGCCATGAGCCGGCCGACGCCGCTGTTGATGGCGTCGAAGAGGGCGTCGCCGAGGGTCGGCGACAGCACGATGAGCCCGATGACCAGCTGCATCGCAACCCCCCAGGCGATGGGGCGCCACAAGATCGCACGACGGTTGCGCGAGAGCAGCCAGCACAGGCCGATCATCACACCGACGCCAGCGACTGAGATGAGCCGCTGAGACAGCGGCGTCTCCGGCGCCGCGGCGCGCAGGTCCTTGAAGGTCGTGGCGGCGGTGTTCGCCGATGGGCTCTCGGCCACGCTCAGCGCGGCGGCGAGGCCGCGTGAGGCAAGCGCCAGCCCCACACTACTCATCAGTGGATGACCTCGAGGATGAGCGCCGGCTCAGCGCCCGCCTCATCGCCGATGTGGATCTGAGAGGCGAGGCGTCCGAGGCCCATCGCAAGGTCGTTCGCCGAGCGCGCACCGACGAGCGCGATGACGTCGCCTGCCTTGACGGCGTGGCCACGCTTCACGTGGAGGTCGATGCCGACTTCGGGGTGAACGATGTCCTCCGCTGTGTTGCGCCCGCCGCCGAGCGCGATGATCGTGTAGCCGAGTCCCGCCGTCTCAAAGCCCGTGACGACGCCGCTTCGAGCCGCTCGCAGCTCTCCCCGGAACGCGGGCTGCGGGAGGCGCGAGGTGTCGTCGCAGACGGTGGGGTCTCCGCCCTGTAGCGCGACCATGGTCTTCATTCGGGCCAGCGCCGAGCCGTCGGCGAAGGACGCTCGGATCGCCGCCTTGCCCTCATCCAGGTCCCGCGCGACGCCGCCGAGGCGCAACATCTCGCCGCCGAGGATCGCCGTGAGCTCGACCAGATCGGCTGGGCCCCGGCCGTGAAGCACGTCGATGGCTTCGGCCGTCTCGTTGGCGTTGCCGATGGCGAGCCCGAGCGGCTGGTCCATGTCCGTGAGGAAGGCCGTCGTTGCGACGCCGACGCCTTTGCCGAGCTCGACGAGCGCGGTAGCCAGGGCCCGCGCGTCGGCCAGCGTCTTCATGAACGCGCCCGATCCGACCTTCACGTCGAGGACGAGCGCGTCGATGCCCTCCGCGAGCTTCTTGCTCATGATCGAGCTCGCGATGAGGGGCAGGCTCTCCACGGTCGCGGTGACGTCGCGCAGCGCGTACAGCGTCTTGTCGGCGGGCGCGATGTCGGCCGATTGGCCGCCCATTACAAAGCCGGCGGCTTCGAGGACGCGCGTGAACTCGGGCACGTCGAGGCGCGTCCGTAGGCCCGGTATCGCTTCGAGCTTGTCGAGCGTGCCGCCGGTGTGGCCGAGGCCGCGGCCCGAGACCATGGGCACCCACACCCCGCACGCCGCGACGGCCGGCGCGAGACAGATGGAGACCTTGTCCCCGATGCCGCCCGTCGAGTGTTTGTCGGCTTTGCAGCCAGGCAGGTGGCGGTGATCGAGGACGCGGCCCGAGCGTGTCATCGCGCGCGTCAGGGCGGTGCGTTCGTCGGCGGTCATCCCGTTCAGGAACACCGCCATGAGCCAGGCGCTGATCTGGTACTCCGGGACGGACTTCTGGGTGACGGCGTCGACGACGGCTTGGATCTCGTCGGCGGTGAGAGCGCCTCGGTCACGCTTGCGCGCGATGAGGTCGGTGAATCGGAATCGGTTCGGTTGCACCGCGCGACCATAGCCCGGCTCTCGAAAATTCCAAACTTGTCGCGGCATCTGCCCCGCTCGCCGCCGCCCGAAGCTGGCAAGCGGCAGCGCCGTGCGCCATAGTGCCGCCCGCCCATGACCTTCGCGCTCCTCCGACTCAGCCTGCTCAGTGAACGCCGACGCGCCGGGTCGCCCGTGGGCCTCATCATGGTGGCCGTACTCGTCCTGGCGGCCGCCGCGCTGCTCTGGCTCTCGGAGCCGCCACGGACGCCCGTGCCGGCGCGGGCGGGGGCCTGGGTGTTCTGGAGCCTCGTCCCGACGCTCCTCGTCGGTTGTTACTCGACCTTCGATATCCTCATGCGTCGCGCGGGGTTGCCGCGCTTCGAGCACTGGCCCATCCCGCCGGACGCCCAGCTTCGGAGCCGGGTGCTGCTCACCGCGCTCCTTCATCTGCCGGTTCTGTTGGTCCCGGCGTTGACCGGTCTGCCGCTGCTCCGGGATGGGCACGTGCTCGCCTATGGGATGGGCGTGCTCGCGAGCACGCTGGTCCTCGTCGCGTCGCTGTCCGGCGCCCTCGCCATCCACATCGCGACGGCGCGCTCGCTCATCTCGGGGCAGTCGCCCCTCAAGGCGTACCTCGCTCAGGGGCTCGGGCCGCCCGAAGCCGCGCTCCTCTTCTACGGACCGGCCGCGGCGCTGGTGGTTGGGCTCGTACTCTCGGTCGGTGGCGAGCTCGCGGTGCGGGCGTCGCTCGAACGTGGCCAGAACGGCGTCTTCACCGGGCTCGCCGTCATCGCCGTCGTCACGCTCGTGGCCCTCCGGCGGACGATGGAGAGCGCGACTGAGCAGGTCCTGACTATGTTCGCTCGGTTCCGGGAGTCCGAGATTTTGCCGCCCTTCCGCGAGAACGGGCTGCCGCGCCGGGTCTATGGCGAACGCGCCGCAGCATTGCTCCCGGCCGCGGCCGCGTCGGCGTTCCGGCGCCTCCTCCTCTCGAGCCGGCGACGTTATCGGATCGTGCCGATCCTCGTCGTCCTGCTGCCTCTGCTCGTCCTCACCGCGGGCCGCTTCGGGATGGCCCCGTCGGACATGGCGCTGCTGGCCTTCGCGATGTTGCTCTCGACCGAACGAACGCTCGGCCGGGAGGTCGGGCTGCCGCTCCTCGCGCGCGGGCTGCCGGTGGATCCAGCGCCCACCCGGCTCGCCCTTTGGACGATCGCGGCGACGGAGCTCCTCCCGGTCACGCTGGCTGCGCTCGTGGCGCCCCTGCTCGGTGCTTGGCCGTCCGGCGGGACGACGGTGTTCTGGGGGCTCTTGGCGACGCTCCTCGGGCTCCTTGGGTCGATATTCTGCTCGGTGGCGCTCGCCCTTCGTCGCCCGTCGGCCCCCGCCATCGGCGCCTGGGCGGGCCGTCTCATGCTCGCGGTCTTCTTCGCGGCCAGCCAGTTGTTCTCCGGTGCTCTGACCTCATGAGGTCCCGTCGTGATTGAACTCGCATCGGTCGTGAAGCGCTTCCACGGTCGTGTCGTCCTCGACCATCTCTCGCTGCGCGTCGGCGCGGGGGAGATCGTGGGGCTCATCGGCCGTAACGGCGCCGGCAAGTCCACGGCGTTGCGGGTGCTGACCGGCCAGCTCGTCTCCGATGGCGGGACGGCGACCATCGGCGGGCACGATGTCCAATCGGCGCCGCTCGCCGCGCGGCGGCTGCTCGGCTACGTCCCGCAGGACGGCGAGGTCGAGCCCTTCCTCACGGGGGAGGAAGTACTGCGCTTCTGTGCCGAAGTCCGTGGCGTCGCGGGCGGCGAGGACGTCGTCCTTGGCCTCCTGCGCACCTTTGGGCTCTTCGAGGCGCGGCACCGACTGACTCGCGAATACAGCGAAGGTATGGCGCGTCGGCTCGCGCTCGCTGCCTCGCTGGTCGGGGCGCCGCCCGCGTTCGTGCTCGACGAGCCCTTGAATGGGCTCGATCCGCGGGGCGTTCACCTCGTCCGTGACACGCTCGCGAGGCGCGCCCAGGAGGGCGCCGCGATCCTGCTCACGGGCCACTTCCTCGAGACCCTGGAGCGACTCTGCACCCGAGTCGTGCTGATCGAGAAGGGCGTGGTGGCGCGTGATCTCGACGCGGCGATGCTCGCGGGGCTGCGGGCCGCGGGGCGGTCGCTCGAGGACGTCTTCCTTGAGGTTGTAGCGCCCGCCGAGCTCTAAGGGCTCGGTCGTAAATAAGTGATTCGATTTGCCACGCGTCGCATCCCCGCCCGGCCCCTTCCAAGTCCTCGAAATACGGGGAGTATGTCTTCGGACTTGGAAGGGGCCGGGCGGGGCGCGGCGCGGTCAAATCTCCCACTTATTTTCGACCGAGCCCTAAGCATCAGGGCGCTACGTCGTCGGCCGAGTCGGCCCCGACGTGGACCAAGAGCCACGCGGACCGCCGGCCCGCCGGTGGTTGGCACGTGTCCTCCTCCGCGGGGCTCGACAGCTCGATCGCTCGAAACACCCACACATGCCGGCCCGCTCGCACTTCCGCGGACTCACCGGGCGCGACGGACCGCCGCTGGGCCACGGCCGGCGCGGCGGGGGCCAGTTGCTGGAGCGCGGGCCCCGACACGGTCGCCGGCGGGCGAATGCCGGACGGGGCCGCGGGCGGAACACCGAGGAGGAAGCGGAAATGTTCGGTCAAACGCAGGCACGACCGCGTGTTCCGATGCGCTTCGAGGTAGACGAGGTCGGTGCTCGGACTCACGTAGGCATCGGCGGGCAAGGCGGCGAGCAAAGGTGCTGGGGCAGGCGCTTCGCCAAAGGCGAGCAGCACGTCGTCGCCGAGCACGGGGGCCGCGTCGAGCTCGGACGGGTCGACCCCGATGTACTCCGGGTCGGAGTCCGTGGGCCCGAGCGCGGCTCTGCGGGTCACGATGACGCTCTCACGGATTCGGTCCGAGACCGGATCCCAGCGTGCAAAACGCACGAGCGTCACGGCGTCGCGCTCTCGAACGGGTGGCTCGAGTGGTCCGGCGCTGCGCCGCGATGTGGGCCCGGTGCGGGGTGGCCCCTCGACGGTGGCGTCGGCGGCCCACCCACCGGACGCGGCCGGGCTATTGGCACCGTCGACGCTGAGCGACCAACGGGCCTCGTCGCCTTCGATCCCAACCGGCTGAAGCCCAATGCGCCACACGCCAGCAGCGTCGACGATGACGTCAGAGACGTCGGCGTCGACCCGCTCTGTAAGGACGCCCCCGGCGATGCTCTCGACGAGCTCGCGCGAGACCGCCGGCTCTAAGCGAACGCGGGCCGGATAGGCGGCTGGCAGGGTGAGTCCCGGTGCGGACGCGCTTTGCACGGCGCACCCCGCGATCAGCCCAACGGCGACACAGCGACGCGCTACCGCGGCAAAGGCGAGTGCTCGAGCGGCGTGTGGCCGCAGCACGGGGCTTGGGGAGGCGTCGTGGCCGGCCATCGCTGCAGTCAAAGACGCAGCGGGGGCGACGACGCGACGAGCGAGGCTCAGCTGCCCTGGCCGGAGAGACCGAACTCCTTGAAGGAGAGGCCGTTCTTCCG
>JADMJS010000528.1 GCA_018780435.1 Myxococcales bacterium
ATGGAGACCATGCTGATGAGCGTGACGACGAGCGTCCGCTCCCGCGGGTTCATGCGCCCGAGAGCGCCCGAGAGCCCCGCGTTCATGGTTCTTCTTCCTCGGCGGTCGGCTTGTCGGCCTTCTCGCTGACGCGCTTGTCCGCGTCGGTGCCTTCGACCTCACCCGCTTTTGGACAGCGCACCTTGAAGGTGACCTCGAAGCGGACCCAGTCGGAGTGACGCCCCGTGGAGACGACTTCGCCGATGTCACGGCGCTTCACTTCGCGGAAGCAGGGGTCCGACTCGATTCGCTGCCGGAAGATCTCCTTCCCGTTCACGTTCGATTCGTGCGTCTCGGCCGTGATCGTCACATCCCCAAAGACGTCGACTTCGACGTTCGAGAGCTCGATCTTGCTCGCGGCCGAGGCGCTGTCACCCGCAGGAGCGCCCTCTGCGGTCGGCGCCGGGGCACTGCTCGGGTCTCCTGGCACGGGCGGCGTCACCGACGGACTCTCCGGCGACGGCATACCGATGGGGGGTACCGCTCCCGGAAGGGGCGACGTGGCTCCCGGCGGGATGAACGGCGCTCCGCCAACCGGTGGCTGTGGGAACGTTCGGGGGTTGCGGATGGCCGACGGCCGCGCTGCGGGATCGAAGGCCGGCGCCGTGGGAATCCCAGCCGGGCGCGCGACCTCGGGACGGCTCGGCGGCTGTATGCCCCCACCGACCCGATTACGCAGGCGCGGCGGCGGGTCGTCTGCGGGCCCACCAGGCTGCGCAGGGCGCGGTGACGCGCCGTCCGTGGGCGTGACGGCTTCTCGATTGAGCTCGGATTGAAAGCCCGTGATGCGCTCGAGGATGACCGTCGCGGTCATCGGCGGAAAGAGGTCCTGCTCTGCGCCGTCATCGGGCGGACTCTGCAGCACTTTCAATGCCTTGGAGAAGCTGCTCATCTTCTGCCCGAGCGTGCGTGCGCTGAAGGACTCGAGCTGCGCCTTCTGGTCGGCGAGCTGCTTCTCAAGGCTGCGGTTCTTCACGACCGCCCACGCCGATCCGACGATGACGAGAATAGCCGCCATCGCGACGAGGCTGCGTAGCCGGTCCTTCACGAACTCGAAGTCGCCGGCATAGGCGAACTCGGCCCGACGGAAGTCGAGCGTCGTGCGATGGCGCGACGCGGCGGCCTGCACCAGCGCGAGTCCGATGCCCTTGGCGGCGACGTCGGCGCCCTGTGGTGCGTTGCTGCCACGGCTGATCTCCAGGCGCTCCACCGGGAGCCGCTCGACGGGCCGGCCGAGTTCCGCTTCGAGCCACGGGTAGAGCCCATCGAGGCGGGCGCCGCCGCCGGTCACGTAGATGCGGTCGAGGTCTCGCTTTCGCTCGCTGACGAAGGCCTGAATGGTCTGGCGAAGCGACACCACCAGCGGCTGCATCGCATCGGCGATGGCGCGTGAGAGCGGCGTCGGCGGCGGACCGCCCTGCCCCGCAAAACCCTGATTGTTCAGTGGGAGTTGGCCGTTCTCGTGTTTGCTCTTCTCTGCCGTCTCGAAGTCGACGCCAAGCGCGAGCTGAATGGCCTTGGTGACGGCGAGGCCGCCTCGGCCGATCGAGCGTGCGGTGCAGAGGCGGCCGTTTTCGACGATGCAGACCTTCGTGGTCTTGTGACCGATGTCGATGAAGGCGACGGTGCCCAGGCCGCCCACGTCTTTCTCGCCCGCGTCCTTGTCGCCGCTCACGTTGGTGGGGCGCTCGGCGCTGACCGCGCTCTGGAGCTGATCGTAGAGGTTCAGGTAGCTGGCGGTGTCGAGCGTGACGATGCGCGGATCGAGCCCGGAGCCCGAGACCGCGGCGAGATACGTCGAGAGCGTCGAGCGCTTGCAGGCGGCGGCGAAGACCTCGGTCTTGCCGTCCGGGGTCGGGCCCGTGACCTGAAAGGTGTAGATCATGTCGGCGACCGTGAGCGGCAGCCGGTTCTGGAGCTCAAAGCCGAGAACGGCGTCGATGCGTTTCGGGTCCGAGAAGGGGAAGGTCACGAAGCGCGTCATGGCCCGGTCGCCGGGGAGCGCGGTCACGACGAAAGCGCCGCCGTATTTCGGGTCCTTCGCCAGCTCGGCGAGCACGTCCGCCGCAGCCGACTCGGGGTTCTCCCGAGCGGCCTTAGGCACCACGACCTCGCGAAAGCCCGTCCACGCCACCGACCGGAAGGAGGTCGTGAGCGCGCTGAGCTTCACGGAGTAGGAGCCGATGTCGAGGCCTATGATCGTCTGGGCCATGGGGCCGTCATCCTAACCTTCGAACGCGTAATGCGAAAGGAGTTGCTGGAAAGAGGGCGTCCCTCCCGAAGCGCGGGTGGACTGCACTCAATGTTCGCGCCAGTAGATGTACTCGCCGGTCGCCGTGTCGATGACGGCGGACAGGCCACGGTAGGTGCCGTAGGAGCCGCCGACCGTCTCAATGCGGATGACGCGCGACTGCGTCCCAAGACGCTGATTGAGCACGTCTTTCTTCAAGATGGGGCGCTCACCCCAGTCGGCCGGGAGCTTGTCGAAGAGCGTGAGAAACTGATTGACGTTGCCGAAGCCCGGGCTCATGAGCGCCTGCCGGAGCGTCCGGCACATGTCGGCGCAGTAGAGGCCGAGGTCCACGGCGTTCGGATAGCCGTAGCAGGCCGTCTCGGTGCCGGGCTGGGCGTTCGAGCACAAGATGCGCCGCAGCGTTCGAAGCGAGGCCGTGTTGATGTTCAGCTTCTGGGTCGCGTAGGGCGTGAACTCGGAGGCCACTTCGCAGTATTGCTGCGGGCTCATCCCCGAGACGAGCCGCATCTCTTCGAGCGTGTCGAACTTGGCGTTCTTCGGGTCGATGGCGCCTTGCCCGAGCGCGCCCTCGCCGCCCGCGGCGTCGACGACGGCGCCCGCGACGAAGTCGCTCTTGGTCTCGTCGGCGTCGGCGAAGTCGATGATGTTCAAGGCGAGCTCGGCCGTATCTCGGTCGATCTCGCCCGCCGCGAGCTCTTCCTTCCGCTTCGACACGAGCTGCCCGTACAGCTCCGCAAAGAGCGTCTGCTTGTCCTCCGGCGTGTCGACGGCGTTCAGGTTCACTCGCCCGTCTTCCGGCTGTGCGCGGCACTTGCAGAAGCCGCCCTTCTCGACGCCGACGCCGCCCATCCCCGTGAAATCGAAGAAGGGTTTGCCCATGAGCGTGAGCTTGCCGGTGCAGAAGGCGTTGGCGAACTCGCACGCAAAGGTCCAGAGCTCGACGTTCTGGTTCTTCATGTTGGGCGCGAACGCCGCGACCGCGTTCAGCATGTTGGTCACGATGTTCTGGCTCTTGACCACGAGCCGCGCGACCTCCATCGCGGAGCGGGCGTGGTAGTAGGCCGTGACCTCGTCGCGCATGTTCGACGCGACGTGGAGCCGCACGTAAGACTTGTACTGATACTCCGCCGAGAACGCCGTGAGGATGGCCACGACCATCAGCACGATGAGCAGCGCGACGCCGCGGGGCGAACCGGGGACCTTCGGGCCCGCGCGCAGCTCGTCTCGGACGAGCGCACAGGCCTCTCGAAAGGACGGGTTCCTTCCCGAAGCGCTCGGAGCGATGAGCGACGGCGTGATCTTCATTGTAAGCCCCCGGTACCATTGCCACCCGGCAACAAGTTGGGGATGGAGGTAGGCTGGAGGCCTGACTTCATCTGCTCGGTGGCTTTGTCGAGCTGCGACCCGGCCTTCCACTGCTGGGCGGTCGCGGAGAGCGGCAGCCCGAAGAGCAGCGGCTTCGTGATGTAGACCGGTGTCTGCGTCTCGAAGACGTATTCGGTCTCGGTCGTGTCGACGAGCTCGAGCCGAACCTTGACTCGGAGCGGCAGGATGTAGCCCGGTTCGGTGTTCGAGAGCGGATCATCGGCCTTCCAACTGTCATCCCACTCGAAGTTCACCTCGTCCCAGTACTCAAAACTCAAGGACTGCACGCCGCTGGCGATCGCCAGCTCGGTCCCCCCGGCTTCCGGCGTATCGTCGATGACCGGCTCGAAGCGCCGAACGAGGTCGCGCCCTTCGCGGTCTTCGCTCGTGTCGCCGAGGTGGTACTCGACCACACCCTGGTCGGTCTCTGTCGCGCCGAGCTGCGTCGGGATGTTGCCCATGTAGGCCATCACGACGCGATCCCGCTCACCGATGAAGACCACTTTGGTGCGCTCTTCGATGCCTTGATTGAGCGACAGGAACGCGTGGCTTAGGTCCCGTGTGATGCGGTTCAAGGCGACCCGGGCCATGTGGTTCACTTCCACGAGAGCGTCGGTGTCCCGCTGAATCGCGAAGAAGGAGCTGATGACGCCGAAGGTGAGCGCGCCGAGGAGACCGAGGAGGCCCACGGCGACGAGCATCTCGAAGAGCGTGAAGGCGCGACGAGCCTGACGTCGCAGAGTCATGACAGCGGCGCTCATTATTCACCACCGCCGCCGCCGGGGTTCTGTTTGGGCTTCGGCTCGCCATCGGCGCCGCCCGTCGGGTCCGCAATGGCGCCCTCTTCCGTGAGCGCCTTCTGCTCCTCGGGTACGGAGACCGAGAAGGTCTCGATCTCGAGGATGGGCTCATCGAAGTCCTTGTGGCGAATACGGACTTTGATCTTCCGCGTCTTCTCCGCGGCCTGCTCGATGATGGTCGGGAAGAAGCTCACCATTCCCATGATGTTCTGAACGATGGCCTCCGGGCGTATCGAACACATCTCGATGAACTGCGACGAGGTCACGGGACAGAGCGGGCTCACGGGCATGTCGCCGGCGATGAACAAGAACGAGAGGACGCTGAACGCTTGCAGGATGTTGGCCTCGCCGCCGTCACCGGAGCCGGCCATGAGGTTCTCCATGAGCTGCGCGGCCATCTGCCCGAGTTCGTCCGCTTCGAGCTCGAGCTTCTCGACGTCGTACTCGCACTCGAAGTCGTCGCCGATGTCGTCAGGCAGCTCGCAGTTCTCGTTCGTGACGTCGTTCTCGGGGAAGCCGTCTTCGCGGTATCCGGCCTCCACGTCGAGCACGACGCCCCGAATCATCAGCGCCGCTTGCGAGTACATGGGCGCCCGCGCCTGGAAGAATCCCGACTGAATGACCGAGCCGGAGACGTACGAGAACACGATCGCCAGGATCGCGGTCGCGACGAGGATCTCGAGGAGCGAGAAGCCGCGTCGCACGCGCTTACCGGGAGGCGCGCCGGCCGAGGGCGGGGCTGAGCTGGGCAGATCGTGACTCAATCCGCCTTCTCCTCGAACTCAGAGGGGTCGAGCCGCTCCCCGAAGACCTTGCCGTTCCCCTGAAGCGACAGGATCGAGACGGTCACGATGTCGTCGTCGCCGGCCTTCAAGTAGATGAGCGCGCGCTGCGTGAGGCCGTGCGGAAAGAACAGGATCGGGACGACGCCTTCGGTGACCGGCTCCTGGCCGTTTCGAACGACGATCCCGTCGAAGCTGACCGCCTTCCCGAGGGGCTTCGGCTTGGCGAGCATGTTCTTGCGCATCGTGGGCATACGCTTCTGCTCGCCGGTGTCTTCGTCGAGGTCGTAGCCGGCCTTGGCCGACTCCTCCTTGGCGAGGCTCTGGGTCTGTTTGCCGAGCATGCTCCAGAGCCGGCCCGAGGCCGTCCCACCATCGTCGGACCACGTGGGCGGCGCGGGCTCGTCGTTGTCGCCGCCGGCGCCCGCCATGGCGGCGTCGAACATGCCGGGGCGCCCACCCTCCTCGTCGTCCGAGTCTTCATCGAAGATCGACGCGTCCTTGCCCTCCCCCTTCACGTCACCGTAGCGCACGATGAGCGGGTCCGAGTCGGAGCCGTTCGGCGCGAGCAGCACCCGCTCACATTCGCCGCCGGTGTCGTCGACCGGGGCGGCGTGATAGGTCCCCTGATCGAGGTCGATGTAAAGCGCGTACGCCTTGTTGTTGATGGCGGCGAGGTTGTAGGTGTAGCGGACCGCGGACGCCAGCTCGCCCGCGCTCTGATTGAGCTCGGAGCCCGACACCGCGCCGAAGGCCATCGCCCCGAGCACGGCCGTGATCGCGAAGATCACGAGCACCACCATGATCTCGATGAGCGACATGCCGGGACGCACGCCCCAGCGTGCGACGACTTGGGAGGCCTCACCATCGCCAACGGCAGGAGACGTCCACGCGCGCGACATCGCCGCCGCCCAAGTGGACGCCATCCCATCACCGAGGACGACGCGAGACCGTTCGTTCACTCTTCGTCGCGATTGCTGCAGATGTCGTCTTCGTTGCCACCGCTGCCGTCGGGGCCGTTCGAGCAGAGCGTGAAGTCGTCGATGGCACCGCCGTTGCCCGCGGTGAACTCAAGCTCGTTGTCCCAGGGATCCTTCGTCTGGTTCTTCTTGATGTACTTCTTCTCGACCAGCTCGTTCAGGTCCTTCGGGATCCCGCGGTGCGTGACCGCGAAGGACGAGACGCCCTTTGCCACATTGTCAACGAGGGTCTTCGTCGTCTCGATCTTCGCGTCCTTCATGTAGCCGACCACGCCGACCGCCACGACGGTGGCGACGATGCCGATGATGGCGATGACGACCAGGATCTCGATGAGCGTCATGCCCTTCGGCGCGCTCGTTCGGCGGCGACGCGGGGCGGCGAGCCGGATCCCGGTCTTGTTCAGAAATGCTGTCCACGACTGGGTTTCCACGCGCTGCTCGTGCATGTTCTTCTTCCTCTTTCCGGCCGCTCTCGGCCATCGGGTGCTGGGGTTCTGAGGGCGCCGTAGCCCCCCTGAGTTCGTCGTCTGAGTGCTTCGATCAGCCGCCCTGACGAAGCGCTTCGTTCATGCTCAGCATGGGCATGAGCACAGCGAAGACGATGCTTGCAACGATCGCGCCAAGGATGACGATCATCGCCGGCTCGAGGAGCACGGTGAGCCGGGCGACCTTGGTCTCGACCTGTTGTTCATACGCGCCGGCGACGTTGCCGAGCATCTCTTCGACCTCGCCGGTCTTCTCGCCGATGGCGATCATCTGCGTGACCATCGCCGGGAACTTGCCGGAGCGCTTGAGGGGTGCGGCGATGCTGTCGCCGTCGCGGATCTGACCACGGGCGTCGTCGAGGACGCGCCGGTAGACGGCGGAGTCGACGACGTGTTTGCAGATGTCGAACGCGGTGAGGAGCGGCACGCCCGCGCCCATCATGGTGCCGAGGGTGCGAGCAAAACGCGCCATGACGATCTTGATCATGAGGTCGCCGACGAGCGGCAGCTTCAAACAGAACTGATCCCACTTGAGCTCGCCGGCTTCGGTGGCGCGCCAGCGTTTGAAGTACCAGAGGCTGAGCACGACCACGATAGCGACCAGCCACGAGTAATGGCGGAACGCATCGGACACGACGATCAGGATTCGCGTCGGCAGCGGCAGCGCACCGCCTTGTTCCACGATGATCTCGACGAGCTTCGGGACCACGAAGGTCATGAGCATCGCGACGATGATGAACGCGAACGAGATCATGATCGCGGGGTACATGAGCGCCGAGCGCACTTGGCCGCGCAACTTCACCTGCGACTCGATGAAAGACGCGAGGCGCTGGAAGACGAGCTCGAGCGTGCCCGACGCCTCGCCGGCCGCCACCATGTTGCAGTAGAGCGACGGGAAGACGTTCGGGTGGTCGCGCAGCGCCTGATGGAGGGCGCCGCCTTCGTTGACGGTGCGGCGGACCTGCGCCATGACGCGCGAGAGGCGCTGATCTTCGGTCTGCTCGACGATGGCGGCGAGCGAGTCCACGACGGGCACGCCGGAGCGCAGCAAGGTCGAGAGCTGACGCGTCATCTCCGAGACCGTGGTCAGCGGGATGTTGTTCATGAACCCGAAGTTGATGT
>JADMJS010000506.1 GCA_018780435.1 Myxococcales bacterium
TGCTTGACGGCCACCACCAAGTCCCACTTCTTGTGCATCGGGATCGAGTTGGGGATCGCCTCGTCGAGGATCTCGACGAGGAGGAGGGCCGGGATGAAGAGGGGCTGTAGGGCGGTGAGGATGATGAACGCGGGGGCACGGATCACGGCGAGGAGGTGGCATGTGGCGGCAAAAAGCTCGGGCAGCTTGTCGCGAGAGTTGGCAAAGCCGTGCGCGACGCCAGCGTCGATCGGGAGCGGGTTGCCGTTGAGCTACACGGATAGTTGTCAGTCACTGTGAACGCAGGCTGGCGACGCGGCCGGCAGCTTACGAAGAGGCGTGTTGTCGACGGCAATCGATCTAACTCCAGCGGCAGCCAGGTCAGCGGATTGTCGATGAGCTGTGAGCGCGTCAGGCACGAAAATCAAATGGACTGGCGTACAAAGAGCGCGCGCAGGGCCGGCAGCCGACCAAGCTCCGGCGGCACAGCCGTCAACGCATTGCGGCTCAGCTGAAGGGCGGGCGGTGAGAGGGCACAACGGTGGTCCAAAAAATCTCACGTCCAAAACCTGGAGCGCTGTGAGACGTCCGATCTCGTGAGGCACGGCCACGAGCGCGTTGCCGCCGAGCTGCCAAAAAAAGGTCAGACGTGGCGGGGCGCCCGGGCTGCGGCTCACATAGAGCTCCGTCAACGCCGTCAAGATTCCGATCTCTGGCGGGATCGCGACCAAGCGGTTGGCCGTCAGCTGCGCAGCAACGCGTGAGCAAAACGACGCATCGACGGGCGGCGGCGACGCACCTCCAGCACCACCAGCTGCGTCATGGCAAACACGCCCGCGGGAATTGCGGTCAAAGCGTTTTCTCGGAGCTGCAGCGACGGCGTCAGCGCAAAACAAGAAAGAAACGGCTGCGCACCGCCAAATCGGTAACGCGCGTCAGCTTGGCGATGTTGTCCGAGACGTCGATCAGTTGCTGACAGCGAAGCTGCAGCGAAGCCAAGGGACGTGTCAGGAGAACCAACGACGGAAAAAGGAATCGCACAAACAACTCGCTCTCGGTGAGCGACACGGAGCGCTGCACGACAGAACCGTCTTCTTTCGTCAACTGGAGAACGAATTTGCGTGGCATCGGAGGCGGTGCGCGAGGGGAGGCCGAGCCAAACCAAAAAAAAGTCAAAGTCAGAGTTTGGACGAGGAGAGGGACGGGGCGGCGGTGCTCAACGTTCAATGCCTCGTCGTTGGTGAAAGTGCTTGACGGCCACCACCAAGTCCCACTTCTTGTGCATCGGAATCGAGTTGGGGAACGCCTCGTCGAGGATGTCGACGAGCAGGAGGGCGGGGAGTTCGAGGTCCTGGAGGGCGGTGAGGATGATGAACGCGGGGTCGCGGATCATGGCGAGCGCGGTCGTGGCGGCAAACAGCTCGGGCAGCT
>JADMJS010000413.1 GCA_018780435.1 Myxococcales bacterium
GTGAGATCGAAGGTCGAGACCGGGACCGCCGCGTAGAAGGGCAGCCCGTGGTGTTTTGCGAGGACCGCGACCGAGTAGGTCCCGATCTTGTTGCAGACGTCTCCGTTACGCACGGTCCGATCCGAACCCACGATGGCGCAGTCGATCTGCCCCTGCGCCATGAGCCAGCCGGCCATGTTGTCGGTGATGACCGTCACCGGGATGCCGTCTTTGTGGAGCTCCCAGGCGGTCAGGCGGGCGCCCTGGAGGTAGGGCCTCGTCTCGTCCGCGATGACTTTGATGCGCTTGCCGGCGGCGTGAGCGGCGCGGATCACGGCCAGCGCCGTTCCGTACGCGCCCGTCGCGAGCGCGCCCGCGTTGCAGTGGGTGAGGACGGTCGCGCCGTCGGGGATGAGCGCTTCGCCGTGGCGACCGATGGCCTGGCAGATCGCCTTGTCCTCGTCGTGAACGCGGATGGCCTCCGCGAGGAGCTGGTCGGCGTCGGCGGCCCCAGGCAGGCGGCGCATACGCTCGAGGGCCCAGAAGAGGTTCACGGCGGTGGGCCTCGTCGCTGCGAGCACGGCGATGGCCCGGTCCCGATCCCATCCGAGCCGCGCCGCGAGTGCGACTCCATAGGCCGCGGTGATGCCAATAGCGGGCGCCCCGCGGACCACCATGTCGGTGATCCCCGCCGCGACGGCCTCGACCGTGTCACAGCGCACGTAGACCTCCTCGAGCGGGAGTCGACGCTGATCGAGGAGGATGACGGCGCCATCGCGCCACGCGACGGGAGACCAGGAGGAGGTGGGATGGGTCATTGGGGTTGCCGCCGCGCTTCGAGGAGCACCAGGAGCCGAGAGTTCACGAGCTCGGGGTTGGCCCGGCCCTTCATCGCCTTCATCACTTGCCCGACGAAGAAGCCGACGACCTTGGTCTTGCCGCCGTGGAAGGCCGCGACCTCGCCGGGCGTCGCGTCGAGCGCCGCGGTGATGGCGGCGTCGATGGAGGGCACGTCGCTGACCTGTTCGCCGACCGCGGCGAGCGCCACGGCGACGCTGTCGCCCGCGCACATCCTCGCGAAGGCGTCTTTGGCGAGCTTGCCGGAGATGCGGCCCGACGCGAGCGCGGCGAGGAGCTGCCCGAGCGCCTCTGCGGTGACCGGCGCCTCGGTGAGCGGTCGGCCGTCGAGGCGCCCTTTCAGCTCGGTGTTCACCCAGTTGGCGGCCGTCTTCGGATCGGCGCCGGTCGCGAGCACGGCGTCGAAGTAACGCGACGTGTCTTCGTCGGCTGTCAGGACCTCGGCGTCGTAGCGGCCGAGGCCGAGGGCGTCACGGTAGCGTGCGCGACGCTGGCCCGGCAGCTCCGGGAGCGCGGCTCGTTCGGCGTCCACGAGCGCCGACGGCAGCACGAGCGGGAGCAGGTCCGGATC